>JADDQE010000178.1:0-7161 GCA_016781525.1 bacterium | reverse complement strand
TCGTGGCGGGCCTGGGGGCTTTAGCCGCGGTGGCCCTGGCGGCCGGCCTAGCGGACCAAGTCGTGGTGGGCCCCCAGGACGGCGACGACGCGACGAGGAATAGGCGACGAGGAATAGGCGAAATTGGTGCGAGAAGCGGGGCATGGTCAAAGACCACGCCCCGCATTGTTTTCGGCTGGAACCGGCGCGCAGAGCACAACGCTCGGCTGGCCAAGCACATGGGTGAGCACGAGTGTGAGCGACCGCGGGTGGGAGCGCACAAGCCGAAGCTGCTGCTCAAGCTCCTGCGGATCAAGCGGCGAACCTCGTTTCTTGATCACGACGCTGCCAACTTCCAGCTCCCGTAGGCGTGTTCGCAGTCGCTTCAAATTGAAGGGCAGCACTTCGTGCACCTCGAAGGCTCGCGCGAAGGGCGTCTCGACCAAGGTATCGCTGGTCAACAGAGCGATGTCGTCGTCGATTTTCGCGGCGCCAATCAGAATTGCTAGCTGCTCGACCAAGTGTGCTCGGATGACAGCGCCATCGGGCTCGTACAGATAGTGCAGCGGAGGGATCGCTGGAACCGGCCGCCCATCTGTCTCATGCAGCGTGGCAACCTGCCCGGAGGCGGTGAGCAGGGTGGCGCTGCGCGTGTGCTGGCGCAAGTCACCAAACCAGAGGCAGGCCTCTTTGACTTCGCCCGCCACAGACACGATCTCCACCTCGCAGTCATAGGGCAGTGCATCGTAGTCAATGCCCGGTGCAACCTTGACACCAAAGCCGCAAGCGCGTTCCCGCCAGGTTTCCACCAACGACAGGGGTGGCTCATAGTCATCGGGGTTGAAAACCCGCCGGCGACTTCCACCTCGGGTCGTCCTGCGTCGCGCTGGATCAAAGAACAACAGCCCGTCGTGAGGAATCTCAACCATTCTAGCGTCTGCAAGCCGCAGGTCGACGCTCGACGACAGGTTATAGACTGCCAGGTTCACTTCCGCCATTGCCAAGCGCAGCGGATCGATATCAATGCCAACTACGGGATGCTGGGTCGTCGCAAGGCCTAGCGCATCACCCCCGATTGAGCAGCATATATCGTAGATTGCGGCGGATGTGTTCCCGTAGCGCCGGGCACGATGGCGGGCAACCAGCTCGCCCGAAGCCTGCTCAAGGGCTTCCCGCGTGAAAAACATCTCATCAGAGCGGCTGAACTTAGTGCGTGCACGCTGCCGCAGCATCACCGTTTCAAGCGCAGCGGAGGCCAGGGCCGGCGGAAAGCTCTTGCGCAGCTGCTCCAGTGCCGAAAGCAGCGAGGCGTCGTTTGGCGCAAGCGCGCGGGCCGCTGCAAGGGCTGCGGCACCATCTGGAGTCTGCAACTGGGCTAGCGTTTCGAGCGTTAGCATACAGATATTGTACGGGCTGAATTAAAGATGTGCGGGCCGACGAACGTGGTCGGCCCGCAATGGTGGGGGAGCTGTACCGCTCGCTCAATGGGCCAAGGAGTCCTCGGCCTCGCAACACCCGCAAGCACATCCCCCTAGGTTGGTCAGCTTGCGTCACGATATCGTGATCAGTTGCGGAAACAGCAGCGCAGCTTAGTTATCATTGCAGCGGAGCGTCTTCGGGGCACTGACATGCTTCCGAGACGCGTCCTACGAGACTAACCTGCTGGCAGGCTACAACGCCGGCGCATTACCGTTATACAGCCGGTTGCGAATTTCAAGTACGTCCGACCGAAGTCGCGAGTCGGTGTTGATCTCCCCGGCAATCTTCTCACAGCCGTGCAAAACCGTCGTGTGATCGCGCCCACCAAGCGCGCCGCCGATCTCGACCAAGCTTGATTCTGTCTCCTCGCGCATGAGATACATCGCTACCTGACGCGGCACGACGATATTCCGGGAGCGCTGCCGTCCCTTCAATATTTTGCTATCGATTCCGTAATACTTCGAGACATGATCCAAAATCGAATCGTTTGTGACGCGCTGCCGCCGCGAGTTTTCAAGCAGCTCGCTGAGCGCCGCCGATGCAAGCTCAGTGGTGATCGGCTGGCGGTTAAGGTTCGCGAAGGCAACCACGCGGTTGAGACTACCCTCGAGCTCACGAATGTTCGATTGGATGCGATGGGCCAGAAAGTCGATCACCTCATCGGGCACACGGACATTCAGCGACTCGCCCTTGCCACGGAGGATAGCGGTGCGGGTTTCTAGGTCGGGCGACTGCACGTCGACGATCAAGCCCCACTCAAAGCGCGAGCGCATCCGCTCCTCCAGCGTAACAATCGCTTTCGGCGGCTTGTCGGAGCTGATCACAATTTGCTTACCGGCACCATGCAGCGTGTTGAAGGTATGAAAGAACTCTTCCTGAGTTGCCTCTTTGCCCGTGATGAACTGAATGTCGTCGATCAGCAGGATATCGATGTTGCGATAGCGCAGCCGGAACTCCTCGGTATTTTGGCGACGAATCGCGTTGATCAAGTCGTTTGTAAACTTCTCGGACGAAACATAGAGGACGTTGATCTCAGGATTCGCGTCGAGGGCTGCGTTGCCAATTGCGTGCAGCAGGTGCGTCTTCCCAAGCCCCACACCGCCATACAAAAAGAGCGGGTTGTACGCCTTGGCGGGATGCTCGGCAACCGCCAAGCACGCGGCATGTGCAAGCCGGTTGGACGAGCCGACGATATACGAGCTAAACGTGTAGCGCGGATTGAGCATCGCCGTTCGCGGAGTGGGCAGCTCAAGCTGCTGAGCACTGGTTGCGGCGCGCGAAGCAGTATGGCCGTTCGAGCCATAGCCCGGCTGGCGAGGTGCTACGGCGGCTGGTTTCGGGGCGGGCGCATCGACCTCAGCCGTGGGAGCGCTGCCCTCGCCCGGCGTGCCGATCACAACCTGCACCTGAACCGGATAGCCTAGAATCGTGTTCAGCGTGTCCTGGATTGGGGTGACGTAACGGCCCTCCAGCTTCTCGCGGGCAAAAATATTGGGCGTCCCCACGATCGCCTGATTATCCTCGAGATCGACCAATGTCGTCTCTTTAATCCATGTATCAAATTCACTCCGTGGCAGCTGCAGCTGAAGGTCGCCCAGAGCAGCCTGCCAGATTTGCTTGGTATTCAATCATCCCTCCCGCACGCGGACGGTTCAAGCACGCCGCGTCATCCCAGCGCACCCCTTTGTCTGTTGGGATATTGTTTATCACTAATTAGGGTAAGCTCATGTCGATGTGAGGGCGATCATACTCGATCAGCATTCATACTTCAAGCCCAATCCACCTCTATCCGCATAAGAGTTTCTTATACTTTGTACGTGCTACCCTGGCCACATCGTGATTGAAATAACCCTAGCCTGGGGGAAAATGAGGATAACTTTTCCCCATGTCTGTGGATAACTTATCCTTGTAATTTCAGCGAATATCGAGATCAGTGATTGGGAAAGCTTAAACTTGACCAGGTGCTTTGGCAACATATCCACGACTTATCCCCAGGTGTGTGGACAACTTCAGATGCGCCGCGTCGAGCTACGGAACCGATGTTAGATTACTGCTTGATGACTCTCCCGCTTTACCATAAATATTTACGATGAGTCGTACCACCGATGAGAAGATGCAGCCCTACCACGTTATGACAAGCTCACCCACGGGCAGCTGTTCAAGGTCAAGGTAGCGGCTCTGGCCTACGTTCCTCAGAGCTGGCTCCACAGCGTGGCCATTAACCGTGACGTGGAACGTATCGGGGATCTCGGGTGGCAGCAGGAGATGCAATTGGGCGAGCTCAGCGCTGCCGGTCCAGCGTAATCGCAGCCCGTTTGCTAGCCGCGACCAGTCGTAGGCAACATAGCCGTCGGAAGCGCCATAGCGGATAACGACCCGTGCCGCTTGGACGTCACGCGCAACGGCCCAGCGGGGTGCAAGGGAAACGTCGGCAAAGGCGCTTGCCTCGTCGCGCACGCCAGCGGCGCCTTCGACAAGCGCGGCAAGCATCGCCGAGGCGCCCCAGCCGTCGGTGGGAAGCGTGTCGGGCCCAGAAACGCCGGGCTGCCCCATCGGGTAGTACCACAGATACGAGGCGCCGGTGCCGGCGATCAAGCTATGGTAGCGCTGCAAAATATCAAAACCGTATGTTTCCTGTCCATAGTGAAACGCACCCTGCGCGAGCTCACCGCCGACCAGGGGCATGATGCCACCGTTCACATACTCACCTGGGCGATGCCCCATATCCCACTCCGGAATCGAGGATATGCCCGCGGGAAACGGCGGATCGATCGAATACCACTCGGCGAAGGCCTGATCCGTTGGACGCCGGCGTGACTGGTATTCGGCGATAATTGCAGCGCCTTGGTCGTGCGAGAGCACGCCCCGATTCAGAGCATAGGCGTTCGAGAGCGACAGCTGCTGCTCCGTATCGACGGGAAGGTCAACCGGAACGAGCGGAACCATATGCTGATAAAACCTGCCATTCCACGCCAAGCGATTGAGGCGCTCGACGAGCCCGCGCGCCTCGCTACGCCAATGGTTAGCGCGTTTATGCTCGCCCAGATGAGTGTACATGGTCGCCAGCAGGTTCATCGCCTGAGCATAGCCGGTATTGTCGCCATGAAAAATCGACCACTTGGTGTCGGCGTCGATCCAATGGCGCGGTGCGACTTTGCCGTCCGGAGAAATGGTCGGCTGGCCAATCTCGAAGTCCCAAGTATCAATCGTGTAGGGCCGCTTGACGAGCCGATGTGTTGTATCCCAACGTAGGGGATCGGTAAGCGCATACCGCAGGCCGCGCTCCATCGCCGGCACCTGTTGTCGCAGCCAGTCATCATCGCCGGTAGCCTGCCACGCGCGATACACACCCTCGACAAACAAGTACTCGAGATCCGCCTCGACCTCCTTCCGCCCACGTACCTCGCCAAACTCGAAGACGCCAAGGTAGTCATCGAACGATCCGTCGGAGCGCTGATAGCGGCGGAACTGGTCAAGCAGGCTGGTCATATCCTGCTCCCAGTAGGCGTAGCCCTTACCTTGGTGCACGTGGTCGCGCAGCCAGAGAAGATTATTGTCGGGTGAGCGGTAGCCACGCACAGTGTTCTTGCCAAAGGTATAGACCGAGATATCTTGGTCCATGAACGCCTTCACCCGCGGCAGCATCTCGTCGAAGCGCGGCTGCCCGGTGACGATTGTGCTGGCGGCATTCAGCCTGTAAAGCTTGGTATTAACGGCGAGAATCTCGCCAGCGGCCATCACAACGGCACCCTGTTGGCCGAGTGCTCCTTGTGCAATGTGCGAGACGACCGCCTGCTCATCGCTGAGTGTCCCGTTGGAAGCCCAAATATGACCGGAGCTATCGCCCCAGAAGACGGTTACAGTACCACTTATGCCCTCCGTATGGAGCGTCGCCTCGACCGCCTCAAGTGGCTGCACCACAGCTTGAGCGACTGTTAGCTCGGCCGGTCGTGCCGACGGGACGTGACCAGGTACTCGCAAGACCAGATGCGCCGGGATTTGTGCGAGAGCTTCGTCACCCAGGTTGCCGACGTGCACCGCACCGCCATCTATCTGCTCCAGCCGCGTCCGCTCGAAGTATTGCGACCTGATATTACCAGTACGGGTAGCCTCAGTCAGTGGAGCACCGAAGAGCTCCACTCCCCCGCGCTCCCAAAAATCACGAAAAGCACCGCAAACATTATGACCAGTTGTTTCGAAATATTGACAGTTTGCCTGTGGCGCTGCAGCCGCTGGCGGATTCCGCAAACCCGCGATGGCCTCCGTACCCAATCGGCCGAGCTGTACAGACCCGTCCGAGCCCAGCTCGAAACGTGCCCGCTCGAAAAACTGGACGCGCTGCCCGTCGATCCAGTGTGCCGCGGTGAGAGGCGACCCAAAGAGCAGCGGGCCATCGGCGGCCTGCCAGAAGCGACGAAACGCGCCGCGCAGCGTGTGCCCGTTTGGAAAAAGCACAACATCGGGATCGGGGGTCGGAGTTGGCAGCGCAGTTGGACGTGGCGTAGGCGTAGGAGTGGTTGCCACGGGCACGACAGTGCAGCCAACGAACCAAAAGCTCAGCAGCACGAACCACAGTGGATGTCTCCATCTCCGCAACCTCCGGATCTTGGTTCGTGCCGCTCTGAAATTTAGTAATACCATCTGCCGTGTGGAATTAAGCTATCCAGGTTGCGCGGAAGCGCTTGAAGCTCATCAAGGCTCACACCAGCCGCTGGTTTACCGGCAATAGTCTGTACCCAGAAGCTGGGATCGAGGACGTGCAGCGGCGTCACGCCCGCCTTTTCAACATATAGTCGCACCTCGTCGGGTGTGCAAAACTGGTTACGGTGTGCCGGTTTGACTTGCTTGTGGCGATGGTGCTCGAGCTCCCAGATGAAGCGCTCCCACCCTTCAGGGTGCAGCAGATTCCAGGTATCGAAGTACAGCAGCCCGCCCGGCTTCAAAACGCGCGCAAACTCTTTCAAGTACAAGTACAAATCTTCCTTGTCCATATGGAAGAGCACGAGATGCGAGTAGACACGGTCGAAGGAGTTATCTTCAAAGGGCAGATCGGCGCGCTTCAGCTCACGGAAATGCACGTTCCGTAGATGAGCAGTGCGGCGCTGCGCGATCTTGAGGATTGACGACGAGATGTCTGCGCCATACCACTCGCCCACCTGGGGTGCTAACTCGCGTCCAATGCGTGCAACACCGCAGCCAAGCTCTAAGACTCGATGGGAGGACTGGAGGGCAAGCGCATCGACCAATCGCGCCGCCATCTCGCGGCCTGTTCGCTGGAGCGTCGCTTCATCGGGCGAGCCATTCATCATGGTATAGGTCCAGCCGGCATCTTTGCCGACAGCTTCCCATGCTCGCTTGTAGCCGCGATTTTTACGCGCGGTTTCCGCTGCAAAAATGCGCAGCGCGCGAACAGGGTGGCGCCAGTACCGCCCTTCGATAAAGGCTCGAATCATCTTTTGATTGATCAGTGTCATGCGCGCCTCATGTACAATGTGCAGGCGAGATTGTACCATGTGGTGCGGACCATCCACATGATGGCGACCTTGAAGCATCCTGAACCCCTGTCGGGTAGCTGGCCGCGGGGCGACAGATTATCCGCAAACATTTGACCGTGGAAGCGGCAGTCATGCAGATCATGATGACCGTGCCGGGCAGCGGGATAGCGATCCAGATGCCATCCTGCCGTACTTGTACTCACGCAAG
>JADDQE010000077.1 GCA_016781525.1 bacterium | reverse complement strand
GCCTCTTAGCACGCAGCGTATCTGCTCGCCCGCTTGCAAAGTAGCGTCGAGGAATGCTTCCTGGCCGCTGATCTGCCAAGGGCGGTCGGAAGTGAGATGCATGGCCAGGCCATGTGCGTCAAAGCGGAGGCCATCGGCGTGTATTTGCAGCTCGGGCAAGCTGCGGGCATAGTCGGGCCGCGGCGCGAACCGTCCGTGAATCTCGATCTCACCGCTGGTGCAGCGTAGCTCACGGCAAAGATCGTGGCCTGGCGCAAGACTGTCATAGGGTGACATCCAATCCCATAGCTCGGCTGTGCCGGTTGGGGTTTCAAAGTATGTCACAAGGATCGCCGTTTGTCCGGAGTATGCTTGGCGGGAGCGTGTCCAGTCCCTCGGCGCAATGACCCACTCACCACCCTTGTTGTCGTCAAGGATTGCCGCGAAGAGACTTGGCGCGCTAAAATGGGGCCAGGGCAGCCAGACGAGCCGACCATCGCAGCCCACAAGCCCCGCGGTATGAAGATCGCCGATCAGGCCGTGATCGGTGATAGGTAAATATCCCATCGGTAAAATCCACCTTTCGTCCCTGGTCAGCCGATAGCCGCTCGGCCATCCTCTCTATCATATCGCCCTGACAGTCGCGGCAGTGCCTTGACAACGCGGATCAGGGGCTGCTACGATGCACCATCGTACGAGACCAATGAGGAGCACTCCATGGACTACACCATCATTCAATACCCCGCACTCCCCTCAGCATACAGTCCACAAAAACCAGGCCGCCGCATCGATATGATTGTGATGCACTCTACAGGCGGAGTCAAGACCGGCGACCTGTGGACACTTTCCGGTCGCGATCGGCGCCATCTCGTCAGTATCCACTACTACATTACCAAAATCGGCGAGATCTACCAGCTTGTGCAAGACAAAGATGTCGCCTGGCACGCGGGTGTCTCGTTCTGGCAAGGAGAAAACGATGTTAATCGTTTCTCGATCGGCATCGAACTTGAAAACCTCAACAACGGCCGTGATCCTTACCCGCAGCCACAGATTGACGCAGCGCTGTGGTTGGTAAGAAACAAAGTGCAGCAATATAAGATCCCTCGTTCGCGCTTGGTTCGCCACGCACAAGTAGCACTACCACCGGGACGCAAAAGCGACCCACGTGCCTTTCCCTGGGATAGCTTCATTGGCCAGGTGTACACCGACATACAGCCAGGGCCTCCGCCACCTCCAGCACCGCCACCGCCCGCGAATACGGTTCTGCGTACGGCTTTGATCGACGCAGCGTATCGCCGAGCCAGACACGTATATCATCCTGACTGGGCGCTCCACCAATTCGCCTTCCAACAGCGCGTCGGGCCGCCGCTCATCCCGCCGTTCCGCTTCAAGGCCGAAGGACGGGACTGGGTCGCCGAGGTTTACGGCGTCGACGCGATCTGCTCCCCAGTTGGCGCCTGGACAGATATTAGACGGCTTAGCCAGCTACCCGACGGTGAGCTCAAAAATGTGCTACGTAGCCAAACGTACCAGGCGCTCGGGGCAACCTATCACTCCGACTGGGCCTTCCACCAGTACGCTGATGGCAACCCCATCGGCGTGCCCGTGACTGAGACCTTCCGGCTGACGCTCGGCAGCGGCGAGACCTACACAGCCCAAATCTTCTCGCTTGAAACGCTGATCACCCCGTACGGTCAGTGGGACGTCATCTTCCCGCTCTCGAACCTGCTCGACGCGCCCGAGCTTGAAGCGCGCGACGTGGAATTACGCGACACGTTACTTACGCGCCAATATCAGCGAATCGGCGCCAAGTATCACCCTGAGTGGGCGATGCATCAGGCGGCCAACAAGCTCGGCCTGGGAGCTCCGCTTTCCCACCAAGAGCAGATCGAGATGGGCGTACAAGATTATGTTGCTCAGTCCTACGCGCGCGATGTCGCCTACTCGCCGGTGGGCGACTGGGGCACGGTTAAGTTGTTGAACGACCTGTCATAACGGTCGCAACCGCGGAATCAGCGGCGGAGACGTGCGGGACGTCAGCCAAGCGCTGCCGAGACACGTACGTGCATGCACCACTACCCAGCCTCCGCTCCCGCAAGCCGCAACACGGCTACGTTGGCTGCCTAGCATGATAGCGGCAGGCATGTTACACTCTGCTTGATACAGCTTATCGCAGCAGCACACCGGCGTGCTGAGGCAGTGTACGCCCCAGCGCGCTGGGGCGTTTTTGGTTTTGGAGGCAGGTTGTGGCTATACTGAACGACCGCGATACCGTCATCGTCGCCGGCGCGCGGACGCCAATTGGCCGCTTTGCAGGCGGACTATCCGGGATATTAGCACCTGAACTGGGTGGCTACGCGATTAAGGCAGCCATCGAGCGCGCGGGCATTGACCCTGAGGTTGTCGATGAAGTCATAATGGGCAATGTGTTGCAGGCCGGCGCAGGACAAGCCCCGGCCCGCCAGGCAGCGCTCAAAGGCGGGATTCCGAGCAGCGTTGGCGCGCTTACTATCAACAAGGTATGCGGCTCGGGTCTTAAGTCAGTCATGCTCGCGGCGAGCATGATCCGCTCAGGCGAGGGCGATGTGTTTGTGGCGGGCGGTATGGAGAATATGAGCAGCACCCCATACCTGCTACCACAGGCCCGCTTCGGCTACCGCATGGGCAACGGCGAGATTATCGACTCCACCGTCCACGACGGGTTATGGTGTGCTGTGGAATGTCAACACATGGGCCTAAGCGCCGAGTGGATTGCACAGGAGTTCGGCGTGACCCGCGAGCAGCAAGATGGGTTCGCGCTCTGCTCACATCAACGGGCTAGCGCCGCTCAAGACGCAGGCAAGTTCGACCGCGAGATAACGGCGATCGAGATAGCAGGCAAAAAGGGTCAGATTACGCGGATTACCAGCGACGAGCCGGTACGCCGCGACACCGACGCGAAGCAGCTCGCCGGACTACGGCTGGCCTTCAAGCAAGAAAACGGCACGGTCACGGCTGGAAATGCTCCCGGTATCACCGATGGAGCGGCGGCACTTGTGGTTATGAGTGTGGCAAAGGCGCGCGAGCTTGGCGTGAAGCCACTAGCGCGGGTTGTCGGCGCCGCCCAGGCTGCGGTTAAGCCATTGGAGCTTTTTACAGCACCACCGTACGCCGTGCAACGCCTGCTTGAGCGCACGCAGACCACGCTCGACGACTACGATCTCTTCGAGATCAACGAGGCCTTCGCCGCCCAGGTAGTCGCAAATGCTAACGCGCTACAACTGGACCAGGACCGTCTCAATGTCAATGGGGGTGCAATTGCCCTGGGCCATCCGATCGGTGCTTCGGGAGCACGTGTGCTCGTCACGCTGCTTCATGCGCTCCAGGACCGCGGTGGGCACCGGGGAATTGCCAGCCTATGCCTTGGAGGCGGCGAGGCGGTCGCACTTGCCATCGAGCTGGTGTAAACAAGCGCCTAGAATTTAATGCAGGCCCGCCGGCTCTAACCGTTCGGGCCTGTGTCCTGTTTGCCCCGTTACTCCCGTATCCCTGAAAGGTGCTTGTGCAGCGCGGCAAGCATGCGGGTGGCCGCGACCGGGTTCCCGCGGCCAGTAGGGAAGTAGCATGGAAAAACGGGATAAATCCTTCCAGCGATCGGGCGGGAGGCGTAGGAACGCACTTCCTCATGCTGCGCCGCCCACAGCTCGTCCGCCAGCCGAACGTCTTGACCGGTTAGGGCGCGAAACGGAATCAGCCCGAGCGCGACAATCTGCCTTGGCCGCACCAAAGCTATCTCAGTCTCCAGCCAATGCCATGCGGCCGTGACGCGCTCGGCCGCAGGAAGCTTAGAGCCGTCGTCGACGCACTTAACGGCGTTGGTGAGGTAGATGCGTTGACGGCGCGCCTCCTCGACTAGCCCGGCGACCATCGTCTGCGTGCGGCCGAGGGCGACCATCTCGACCGGAAGCTCCTTCCGGACCCAGCCGGCTTCTGCCAGAATTTGCCAGAGCTTTGGATTTCCCGCAAACGGCACGGGTGCTCCCGGCCACTCCTGCTGCGCTGTAAAATTGCGAACCGTCGGATTAATGAAGACGAACATAAGATCCGGCTGGTCGGTGCAGCCTGCGCCGGGCACATGTCGGTGGCCGGGAGCGATCGTGGTGCACGAGGTACAGCTGTCGAGCAGCCGATTCAGGGTCTGGAGGTCCGTGACCAGCGCTGGTTCCGTAGGTGATTGAGATTGTTGCATCGACATATTGTAGCGTGGCTTTGAAGTACTGAAAGATCACCGCGCAGTCGAGATCCGTTGACACTCGATTTTGGCAGTGGTATAGTCAGCAACACAACAACATACGTAACGACGTTGACGGGGAATAGTACGCCCGCACGCGATGTCCAGCGAGCCGGAGCACGGTGCAAGTCCGGCCATACGAAGCGCGCAGAACCGGCCCCTGAGTCGCCACAGCACGAGCGCCGTGTTTGATGCATCAGCCTGACGCTCTAATGTGCGCCGGTGTGTCCCCCGTCATCGGGACGCCCTATCGCGGAGCGACCAGCATCTCTGGGAAGCGCCGCCGTAGGGAGCAAGCGGGGGTGCGCAAGCGCCCCAGGCAAGGTGGTACCGCGAGCCGACAGGCCCGTCCTTGAGCGATCAGCGCTCGGACGGGTTTTTTGATTGTGACAGTGCCGCGCTCACGTTGACATGATGGTTAAAATGGAGTGAAAGGACAACAGTATGGCCAAAGCAGGCATCACCACGCGTGACAAAGACTATTCGCAGTGGTATCTCGACATCGTCGATCAGGCCGATCTTGCGGAAAACTCGGGCGTGCGTGGCTGTATGGTCATCAAGCCTCACGGTTACGCAATTTGGGAGCTGATTCGCGACGCGCTCGATCAGCGGATCAAGGAGACTGGCCACGTCAACGCCTACTTTCCGCTGCTGATCCCCAAGAGCTACCTGATGAAGGAGGCGGAGCATATTGAAGGCTTCGCGCCCGAGGTCGCCGAGGTAACCCGTGCGGGCGGCGAAGAGCTGGCCGAGCCACTGGTGATCCGGCCCACCTCGGAGACGATTATCGGCGCGACCTACGCCAAATGGATTCGCTCGTGGCGCGACCTGCCCGTGCTCATCAACCAGTGGGCGAACGTTATGCGCTGGGAGATGCGCACGCGGCCCTTCCTGCGCACAGCCGAGTTCTTGTGGCAGGAGGGACATACCGCGCATGCTACGGAAGAGGAAGCCGAGCAGGAAACGCTCAAGATTTTGCACGACGTGTACGCCGACGTTGTCGAGAATGTAATGGCGATTCCGGTCTATCGGGGCCTGAAGACCGAGCGCGAGCGGTTCGCGGGCGCCGTGCGGACCTACTCGATCGAGGCGATGATGCAGGACGGCAAGGCGCTGCAGGCGGGCACGAGCCACAATTTAGGGCAAAACTTTGCCCACTCCTTCGAGATCAAGTACCAAACGTCGGACAACCGCGAAGAGTATTGCTGGACCACCTCGTGGGGCGCCTCGACCCGGCTGATTGGCGCTCTGATCATGGCTCACAGCGACGACGACGGCCTGGTCCTGCCACCCAAAGTAGCGCCGCTCCAAGTAGTGCTCGTGCCCATCTTCAAAACTGATGAGGAGCGCAGCATGGTGCTGGAAGCCGTTGCGCGGCTTACTGCCGGCTGGAAAGGTCGCTTCCGCTTCAAGATCGACGACCGCGACAATCTCTCGATGGGCTTCAAGGCCAACGAATGGGAAGTCAAAGGCGTGCCTGTGCGTGTCGAAATCGGGCCTAAGGATTTGCAAAAAGGTACCGTCGCAGTTTCTCGGCGCGACCGGCCTGGACGTGAGGGCAAGACCTTTATAGAGCAAGCGGGCCTCGATGAGCACATTGAGGGACTGCTTGACGAAATGCAGCAGGCTTTGTACGACCGCGCGCTTGCCTTCCAGCGTGTGCACACCTTCGAGGCGGCCGACTACGACGAATTCAAGCAGAAGGTGGAGCAGGGCTTCGTACGGGTCTATTTCGACGGCAACGGCGACGACGAGGATCGGATCAAGGCGGAGACCAAGGCAACTGTACGCGTGCTGCCCTTCGACCAGGCCGAAGAGGCGGGACGCTGTTTCTTCACCGGCCGTCAGACGCAACGTATCGCGATCTTCGCTCGTTCCTACTAGAGGCTTCAGGTATCAGGCTGCAGGCCTCACAACAAACGACAGAGTACTTCTGACCCTGATACCTGTTGTCTGATACCTGTGACTTAGCATGGGTCGTATCTCGGTTCCACGCTATCTGATCATCATTATATCGCTCGTCGCCGGGCTATGGCTGATTGAGCATGTCTTTCGGCTGCTCTACCGCATTGCGGATATTCTGCTGATTTTTGGGCTGGCCTGGTTGCTTAAGCTGCTGCTCGACCCGCTCATTCGCCGATTACAGCAACTCCGGGTACCGCACAGTCTAGCAATCGGGCTTGCTTACCTGCTGGTTCTGGGCGGCATGATCGGGGGCTTTGTATGGCTCGTGCCCCAGTTCACGCGAATAGCTCGCGAGCTGCCGAGCCTCGCAGCCCGATCGGCCGTACGCGCGGAAGAGATCGCGCTATGGCTTCAGCAGCGCGGTGTCGAGGTCGACCCGGCGTCACTAACTGCCAAAGTTGTTGACGCTGGCTCTGATCTTGCTCGACTGATTGCGGGCCGAGCCATCAATTTTGCACAAGGTTTCGCTAGCGTTGTCGCTCGCTTCGCGCTTGTGCTAACCGTCAGCGTGTATATGAGTTTAACGTCGGGCCGTATGACAGACGTGGTTCGACCGGTAGTACCGCCCCGCTGGCGCGAAGAGTATGACGGGTTTATCCGCGACGTCAAGGTCACGTACTCGTCGTACATCCGTGGCTACTTTTATATCGTAGCGCTTGGAACGATTATGAGTGGCTGCCTACTGTACGGCTTTCGTGTGCCCGATGCATTACTATGGGTGCTGGCAGTCCTGATGCTGCGGCTGCTGCCGTTCATTGGTGGTACACTTGCGAATGTGCTGCTCTTAGGTGTAGTCTTCTTCTGGCTGCCGCTAATGAGCGCACTGGTTGCGACTGGGCTGATCTTTATCGGCCAAGCGATACTCACGAACGTGCTCATGCCCAGGATTATGAGCCGTGAGCTAGGGATCAACCCCTTGTTGGTACTCTTTGCGGTGCTGCTTGGCGGTCGAATCTACGGGCTAGCAGGCGTGCTCTTTTCGGTTCCGGCCGCGGCGATTATCGCCACGATCATCGGGAAGGCGGTCAAGTGGTACCTCCTGCCGCTATATGAAACAGGCGGCTGGTGGACGGAACCGGTAACGGTGGTGCAGCAAGGTGACCGTCGCCAGGCCATGGAACGGCGGGCCAACACTATCGACCAAGAGGCCGCGACAGGTCCTGTGCGGCGAAGTTATACGAAAGCAGCAGAGTGGGATGAGCCGGATGCGCCGGCTCGCGTCAATTCGATCGAGCAACCAGCACGATCCGAGGAGGTTTCCTGATGCAACTACACATCATCGACGAACAGCATGTCCGGCTGGATCTTGACGACGAGGATGGATTAGCGGTACATGGCTCGCCGTTTGGCCCACTTCAGATGCTGGCAACCTCCTTGGCGCTTTGCACCGCCTCAGTTATGCAAGATTACGCCGCAACCGCTCAATTTCACTTGCACCACCTCGCAATCGACGTGCAGTGGGACTATGTGGAGCAGCCCTATCGCGTCGGACAGATGCAGATGCACTTGGAGATCGGCCCAGATGTTCCCCCGAGCCGTCACAAAGCTCTGCTGCGCGCCGCCGAGCATCAATGCACCGTTCACAACACATTGACACAGGCGACGCAGATTCATACGACGATGGAGGTTGTCGGTGGCCACCAAGCGTGATCGTCGGCGAGCTATCCTCGCGGATGCTCCAGATCAGCTGCGCGCCGCAGCCGAGCTCAAGTATATTCAGTTCGGCTCGCCCCGCCGACCGGCCGATCGATGCACCCTGCGGGATGCACCCGCCGAGTTCGGGCTGTGTCTCGACTGCGGCTATAACCGTGGTGCGCGTAGCAGTGGGATTATCTGCGCCCACCGCTTTGGCCTTGATCCAACCGTTGTGGGTGGCGTGAAGACGCAGCTCCAAGGTGGTGATATCGTACCGATCGACGAAGAAGCTCGGTAAGTGGCACACGCTTCATTAGCTTGAGCGAGCAGCCCAGGGTGATCATCATCGGGGTGCTCCGATGGCGGATAGTAGCAGTGGCAGAGGTGCCTGAAGAGCTGCCGCTCGACTGCTGATGCTTGCGCAAGACGAACAGAAGCCGAGCTGCTCCGCAGTCACGCCGTCGGTTTTGGCCGTGGCAGCTCGTCCTCAAGCTGTGACAGAAACGCGCGCAGAAACGCCGTACGTGGGAGTGCAGCGGCGCGTCCGGCTGGGGTGTTCATTTGCTCTCCCAGGTGCAGCAGCTTGGTATAGAAATGATCAAGCGTATTCGTGGTGTCATCTAACGTTCGACCACTCGAAAAGGGCTCGTGGGGGTCGTAAAGGCGGCGGTTGAGCGCGCCGCTGAGCATGAGGCAGCGTGCAACGCCGATCGCCCCGAGTGCGTCCAGCCGATCTGCATCTTGGACGATCATCGCCTCGAGTGTTTTTGGAGCGATTTGCGCCGAAAAGCTATGCGCCGCGATCGCGTGGTGAATGTCTGCGAGGTAGTCCACGGGATAATCGAGGCTTTCGAGGTAGCTAACGGCGGCTTGCGCCGCAAGGGTTGAGGCCCGGGACCGCCAGGGCGAGTCTTTGGGAATGATGACGCAGTCATGCAGCCAGGCAGCCGGCAGTGTCACCGCGAGACACCCTCCTTCGGCCTCGGTCAGCGCAACCGCATTGGCGACAACACGACGAACATGCTCGAGGTCGTGCGCTACATCGCCTGCTCCTGTGGCTTGGGCAAGATACGCTTCAAATTTGATTTCCCAATGCTTCAAATTTGCCAGTGTTAGCATAGCCCGCCATCCTCGCTTCAGACCAACCAGCTGTGTGGTGCTGTTGTCGCCGGTGCCGACCGATTATATCAGTCGACACCTCTGCTCGACTCCCAATGGCCGCTAGGAGCGCCTCGGAAACGAGCGGTAGGCACGCGAGGCGGGTATGGGGAGCGGTCCACATGCCGGCACCGCACGGGCTTGGCATGCGCCCCACAATCCCGACTATGCCCACGCTCTGCGCTGCTTTCGAGTCTCACTCGTCTACGCCCCCTACGTTGTAGGCGGCTGGGTGCGCACAGGCCGATTATTGCGCAAGCGGCTCGAGCGCCTGCGTAACATCCAAATGAATGACGGCATCAAACTGCCGCGACAAGTGCGCCCGAAAGTAGTGGCTTATGCGCTCGGATTGGGGTAGATAGACTACGCCAATGGCCCGCTCTAACCGAGGCTCGCCCAGGACATCACCTGCCGCCGGCAGCTCACCGGGCAGCAGCAAGAAATTTCCGAGCCCCGACGCATGAAAGAGCCCGGAATAGCTTTCCTCGAGCGCAGGAACAACAGCCTTGAGCTCGCCTGGCTCACCCCACGCTGGTGCGGCAATGACAGTTCCGCTATGGGTTGTAAAACCCACAAGCACTGCCTGGCGGCCATGCCGTTGCCGCGCAAGCTGCCCCAGATTTGGCTCCCATGACTCGCCAAGCTCGGTCTCGCGTGCATCGCCGGTATGCGTATTATGCGCCCAAACCACAACCTTTCCCGGCTTGCCTGGAGCCGCAAAATGCGCCGCAATTGCATCGAGCGCGTCGGCCATGTGCTGGTCGCGCAGATTGCCGCGCGAGGAGCTTCCGCTATACAGCGTGCGGTAGAATTCTTCGGCGTTACGGATGACACGAGCATGTTGCAGTGCCCCAAAGAGCTGCTCACGGCTTGCTGAATTGAGGTGCTGTATCGGCTGCGAGGCCCGCTGATGTAGCTCATCCAGCTGCTCCTGCATCGGGGTAGCGCACGACGAAATTTCGTCGCGTGCCACGGCAGCCGCGTACGTCGTTGGATCTTCTTCAAAGCCCTCGAAGCAACGGAGACGGTTCCGTGCCCGATCAGCCGCTTCGGCGTCGATCGTCGTCAGTGTTTGAATGAGTGCCTGGGCAGAGCCCGACAGATCATAAAAGTCCAGGCCATAAAAGCCAATTTTTGAAGTACCGGGATTCAGCCCAGCGTTATACGACTGCAGCCACTGCACCAAATCACGGATATCGGTGTTGGCCCACATCCACTGGGGAAAGTCCCTAAAATTTCCCAGCGCTTGCTCAGCGGTACGATCCACGCCTCGCCCGCGCACAAACTGATCGACCCGCTCCGCATCCGCCCAGTCGCCCTCGATCGCGATCGCGTTGAAGCCTTTTTCCTCGATCAAGCGCTGGGTGATCCGCGCCCGCTCACGGTAGAACTCGTGCGTGCCGTGGGATGCTTCTCCCAGCAGCACAAATTGAGCGTCGCCAATCAACCTCATCAGCGGATCGTAATCGGCGTCGTTACCAGAGATGCCGTAGGCAGCCGAGGCAAAATCCACGGTGTTATCGGCCGGCCGCGTCAAGCGGGCGCTGCCTTCTTTCGAGCGGATGCTACCTCGCGACAGCACAGCGGCTGCGACAATCACGGCGGCAAGCAGAAGAAGAACAAGCAGTCGCATTGCCCGATTGGATAGGATCTCTGTGAGGCGCGAGTTTTCCACGATGACTGCATCCTTTCCTCAAGCGCGCGAAAGCGACGTGGAGCCGAGAGCGGAAGCAGGGACTGTACCACGAGAAGCGGTGGAGAATACTTGAGGCACGCGGGAGGGCGTAACGCTTTCTTTGAATCGCGCAGCTGCGGACAGGCGCAACGTATAGATCGCTGAAAGTTAAAATGCCGCCCTGGGCAACTGGATTCCTTGGAGCAGGCTTATTGGGTGACTTCGCGCTCGCCTCCGCTCGATGTGAGAGCCGCGCCAAGCACGGTTTGGCTCTCTCCCGTCCGTTGGAACCCGAACCATTCATAGAGCCGCTGCGCGCCAACATTGTAATCTTGGGTATTTAGCGACAGCAGCTCGATGCGGCGGCCCTGGCAGAAACGAACCACTTCGGCGAGGAGCCGAACGCCGACACCCTGACCTTGGAACGCTGGCGAGACCGCAACGCGCACCAAGTGTGCCTGCAGGCCAGCGTGGTGTACCGTGACATAGGTATAGCCTACGATCTCACCGCTAAACTCTGCGATCGAGAAGTAGGGCGCGCTCACGATCGCTGGACCCAAGATCTCTTCGCCTTTGGCCCATGGCGTTGGAAAACAGAGGGCGTCTAGCCGAAGGATCGCGCTAAGGTGGTGTGGCTGTGCGCGCCGAACAATAACCGCTTGATTTCCTGTGGCCGGAACATCCATGCCCAGCTTATCGTACGACCAGACCTCCATCACATGCTCGTAGCCCACTGATGCAAGAGGGCGCTCAAGCCAGGTTGCAGTCCAATGATCGAGCGTAACGTAGATAGCTGATATGCCCCGTACCGGCAAAAGTTGATGAAGCTGCTGCACTACGAGCGGCAGGGCATATCCTGCATCAATCCGGCTATCAACCATGACCGAGCGCAGCCAAGCATTTGGTGCCATTCGCCACCCAGCCTGTGCCGCTGCGACGATCCGGCCATCGTACTCAAGAACTGCGGTTGGCTCGTTGGGCAACAGGTCGATCAAATCCTCGACAGGACTGGTGAGATAGCGCCGAAAGGCATGATTGCCCAGCGCCTGGAGCTTGGAGGCGTCGTGAGGCGCGGCTGGCCGCGCGAGAGTTTGGCGTCGATCGAACTGACGGCGAAAAAAGGGCATGCCAACTCCCTATCTCTCCAACTCTAGGGATATGATACCATGCGACCCATAGCGAAAAGGGCACGACATATGCTGCTCGAAACACACCAGATCGTGAAGGGCTACGGGCGGGAGCCAGCGCTGCGTGGTGTGTCACTCGCCGTTGCCGAGGGCGAGATCGTTTGTCTACTGGGGCCGAGCGGCTGCGGCAAATCGACGCTGCTCCGCGTGATTGCCGGGCTCGAGCCAGACTACATCGGCACAGTTCGGTTCGCGGGCCAGCCTATCGATCGCGTTCCAGTGCATCAGCGCGGCTTTGGCCTGATGTTCCAAGATTTTGCCCTGCTGCCTCACCGTAACGTCGGCGAGAACATCGCCTTTGGCCTACGCATGCAGCGGCATCCTCGTCCCGAGATCGAGCGTCGCGTCGCCGAGATGCTGAAGCTGGCAGGGTTGCCAGGCTATGGGCAGCGCACGATCTTTGAGCTCTCGGGCGGGGAGCGTCAGCGCGTCGCCCTAGCCCGCTCGTTGGCACCCAGGCCACGCCTGCTCATGCTCGACGAACCCCTTGGCGCGCTCGACCGCACATTGCGCGAGCGGCTCACGGACGACTTACGGCGGATTATCAAAGGCATTGGCCTGACGAGTATCTATGTAACCCACGATCAGGTCGAGGCGTTCGCGGTCGCCGATCGGATTATGCTGATGGATCGCGGGCAGATCGTCCAGAGTGGGACGCCACTTGAGGTCTACCGTCACCCGGCAACGGTCTTTGCGGCGAGATTTATGGGCCTCAACAACCTCGTCCCGGCGCATGTCAGCCACAGCGCCGGCCAAGCGCGCGCCACGCTGATGGAAACAGCGCTCGGACCACTGGAAGTAGCCCATGCCAATGGGGCTCACGCCGACGCGATCGTTCTCATCCCACCCGAGGCGGCCGAGCTAGCTACCCCAGACTCACCGAACGTGGTCACCGGGCAACTGATCCGTACTACCTTTCGTGGTAGCGCGGACCGGATTGTGGTACGACATGCAAGCGGTATTGAGCTTGAGCTTGACGTGGAAGCGGGAGCCGTGACCGGTACGGAACAAGTTCGCCTCGCGCTACGGCCCGATCGATTAGTGGTGCTTCACCCAAAACAAGCAGAACCATGACGAGCGGCACGTTTTGGACCTAGCGCTCAGCCTCTTTCTGTCCGTCGTCGGTCGCAAGCTCAGGTAGGTGCGCGACGCTTTCGAGACCAAAGTGCTTCAAAAAGTCCTCGGTCGTACCATACAGCACTGGGCGCCCCGCCACGTGGAGCCGTCCCACTTCGGCAATCAGGCCGCGCTGCAGCAGCGTCCGAACGGAGCCCGAGCAATCCACGCCTCGAATTGCCTCGATTCCAGGCCGTGTGATTGGCTGCTTGTACGCAATGATTGCTAGCGTTTCAAGTGCCGCATTGGAAAGACGCGGGGTACTCGTCTGAAGCCCAAGAAAGCGTTCGACAACTGCCGCGGCCTCGGGCGCTGTCACGAGCTGAACATGGTCGTTATGGCGCAGGAGACGGATACCACGCTCCCGGCAGTCATCGGCCAGCTGCTCAAGCGCAGCCTCGATTGCGTCGGCTGGTAGCGCGAGGCTGCGGGCAAGCTCCCGCACCGCTACTGGCTCCGCCGCAACAAAGAGCAGGCTTTCCACGAGCTGCTTCGGGCCGAATGTCGCAGCGGCAGCGGTAAACACGGGCTCGATTTCGGCTACATCTCCCATAGGTTTGTTACCCGCACAGACCCACCTCTCTCGGCTGTCGGCACCCGAGCAATTGTTAGTTGCGCTTGACGTGGAGCGGAGCCACAGCTGGCGAGCAAGGTCAGGAGCACGCCCAGGTGGGCGTACTCCCATAACACTCGACCCTGTACACGTCGCTGGAGTGGAGGCGAGGTGTACCCTTATGCAGCACCGCCTACCACACACGAAGCAAGCGGGGAAGTGATCTGATTAAGCTTAACCGCACTGGCCTTGGGGAAACTCGGGTCCGCGCGCAACATGGTCACGCCAAAATGCGCGGATAGCTGCCTCGTCGTAGTTGTCGAGCAGCGCCATCGCACCCCAGGCGGTAAGCGCGATCGGTTTGTCGTCCTGGATGCTTTCCCGCGGTGTCAAGATCAGGCATACTCGCTCCCGCCGGATGTCGCGCGTAAGCTCCTTCAGCTTTTCGACCGTCGCCTCATCTACCTTAGCCGGGTTATAGCTAATGATCACACCACCATGCTCGAGGTTGTGGACCAGCCGCTCATCCGAGGGCGGTGTACTGTTGTAGATCCCCCAGGTCGCCGTACTACCAGAATGATCGCCGGAGGTTGGCGGGTTCGTCGAATATTGAACGCCCCCCTCGACGTGCTGGCGCGACGTTGCAGTTGGAACAGGACCACCTGGTGCAACTGCTGCTGCTGGCACCCCGCCGCCGCGGTTGAAGAAATACCACGCGCCACCAAGCACGGCCAGAAGGACGACGGCCCCTAGGAGAGCAGGCACAAGTGGCACTGATCGCTTCTGGGGTGCTTGTCGGCCACGCGCAGCCGGCTGTGGTTTCTTAGAGGTACCCGGACGTGTTGCCATAAGTTGGTCGTGCTCCTTTTAAACTAGCTGGCGCAGTGGATTCAGGTGGGCTGCGGCGCGGCTACTGCTGGCGCAGCCCATAGGCAAAGCCGAAGCTTCGGAGATGATTACTCTTCGCGGCTCTTGAAGACCAGAATGATCGGGGTACCGACAAACGGATACTCCTCCCGAATACGATTCTCCAGGTAGCGCTTGTACGAAAAATGAATCTCCTCAGGCGCGTTCGAGAAGAACAAAAAGACCGGCGGTGCGGCCTGCGCCTGCGTCGCATAGAATATACGCAGGTGCGCGCCCTTGTGGATTGATGAGGGCGGATGAGCGCGAACTGCCTCACGTAAGATCGTATTGATCTTCGAGGTCGAAATCCGCGTATTTCGCTCCCCGTTGATCTGGAGCGCAAGCTCTAACACTTTCTCGACGCGCTGGCCGGTTTTCGCCGAGATAAAGAGCAGCGGCGCGTATGGGATAAAATGTAGCGCCGAGCGCACGTGACGATTCCACTGGTCAAAGGTTTCCGCGTCCTTCTCAAGCGCGTCCCACTTGTTGACCAGCACGGCGATGCCTTTATAGGCGTCCAAGATCATGCCCGCGACATGCGCGTCCTGGGACGTCACGCCCTCGGTTGCATCGACCACCAGCAGCGCAACATCGGCTCGCTCAATCGCTCGCAGTGCCCGCAGCACACTATATTTCTCGATACCCTGGTCGATCCGACCCCGCCGGCGGATACCAGCTGTGTCGATCAGCAAGATTTTCTCGCCGTTGAACTCGACAACGGTATCGATTGTGTCACGCGTGGTGCCCGGAATATCACTCACGACCACGCGCTCGGTTCCGAACAGGCGGTTCAGCAAGCTTGACTTGCCGACGTTTGGTCGCCCGACAATCGCGACCTTGAGCGCGTACTCGGCTTCAGGATCTTCCTCAAAGGGCGGCAGCGCCTCATACAGCGCATCGAGCAAATCGCCGGTACCTGTTCCGTGATATGCGCTGATCGCAATCGGCTCGCTCAAGCCCAGGTTCCAGAACTCGACTGCGTTCTGCGCTCGCTCAAGCGAGTCGGCTTTGTTCGCGCCGATGATCACGGGCTTGCTGGTCTGGCGCAGCAATTCAGCAACCTCCTCGTCGGCTGCCGTAATGCCTTCCTTGACATCGACCAGAAACAGAATGGCGTCGGCCTCGTCAATTGCGAGCTGCGCCTGTGCCCGTGTCGCGCGCACGATCTCGGCCATCGACGCGGTTGCATCGTTCTCCTCACCCGGCAAGATACCTGCCGTGTCGACGATGGTAAACTCGCGGCCGCGCCACTCGGCCTCACCGTAAAGCCGATCGCGAGTGGTGCCGGGCTCGTCCTCGACGATCGCGCGGCGCTCTCCCACCAGCTTATTAAATAGTGTCGATTTGCCTACGTTGGGCCGACCGACAATCGCCACGATTGGCTGTGGCATATGTTCTCTCCTCAAAAAATATTATCTAGTGCACGCGGATTCCACTGCAAGCTTCGCGCCCTGTATTTGGTTTCCCTGGAGCCGAGGCAATCAGCCTTAGACTAGGCAGCGACCGCTGCGGCTTGCGCAGAGCGGGCGGGTGAGGTCGTCTTGGCCACCGATCGAATAAGCCGCACAAGCTCATGCGGCTCGCGCGCCATCGCCACGGGCGAGCCAAGCGCTTCGGCAATCACCTCCGGCGACTTATCGTCGATCGTGCGCTCGCCTTTGAAATCAAACATCACCTTCGGCAGAATGACCAGGTCGGCTGGACCAAGCGGCGCAACCTGTGCAATCACATCGCCTGCGGTTAGCAGACCGGCGACTGTCACCGTCTCGCCAAAGAAATCGTTGCGCACGACCTTGAGCTCGGCGCTCATCCCGGGAATCCGCCCGATCCGCTCGACCACTGGCCGTAGCACCGGCTCGGCTAGCGTTCCGGTCACGACGACGACCCGCTTGGGGCTCCGCAGACGCGGCGGCAGCTTGTGGCGTGCGACCTCCCAATCATCCTGGAACTTGCGCACCATGCCAACGCCGTTTTCGATCTGGTCCGCACCCTCGTACACATCCGCAGGCGGAACCGGACGACCGGCGAGCAGGTAAAACTCATCCGACGGATACACGAGGCCGTAGCCCAGCTTGTCGCGGAAGTACGCCTGATACGGCTCCAGCATATCGATTACGCGCGCCGCTTCATCCGGCCGAAAGGTGCGCAGCGGGATATCCGAAAGAAGATTGTCACCCGCGCGCGCACAAAAGCCGAGGTCGGCCATAGCGGATTGACCGGCAACCGGGCCGCGGCCCCGGAGCTCGGCCCATAGCGGCTGGCGCTCCCAGTTCGTGTTGATCCACTCGCTTGTCTCATGCACCTGAATTGCAGCTCGGACTGACTGAGGCGCTTTACCGCTAAAGCGGTATTTAGTCAGCCCAACTGGCACCGCGGCGATCGATTGCACAATGGGATGAAGCGCCGCCAGCGCCTCGATGCTTTCTCGGAGCGCCGCGCCGTCGTTAAGGCCAGGGCACACCACGAATTGGGTATGAACCTCAATGTTCATGGCGCCGAGTCGCTTGATGTCGGCGATCACATCTCCGGCATCGCGCTTACCGAGTAGCACGCTGCGCAGGTATGGGTCAGTCGCATGGACCGAAACATACATCGGCGTCAAACGCTGCTCGTCGATCCGCCGCCAGTCGTCCTCCTTAAGGTTCGTCAGCGTCACGAAGTTGCCGTACAGGAACGACAAGCGGTAGTCGTCATCCTTGAGATACAGCGTCTTTCGAAAGCCCTTCGGCATCTGCGTCAAGAAGCAGAACGGGCACTTGTTGTTACAGGTACGCAGACGGTCCCACAGTGGCTCGGAGAACTCCAGCCCGAGATCATCGTCGACGTCCTTCTCGATCTCAAAGAGCAACTGGTCGCCGCCACGTTGGATCTGCACAGCAACGTGCTCCTCGGCGATCGCGAAGCGGTAATCGATCACGTCGCGCATGGGCTGGCCGTTCACCGCGACGACCACATCGCCGACGCGCAAATCAAGCGCCGCAGCTGTGCTCCTCGGCTCAACGTTGACCACGACACCGCCGTCACCCGTAATATTCTGGAGATTTGGCTGATATTCCATAGCTTAGGTTTCAGGCATCAGGTTTCAGGAGAACGGTCAACATGCTCCCCTGAAGCCTGTCACCTGCTGCCTGAGGCCTATATACATCAAAAAAGGTACGGACGAGCCGTACTTCGTGCTTCATTATACCAGATGAATCGAACATAATGGATATTCTATCGCCGGCCACGAGCGTAAACCGGCCGCTAAAACTGTATGCACCACCCGCAGTTCTCGGTCGTTGAACGATATGCCGTGGTGGAAGGTGATGCTCGTGAGCGCCGCGGCAGGCTGACATAACCTTCTGGTATAATCAAATACACTGTTGCATGGATGCGCGAGCCAGATATTGTGGCTTTGGCTGCCTACACACTACCGTCTCAAAATCCTGAGGAGGATTGTTTGAACGATATACAACAGGTCGCCCAACGGGTAGCCGATAACGTCGAGCAAGTCATCATAGGCAAGCGCAGGGCGGTCGATCTGCTGCTGGTGGCGCTGCTCTGCCGTGGACATGTGCTTCTCGAAGACGTCCCCGGAGTTGGAAAGACCGTTTTGGCAAAATCGATTGCCCGCTCGATTGGTGCTTCCTTCAAGCGCATCCAATTCACACCGGACTTGTTGCCTTCGGACGTTACAGGCGTGTCAATTTTCAACCAGCAGACCAGCCAGTTCGAGTTCCGACCAGGCCCGGTGATTGCCCAGATCGTCCTCGCGGACGAGATCAACCGCGCGACGCCCAAGACACAGTCCTCCCTGCTCGAGTCGATGGAGGAGCGCCAGATCACCGTCGACGGCGTGACGCATCCGCTGCCGAATCCGTTTATCGTGTTGGCGACACAAAACCCGATTGAGTACGAAGGCACGTTCCCGCTGCCCGAGGCCCAGCTCGACCGTTTCCTGCTGCGCGTTCACCTGGGTTATCCCGAAAAGGCACAGGAGCTGCAGATTCTTGAAAGCCAGCGCCAGCAGCACCCGCTCGAGAGCCTGAGCCAGGTCATCAGCATCGAAAATCTGCTCAACATGCAGCAGCAGGTCAAGGATGTGTATGTCGACGACGCGATCAAAGACTATATCGTGTCGATCACAATCGCGACGCGCCACCACGATGATGTGTATCTCGGCGCCAGTCCCCGCGGCTCGCTTGCCCTTTTTCGAACCGTACAAGCCGCCGCGGCGCTACAAGGCCGCGATTACGCTACACCGGATGACGTCAAGCTGCTGGCAGCGCCGGTATTGGGTCATCGACTAATCATCAATCCCTCAGCGCGCATCCGGAATGTTCAGGCTGCTCAGGTGATCGAGGATGTTCTGGGTGCGGTTCCGGTGCCGGGTGGCCGCCCAGCGCGACATTTCGAGCGGGCAGTGGTAGGAGCACGATAAGGGACAAGAGACGAGGGGCTAGCGCCTAGAGGATGTGCACTTCTAGGCCCTAGCCCTTAGCTCCTAGCCCCTCAAGCTATGAAAGCACTAGGCGTTCTGTTTCTTGCGGTGGTATGCTTTGTGGTGGCCCAGGGCACCAGCATCCCACTCTTTTTCTATCTCTTCTATCTCCTGCTAGCGCTGCTGCTGCTGGCGTATCTCTGGTCGTGGGCTAATCTCCAAGGCATCAGCGTCACACGCGACGTGGGGACACGTCGTGCCCAGGTCGGCGAGGAGGCCCGCGAGCGGCTGATGATCGATAATAATTGGCCGCTGCCAAAGCTTTGGGTCGAGGTTGAAGATCATTCGGACATGCCGCTCCACGCCTCGGGCTTCGTGGCCTATCTGCCCGGCAACGAGCGGCGCCGCTGGACGGTCCGCACGCCATGCACAATGCGCGGCAAGTGGACGCTTGGGCCCGTCACGCTCCACAGCGGGGACCCATTCGGCATCTTCAAGCTTCAGCGCCCGATTGACACAACCGCTGACATCATCGTTTATCCCGCGACGCTCGATCTACCGAACTTCAAGCTGCCCAGCGCCGAGCTTCCCGGTGGCACGGACGTCCGCACGCGCTCGTTTCATGTCACGCCCAACGTTTCGACGATCCGCGACTATGTGTCGGGCGATAGCTTCAACCGCATTCACTGGCGCTCGACGGCCCGCACAAACAAGCTCATGGTCAAAGAGTTCGAGCTGGATCCGACCGCCGACGTTTGGCTCGTCGTCGATATGCACGAGCGCTCGCAAGCAATCGGGGAGATGCATCGCACGTTGTTTCGTGATCGCCGGATGAACCGTGACATTCAGATTCCAGAGTCGACCGAAGAGTATATCGTCTCGGCCGCTGCCTCGATTGGGCGTCATCTACTTAACGGCAGTCGCAATGTCGGGATGTTAGCATGGGGCCAGCACCGCGAAGTCATTCCTCCGGAGCGCGAGGCACGTCAGCTTTATAAAATTTTAGAGTCGCTGGCGATATTGCGAGCGCACGGCACCCAACAGCTCGGCGAAGTTCTGATTGCCGAAGCATCGCAGTTTAGCCGCTCGTCCACCATGGTCGTGATCACGTCGTCCGTCGACCCCACCTGGGTGACAAGCTTACAGCAACTGCTGTATCGGGGCGTCCGCGCCGTGGTCGTTTTTATCGACCAGGAGACCTTTGGTGGGCTGCCCGGAACCCCAACGCTGCATAAGTTAAGTGAGCTCAACGTGCCGGTGTATCGCGTCGAGCAAGGTCAGGCGCTCAAAGACGCGCTTCAGCAGCCAACGGTCGCTGGTCGTGGCACGCGCTAAAACCCCAACCTCCATCAAGCGTACACTGCGGTTGCCTTCGCTGCTGCTATGGGCCCTGCTGGCCGGTAGCGTAGCTGCGTCACCAGCGGGCACAACGAGAGAAGCCGGATGGACAACCTACGATGCCGCACGAGTCGACCGGCACGTGCGTGCGCTCGCAGAAACGATCGGGCCGCGGAGCGCAGGCAGCGCCGCCGAGCGACAGGCGGCCAGCTACATCGCCGACGAGCTCAAATCGATTGGGCTGAGCACGGAGATACAGCCTTTTCAGGTAATCGGCGGGAGTGGAAGCTACTGGAGCGCAAATGTGGTTGCGACCAAGCCAGGCAGCGATACCCGCTATGGCACGATCTATCTCGGCGCGCACTACGACTCGGTGCCGGGGTCACCGGGTGCGAACGATAATGCGTCAGGCACGGCGGTGCTGCTGGAGTTGGCACGACTGCTCGCCAACCAAGAGCTCAAGCCTCGCTTGGTCTTGATCGCCTTCGGGGCCGAAGAGGTTGGCCTGCGCGGCTCGACCGCCTTTGTACGGCAGCTCGCACCGCTTGAGCGAGAGACCAGCCTGGGAATGTTGAATCTGGATTGTGTGGGATACGGCACCCACCAGCTGGCCGCCACCATGACGGGCGCCAGCAGCGCACTCGTCGACCGGGTGGTAGCTGTCGCGACACGACTTGGCTTGGAGATCGAACGGGGCCCGTACCTCGGCAACAGCGACCACGCCCCGTTTGCCAATGCCGGCATTCCCGCTGCATTTGTTGCAACGCGCGACGCCGGAAAATTGTGTGGCCCAAACTACCATCAGCCAACTGACAGCGCGAATACCCTTGATGCAGTGCAGATGGAACACGTGGGGCGGATCGTGCTGGCAGCCGCAGAAGACTTGTCGGCGTCAGCAACCTTGCTGACGCCAACTCAGGTGCGACTACCTCTATTACTAGCTGGCGCGCAAGCCGACGTATTTGGGACAGCCGCCAAGGCGCAGTTGCCCTAACCTTGGTCGGAAGTGTATCGCAGGGCCGAGCTCTGATGCAGAACTGGCCGCCCTGTACCCGTGGCGCGTCAACAGCCGCTACTGGCCGCCCTGTCCTACTCCAGCCTCAGGGTCAGGTGGCCCGGCTGGATTCTCCGCGGCGCCCTTGCTGCCGGTGGCGTCGGGCTGTCCGGTGCTATACCCACCGGTATTGTTTGTCTCATAGCTCCCACTGCGGCCGGTAGCCGGCACATCTTGCATCGAGCCGTCGCGGTACTGCCCGTCGTCGTATTGGACGCCGTAGCCCTCCTGCCCATCGTATGTATTGGTTTCACGCTGGCCCTGGCTCACCGACTCGGCCGCTGGATCGACTGGTTTATCCGACATACGTTGTTCCTTTCATCCGGTGCCCACATGCAAAACCGGGGAGCAAGACGTATTCCCCCGCTTGCCGTGCAGTCGTTGTC
>JADDQE010000148.1 GCA_016781525.1 bacterium | reverse complement strand
TCGGATTGCTGATAATCAGTGTTTTCGCTAATTTGAAGGGTAGAGTAAAGATTATCGGCATTTACATCAACGTCTCCTTCTACGAAAATCTCACCATGTATCTGGTCCGAGCCTTCATTCATTATGTCAAATTTAACATCAACGGGATCGTAAGCGGTGAGATAGGTGTGGCTGCTACCGGCAAACTGACGTTCCCGCCTAATCAGACCTGCTTTCACCAGGGCCGCGAGCATCCGCTTTATCGTGCTCACACTAACGCCGAACTCGGCTGCCCATGCGGCTTCACTCCACCACGCATAAGCATTGGTGCCCACCGCGCGTACGAGCTGGTCGTAGTAGCCTTTGAGTTTGACCGAGACCCGTTCTTCCCGCCATGCGGCCTCGAATGCTGCGTAGGCGCGCCGCTGACGGGCCGTGAACTGGTCCAAAGTTTCATGCGGATCATAGAGCGGTCGCCAGGAGGGTGCTACATACGCGCTCATTGCTGCACCTCCCCTCGAACACTGCCGCTCGGCATGAACCGCTCAAGCAGGCCGGTTCTGATGCGCTGTAGGAGCTTGAAGGCACAAGCTGTCGACATACCCGATTGCGTGGCTACGTCGCGGCCACGCTTGACGGCAACATTTGCCACTGGTCGTATCACTAGGTCCATTATGTCAATGACAAATGACGTTGCCCGTATGTGAAGGGTGGTTAACCGCACCAGTTTGAGATAGTGCGCCGTCCACTGCGTGTACCTGACCGGAATGCATCCTTCGCTTGCGAAATTTGGGTATAACCAACTGCTCATGGCAGATCGTGGCTGCATGAGAAAACTCCTTCATGCCGCCAACGTCACCTGGACGGAAGGATGTGCTGGACACGACTAACCGGTTCTGGTGTTATGAACACCAGAATTAGGGGATTGTCAGTGATCACGCTGCATGGTACACTGCGTGAACAGCACAACTCCCGTCGGCGGCTGCCGGCGGTCGTATAAGCCGCTTACCCTTTTGATCCGGCCAAAGATGTGAAGGGTTGGCGGCTTCGGCTTTGTTGTGAGCTTGTGTTCAGTTTCGTCGATCGCCACAGCGTGGCGGCATACCTGTAACCTCCTGCACGTCCACTAACCTACTCGTACCCTTGGATGACGTCATGCTCCGGTTCAATGCAGCCGACATGCACCGCAAGGCGTAGCTACCAGTGGCGCGACCTGTTCCTGATCATAGCTATCATTGGTGCAGTGGACAAGAGGGGATTGGTGCGGATTCATCGCGCATTGATGCGGGTTTTTCAGGTGATTGATGCAATTGGTGCAAACGAATTGCATCAATCACCGTTCTCGTTGCATCAATACGAGTGCGTGTCGGAGTCAGGCAGACCATTATTTGTGGTGCGGAGGCGGTAGCGGGTCGCCTTCGTCTGCCCGTAGCGCTCCACGATCCCCGCGTCGATGAGTCTCGTTATGTCATCCTGTAAGGTACGCTTACTGCGATCAGGCAAGGCTTCGCGGATGTCGCTAAGCGTCGCCTCAACCATAGAGTTGATCAGCCGGACGATGTGACGCTGCGATTCGTTCAAATCAACATAGGGCGTGTGCGGATGACTTTCAACCGGGCGCCCATACACGGTCACAATGAAGGCTGCGCCAACAAGGTCGCGGAAGCGAGGTGCAGCTAGCCCTTCGGCATTGAGCACGGAAACAACGGTATCAAGCCCCATACCATAAGCCTCAACATAGCCCGCTTCATAAAGAATGGAAAGTAATACCGGGTTGCGCGCATTCTGCATTAACAACAGGTTGTCTTCAGTCACACCTGGAGGGAGACCACCTGGACTAGCCCACTCAATGCGATTGCGGAATAGCAGCACGCGGGAGGCCGAGCCGATCACGGTATAGTCCCGATGCGCTAGCATATTGACATTCAACTCGCGGAGCACGGCCTGCGGATATTCATGGAGTTCGATGCGCCGTGCCCCCGTATCGCCGATGGTCATGCCATGCCGGGTATTCCGCCACAAATAAGCTTCGAGTCGCTCAATTTGCTCGAAGATGGTGCCACCAATGTTCTTTTCGAGATGGACCACGTCGTATGAAACCGGATCCGTGCCACCGTAGTGACCGAGATCAACCACAGCGTTTGGGAATACCGCCTGCGGGTCGCGGCTGAAGCACAGAATTCCCGCCAGCGTTGGATACAACTCGCCGTTGACATTGACCAGACAGGCCTTGTGGAGCAAATATTCCTGCGGGTCAGTGGGACCGCGGTAACGCCCGCGCTTGATCGACTCGGCAATGTGCGCAGACACCTGGTCGAGGTCAATCATGTCGGGCGAAGTACGGCGGATGGGCAAGCTGTCGGCACCACGCATTTGTGGCGGGTCAAGAAATGGATAATCACTCATCATGTTCATTGGGTGACCTCAACAGGCCGGCTACAGAACCGTGTAATCCCCGCGCGTGGCATGGCGTTCGATATACGAGCAACCAACTCCCTGCACACGTGCGGTACAGTAAGCGTCACAGCCATATTATTATGTCAACAAATATATATACGCGACGCTGTCTCGTTACGTTCTGTAACGCGGGCCGGGTTAGGCGATCGGAGCGAACTGGAGGTATAGCGTCGAGAACAACGCCACCTACGAACTATGATTGTCCGGAGCTCGTGGTAGCACTCGACATGCATCCGGACCCCTACCGTCACCGTCCACCTTGGCGCCGTCGTTCCAGATAGAGCGCGATCGCCTCCTCCATCACCTCATACAACTTCCGGTCTTCCTCAACCGCAATGCGCTTCAACTGTTTCACAAGGTCAACGCGCAGCCGCTGCCCCTGGCTCACGCGCGCAATTCTTTCAGGAACATCGTGCGATTGTGCACTTGTGCGTTTGCTAGCTTGTGCGTTTTCTTGCGTGCGCACCTGCGCACTTTCTGACGACGACACCTCAGCCATGGCAGGCGGCGAAGGTGCAGAACCAGATGCATCGAGTGGCGTATCGGTTGAGAGGCGAATGCCCTGACCGCGGCGAATCGGCGGTTTGGACGTGTCCTGCGTCAGCATGTCGTCAAGATTCTTTTTACCGGCCATAGCGCGCCTCGATTTCATCCGTCAGTGCCCGGTATGCGCCTGCGCCAGCACTGCCAGGCGCATAGCTACTTATCGGCTCACCAGCTGCTGGCGCCTCGGCCAGCTTAACGTTCCGTGGGATCGTCGTTTGAAAGACGAGGTCACCATACCTGGTGCGGATTTGTCGTTCAACAGAGCGACCGAGGTTGGTGCCCGCATCGACGATCGTGCAGACAATACCACCAATCATGAGGTCGGGGTTAATCTCTCGCACGAGATCAATGGTGACTTCCAGTTGCGGCATCGCCCGGAAGGCATACGCTTGGGCCTGCAACGGGACGATTGCTGCGTCGGCGGCGGCAAGGGCATTCAAGGTAAACAGGCCTAAGCTTGGCGGCGGGTCGATCAAGATATACTCGTACTGCGTGCGTGCTTCTCGCAACGCTTTCCGCAGCAGCTGCTCACGCGCCACCTTGCTCGCCAACTCAAGCTCCGCGCCGGCTAAATCGAGATTGGCGGGTACGAGGTCCACGCCGAACGGCGTCGTGAGCGTGGCGAAGGCAGTACCATGCTCAGGATTGACCAGCACTTCGTAGGTCGAGTAGTCAATCGTGCTTGGATCGACGCCCAACCCTTGCGTTAAATTAGCCTGCGGATCAAGGTCGATCAGGAGCACGCGAGCGCCTTTGGCAGCCAGGATTGCACCGACATTGAGGGCTGTAGTTGTCTTCCCGACCCCCCCCTTTTGCATTGCGAACGACAGCACGTGGGCCATACATCATCTTTCTGTGCGCTTGTGCACAAGTGCACACCACCACAAGTATATGGGCAACACCCAATGATCGTCAAGCCGTAAGATACCAAATTGTGCACAAACGCACAAGTGCGAAAGCTAGATTGTTATACTGTGCGTATACGCACAATCTATCATACGCACAATCTATCATACGCACAATCTATCATACGCACAAATGCACTTGTGCACCTTCTGGTATAATCGCTGCAATGACGTATGGCGAACAGCATTGTACTCGTATCCAGAGAATGCGGACATGCGTGTCCCAAGGGGTTACTGTGTGATTCACGATGGTCAACGCCAACGGCATCTAAAGGAGGTGTCATAATGACATCCCCTTTGTGCCGTACGTTGAGCTAGCAGCTTAAGCAGTGCCATGTGTGGAGGAAGAGCTGATGTCCGACCCATTACCGCAGCGGATTGTTCCGTTCTATGGCGACGAGGTCGTCGCTGTCCAGGATGCCGACGGAACGATCCTCGTGTTGTTTGCTCGCCTATGTGAAAACCTGGGCATCGACCGGGTCTCGCAAGTCCGGCGCATCCAGCGCCACTCTGTGCTGCACGATGGCTTGGTCACGATTGACGTTCAAACCGAAGGCGGCCAACAAGTGGCACAATGCCTGCGGCTGGATCTCTTGCCGTTGTGGCTCTCAGGTTTGCAGGCACGTCGCGTCAAAGCTGAGTTACAGCCGAAGCTCGTTCAATACCAGCGTGAAGCGGCAACTGTCCTCTGGCAGGCCTTCAAACCACAACTCCTTATTACTGAGGCACCGCTCGCCCGGTCCGAGAACCAGGCAATTCAGCAGCTCCAGCAGATCGCCGAGATGGGCTATGCGATTGCCCGCATGGCTGAGCAGCAAATTGAATTGCAGCGGCAGCAGACGGCATTGACAAACCGGGTCGATGTTGCCGCCCGCGTCATTCGGGACATGCAGGGGCAACTCGGCAACGTCGAGGTCCGGCTTGGGGTGCTGGAAGATCAGATCCATCCGGCAGCGTACATTACCGAAGCACAAGCAACCGAGGTCTCAAACCAGGTCAAAGCTTTGGCGGAACTCCTGACAGGAACAGATCGAGCGAAGAACCACTACCAGGGAATTTTTGCCGAGCTGTATCGACGATTCGGCGTAGCGAGCTACAAGCTAATCCGGCAGGAGCAGTACGCTGCCGTCCTCGCATTCCTGGCGGACTGGCGCACCTCTGTCAGCACGACATAATGTTAGAAGCACAAACAATTAACTGATAGATGTCCACCTGCGCCGTGCCATACCAGGTTGCTCGGTTGTACGCACAGGCGCGACATGCGTGGGACCGGCATGGCAAGCCAGGAATGTGGCCCACGTGGGCTCGAGACGGTAGTGGATGCTGTTTTCCATTTGACATAAAAACACAACATGTAGTCAGCAGCCCGACCCGTCCCGAGCCCTTTATAACAGTATGAACTTGGTAAGGTGCTGTGGTGCAGCAGCGCACCCGCAGCCGATCCCTTGAGCACCGGCTACTCCATAAGCGACTACCAGACGTAGTCATTGCACGTGATCATATTGCTGTTTGTGCACTTGTGCATTAGCGCACATGTGCACGTGCGCACAATCTATATCATGTATGCACATGTGCACATGTGCACTATCTATCCTCAGCTGCCGTTCTTTCTCGACCACCTGTCACGCAGGTACCAAGAGGCGGGCGCGTGGCTTTACACGGAGCCGCACCGTGCCCGGTTGCGGGGTACGTTCACCCGGTGGAGGCTGCTCACGTAGGGCTGCCCGCCCAGACGCGTGGTCTACATGTAATACGAACTCTGGCTGAATAGTTCCGTTTC
>JADDQE010000175.1 GCA_016781525.1 bacterium | reverse complement strand
TGATGCCGACGTAATGCGCTTTGGGGATGGTGTGCAAACACAAGAGTGGGTCGATCGCTGGCTCATTGCCTGTTTTGAACAATACTATCAACAATGGGGCTTCGGACCCTACGCAGTGATGGAGCGTAGCAGTCGAGCAGTTATTGGGTATTGCGGCTTATCCTTCTTTCCCGACGTCGGCGGACAACCGGAAATTGAGCTGGGTTACCGCTTCTCGCGCGTACACTGGGGCCATGGCTATGCCACCGAAGCCGCTCGCGCAGTACGGGATTTTGCATTCCAAACGCTAGGCGTAAAGCGCCTGATCGCAATGATTGACCCAGCTAATGCCGCATCGATTCGTGTGGCACTGAAACTGGGTATGCAGTACGAACGGGATGTCATGTTCGAGGGGTACACCCATCCGGATCATGTTTATGCACTCAATGTCGCCTAAGTCCTTGCCGATTCAACACCAAATCCCAATGGCGAAGCGGAGCTCTTTGATGGCCTCGTACACGTGCTTGTAGCCCACCGGGGCTGCATGGCACGTCAACAAGGGCCAGACCCCAAGCCTTATGCGGCTTGAAAAGCCGGTCGCTATTCGTCGATTGCTCGGTCTCCTCGGCAGCGTAAGCGGCGTCCAGCGGCTCAATCCGTACCCGGCTCGACACGAACCAGTGAGGCAGAACACGTAGTGCTCGCAATACGAGGACGTCATACTCTGCGTGCATTACCGCCTATGCTCGGCTATACTCAGCGGTATGTATTTGCTCTCTTATTTCCGCACAGCCGCTGAAGCGCTGCATTACGCCCTCAGCGAAGATGGCCTGTCTTGGCATGCGTTGAACGCGAATCGTCCCGTGTTGCTAGGCGAAGTTGGGACCAAAACGTTGCGTGACCCCTTCGTGTTTCGGGCCGAGGATGGGAGCTATCACCTCTTAGCGACGGACGGATGGTCATCGAGCTCGATTGTCCACGCCACATCAACCGATCTCCTACGGTGGTCATCCCATACGCTAATCCCGATCATGCAGGCAGTTCCGCATGTACGCAACTGCTGGGCACCCGAGTGCTTTTTCGACGTGGAAGCAGCGGTGTATCGTCTAATCTGGTCCTCGACGGTGGTACCGGCCGACCAAGACGATCAGGTCGGGCACCGCATCTGGTCATCGTCAACCACTGATTTCCACAAATTCTCGTCCCCACACATATTTTTCGACCCTGGATACAACGTCATCGACGCAACGATTCTGCGGCTCGACGACAGGTACATCCTGGCATTCAAGGATGAGCGCGGCCTCAATCAGCACGGGACCGATTGGAAAGCGATCCGCGTCGCCGAGTCAAGCTGCGGTACTGGGCCGTGGCAACATGTATCCGGCTTGATCACCCCAGCTTTGACCGAGGGCCCTTCACTCTATCGCAGCGGCAGCACCTTGCTGATGCTCTACGACCACTTTATGGAGGGCTATTTTGGTATTGCGAAGAGCGAGGATGGACGCAATTGGCGTGCTATCGAGGATCCGGTAGCATTTCCCGAGGGGGTACGCCACGCGGCCGTGCTGGAAATCGAAGACGATGTTGGCGAACGATTGCGCTCGTATTGGGACCACGAAGTAGATAGCTGAGCCCCATCATCGCGAGGCCACCGTCGGTTGGGTTAATCGGAAAGGACCAATAGGTTACACAGCGGAAAGCCGGTGCCACCGGCCGCAGAAACCTGTACCCTCGCGGCATGTAACGCAGTCCGTTTCCTTGAGCCAGTCGTACATACCTTGACCTGGTCGCTCGCGCGTTCTACAATCCCCGCACACTTTCGCACGAATGGGCGGCTTCCATGATCGAACAACTCACACCCACGGTTCTCAGTCAGTTTATTCGCCTGGATGCCTGCCAGCGTTACCTCCATTTCAAGCTGCATCCCGAGGTAGCAGACGCCATGCGACGGCGATTTGCTGTCCACACGCGGCCGCTGTCGCCCCTGTTGAAGCGCGCCGGTCAGCGTTTTGAGGACGAGGTTATCGCGACGCTGGAGGCACAGCACGAGGTCGTCGATCTTTCCGCAGACGACGTAGAGGCTACGGTTGCACTGCTGCGGGAGGTTGGGCGGAAGCCAGTGATCTTAGCGCAGGCGGCACTTGAAGGTCGGATTGGAACATGGCGCGCCGCGGGTCGAGCGGACCTGATCGAGGTCGTACAGGATCGTAACGGAGAGCTCCACGCCTTGGTCGCCGACGTAAAGGCAAGCCGTGAGGAGCGTTTGGAGCACCGTGTGCAGGTAGCCGCGTATGCCCTCCTGCTTGACGACGTGTGTCGGGAGGCGGGGCTTCCGCTCAAACGCATTGTCGGCGCCGTTGTGCATCGTACGACTACGGGTGAGTTCACGACACTGCATGAGCCGGCACTACACTTCGATCTGGAAGCCTACCAAGGCCTGGTGCGGAGCTTAGTCGAGGGTACCGAAGCGCCGCTACGTCGGGCCGCGGAGGCCGCGCTCGAGGACTTGCCGTTCGCATTCAACGCTCGCTGCGACGGCTGTCCCTTTGATGTCATCTGTTTGCCCCACGCAGCGGAGCACGCGGATCTTGCGCTGGTGGCGGATATTAGCCGAGCGGCACGCGGCGCCCTCGCCGCGCACGATATCCGCGATCTCCATGCTCTCGCCGCTCTTAAAGAGCCGGATGATACCGGTCGTCTCCAGCCCAACCCCTCTGAGAGCGAACGGATCGGACTACTTGTCCGTGACCCTGTTCTCGCCCCTCAGCTCGATCATCTAATCGCGCGAGCACGTGCCATACTGCGGCGCCTCGATTCGACCGTTCGAGCGCCCGCCCGTCTTGCCGATATGCAGCAGTCGACCCTGCCTGATCGCGCAGCACGGCCACACTTGATCGAGCTATTTCTTGATTTTCAGATGGATGGCGTGACCGGTGGTGTGTATTTAGCGGCGGGGCTTCTGCGCGGACCAGCCGCCGAGCGCGTGATCTGTCGTTTCAGCCCAGCGCCGCCAACAATCGCCAACGAAGCAAAGCTCCTGCGTGAGTGGGCCGCGGCTGTCGAGGAAGCTCTCCATGCGGTTGCCACAAGTGATGCGCCGCCATTACACCTATTAGTCTATGATCGCCGCTCCCAGCGTGTGGCACTTGAGGCATGCGCCCGCAACGAGGCGGAGCACCCGCTGCTAGGTGTGCTGGTAGCCTGGCTGCAGGAGCGGCCGCAGGTCGAAGAAGCTACCTGCGCGCGCCTCCGCGAGGTCGTCGGGCTGCAGCGAAACTTAAAGCTGACGTGTGACTCGCTCTACGCTGTGGCGAGTGAGGTATGGGAAGGCGGCCAGCGCTGGAGCTGGACGACAGAGACCCATGATTTTCCCAGGCTCTTTCACGATGGGGTTTTTGACAACCTTCAGCGCTTCACCCGCACCGCCGACGGCCTCCATGCCTACGCCGACGGTGCAACGGATGCAACGGTTCGGATCGAGGTACGCAGCCGCTTCAGCAGCCAGATCCCAAGCGAGTACGCCTACGCGGCCTGGGAAAACAGCGTCGACGAGCGCGGCCAGAGTAACCTACTCGCCTTTGCGGAGCATCGCTTGCGTGCGCTCGTCCATCTCGCCGCCGCCTGCCGTAAACAGCGCAGCCTCGACGTTCCCTTGCTCCCACTCGTGCAGCTTCCAGCAGCTACTGGTCCGGGCGATCTGCGGAGTGCTCTGATCACGTTCATGGAGCTCGAGCACACGGCAACATTGGCGGACCTGCTCGCGCATGTGCGGCTGCCGATCGCGCGGCGGGTGCTGACGGGTCGGACGGCCCTGATCGAAGCGGTTGCGGTCGAGGAGAAGCCGCCGACCGCACGCTTTCGCTTTGTCCCAGCTGCAGGAGCCCCAAACGTGACCCCACGCTTCAAGGTTGGCGACTGGGCGGTGCTGAACGAAGCGGTCGACGGGATGGGGCCGTGGGAGATTATCAAAGGCCGGCTTGTGATCGTCACCGCGATGAGTGAAGAGACGATCGAGCTTGAGCTAACTCCGCTAAGCTCGGCCGGCGAGTTCAAGTATCACCACGATTCGAAGCTCCAGGTGCAGCTGCGCTGCCGCTATACGCTTGACGAGATGGCCGACGATCTGCTCGGCGATAAAGTCCGAGCAGCGCTCGATCACCTCCACACCAATCCGCTCGCGCGCTGGCTCGAACACGGGGCAACGATCCGACCACCGTCACCGGCTGGCAACGACGAGGCGCTGGCAGCCACATCCGCGGCCCTGCTGGCGTCCCTGCAAAGTGCCGCACCCACAGCCGCGCAACAACAGGTGATCGCTTCAGGTGCGAGCGAGGCAGTCCGCTTGGTGCAAGGACCGCCTGGATCGGGCAAGTCCCGCACGTTAGGCTTGGCGGTTGTTGCACGACTACTCGCTGCCGCCTCCCAAGGTCAAGCTCTGCGCATCGCAGTGACGGCTAAAACCCATAGCGCGGTGCAGGTAGCCCTCGACAGTATCGCACGGGCATGGCGCGGGTGGTTGGACCGCTCGGGCGATCAGGTCGCGCTCGCGCTGGCCGATCTACCGATTATCAAGCTTGGTGGAAGCGCCGTCGTGCCCCGGTCTGCAGGTGTCCGCTGGGCTGATCCACGTAAAGGAGCACGGGACCTACGTGCCTTGCTCGCCGGCGCGATAGTGGTCGGCGGGACACCCGGGGGCCTCAGCGCTGCCTTAGAGACAACCCAGCGCAAAACACGCTGGGACGGACTATTCGATTTGCTGCTGATCGATGAGGCTTCCCAGATGAGCTTGCCCGAAGGATTGCTCGCGGCCAGCACCCTGCACGAGCAGGGCCAGCTAATCGTCGTAGGAGACCACCGTCAAATGCCGCCGATCATCAGCCACGCCTGGACGCAAACCGTGGGGAACTTAGCACGCTGGGCACCCGAGCGCTCGCTCTTCAAATGGCTGCTTGATGCAAAGGCGCCGGTTGTCGCGCTGGACGAAAGCTTCAGGCTGCACCGAGATCACGCTGCGTTCCTCCAGCAGGCGATCTACCACGCAGATGGCATCCGCTTCCACTCACGTCGCACCGACCTGTTGCCGCGCCATGACTTTCGCGACCCTATGGTGGGTGCAGTCATGCGCGCAGATGTCCCGCTGGTCGTGGCGGAGCATGGCGAGCGAGCCTCGCGACAGTCGAATGCTTTTGAAGCACTGCTGGTCGCGGAGCTCGTGCGTGCCTGCCAGGAGCTTGGTCTAGATGGCCGTGACGGCATTGGCGTGGTCGTGCCGCATCGGGCACAAAAGGCGACCCTCCGCGCGCAGCTGCCCGAGCTAGCAGATGCCGACAGCATCGACACCGTCGAACGCTTCCAGGGCGGCGAGCGCGACGTGATTATTGTCGCCTGCACCGCCTCTGACCCCGATTATATTATGGCCGAGGCCGAGTTTCTGATGGACCCGCAGCGACTGAACGTAGCGTTGTCACGGGCACGTAAGAAGCTCATCGTGGTCGCCGCCTCGACGGTCTTTCAGGCCTTACCGATCGACCTGCCGATCTTCCAACGTGCTGCCCTGTGGAAACAGCTACACACCTATGTGACGCCCTATCCCCTCTGGTCGGGTGTGCTCCAGAGTGTTCCGCTGACGATCAAGGGACCGCCCGCCAGCAGCGCTGAGGACAACGTATAATACGCTCGCACCGCGGTTCAGCACAAAAGCGGCAACTTCCAGAAATTGGACCGCGACTG
>JADDQE010000194.1 GCA_016781525.1 bacterium | reverse complement strand
CCGGTGCGCCACTTAGAACTCGTAACGGCCATAACATCGGTACGTTGTGCCTCATCGATACGCAGCCACGTACCCTTGATCCGGAACAGACTGCCACGCTCGCCGATCTCGCCGCAATCGCGATGAATGAGCTTGAGCTCCGGCTGGCAAACCTCAAGATGCAGGCCGAAATGCGGCAGCGCCAGGAAAGCGAAGGGGCGCGACGCCGCAGTGAGGAACAGTACCGGCTCTTATTTGACGCCAATCCCCAGCCGCTCTTGGTTTTTGATCCACAAAGCTTACGTTGCCTTGCGGTTAACGACGCGGCGACCCATCAGTATGGGTACAGCCACGACGAGTTTTTGTCGCTCACGCTTCAAGATATCCAGCCCGAAGGTGGGGCGAAGCTCGCCGCCCAACTGGTCGACTCGTCTGATATTCGTCCGATTGGCACATGCCGTCAGCGCACCAAGGATGGTGCGGCTTTTTGGGTTAGTCTGATCGCCCATCGGATTGACTTCCAAGGCCGGCAAGCGATCCTTGTCTTGGCGACCGACGTAACCGAACAGTATCAGACCCAAATGGCGCTCCTGGCAAGCGAGAACAAGCTGAAGCTGATGACCACGCAGATGCCCAACATTATGTGGACCTGCGACAACGACCTGCGCATCACCTCCGCTCAAGGCACTATCTTGAACCAGCTGAACCTACCGACGGAAAGCTATCTAGGCAAGCCGCTGGATACCTTTGTGGGTCACTCGGAGCCTGGCGTACCGCCGATTGTAGCTCACAAACAGGCGCTGAGCGGCGAGTCGAGTGGTTACGAGATCACGCTTCATGACCGCGAGTTCGACGTGCGGGTCGAGCCGCTGCGAAATGAGCGTTGTGAGATCGTCGGCTGCATTGGCCTCGCAACCGATATTAGTGAGCACAAGCGGGCCGAGGAAGCACGGATCGCCAGTGAACGGCGGTTCCGCACCATCTTCGAGCGCTCGGCCATCGGCATCGCCTTGGTTAGCTTAGAAGGCCGGCTGGTCGAGACAAATCCCGCGTTGCAGGCGATGCTTGGCGCGAACGCGACAGAGCTGCAGGGCAAACACGTCCGAGAGTGCGCACACCCCGATGATCTTCAGCAAGCCCTTCAGCTTTTCTCGGAGCTTATCGCGGGCAAGCGTGACAGCTATCAGGTGGAAAAACGCTGCCTCCGCACGGATGGAAGTGTCGTGTGGACGACCCTCGAAGTCACGTTAATGCCCGCGCCCAATGGTGAGCCCCAGTTTGTGCTAGCAATGTTGAAAGATATTACGGCTCGTAGACAGGCGGAGCAGGCGCTTTCCGACGCCTACGACCAGCAGATGACGCTTTCGGAGCAGATTAGGCGCGGCCGCGATCTCCTGCGGGTACTCTTTGATGGTCTGGATGACGGTCTGATCCTGGTCGACCGCGATGGTACGGTGCTAGCTGTTAACCAGCATCTGGCCGATCTACTCGGCAGCCCACCCGAGCGCATCGTCGGGACGAGTTGGTCGCCGCACCGGCTGGACAAGCCTGATGCATTCCCAACGCATGTTGTTTTTCAAACCCTGTTCGACGGCCGACCACGCCGCCGCCGCGAGCACTTTACGAGCCCCGCAGGTAAGGCTTGTATCCTTGACCTGCAAACCTTGCCGCGGATGGGCGCGCAGCACTCGGTCGATCAGGTCATCTTGCACGTCGCGGATGTGACAGAGCGGGTGCATATGGAGGCGCTGGTGTCGCAAAACGAGACGCTCGCGGCCACAGGGAAGCTCGCGGCGACCATGGCGCATGAGATCAACACGCCGCTGCAGTCCATTCGCAGCTGTTTATATCTTGCCGGAAAAGTGCCGCCTGCCGAGGGCGACACGTATCTCACGATGGCACGTGAAGAGATTGATCGGATTGCAGGCATCCTCCATCATCTGCTCGATCTATACCGACCCGGCAATGGAACACTCGTGCCCGTAGACATCAATGTGCTGGTCAGACGAGTGCTGATGCTGATGGGCGGCGCCTTGGCCGATCGGCATATCGTTGCGGTGCCTCATCTGGCGCCTGCTCTTCCGCCCCTGAATGGCCGGCCAGATCAGCTTACCCAGGTATTGCTCACTCTGACACGTACCGTGATCGATGCCATGCCTGAAAACAGCACCCTGCATCTTAGCACTATCGCCACGGCAGAGACTGAGATGGGCGGGCGGCCGGGGCTTCAGATCGTTATCGGCGACACAGCGTGGCAAACGAATTCCAGCACCAAAAGCGTAAGCTTTGAGCCGTTCGTGCCCACCAATACTGATCAGACTGGAATTGGGTTGACCGTCAGCCAAAGGATTATCGAGCAGCATGGTGGCAGAATGCTGCTCGAGACAACCCACCCCACCGGCACGATGTTTATGATAATCTTTACCCTTAACAGCGATTTGGTCGAACTGAGAGCCGAGTAATGGACACACAGATCCTGCTTGTAGAAGATGACGCAAAGGCACGCATGCTCCTCGCCGCGATCCTCACGGACGCCGGGTACCACGTTACGGCTGTGCCAGACGGTGAGACTGCCGTCACCACGCTGCGGCAACGTTCCTTTACGGTGGTACTTACCGTCATCCGGATGCGTGCGGTTGACGGCATCCAGGTGCTCGCCGCGGCTAAAGCCCAGGAGCGGCCGCCCGCTGTAATCCTGCTGACAGGCTACGGCTCGCTTGATACCTCGATCGCCGCTCTACGCGCCGGTGCGGACGACTACTTGCTCAAGCCGTGCGATCCCAACGATCTGCTCGGCTGCGTTGCCAACGCGGCGCGGCGGCGTGCCGAACAGCTGCGCCAAGCCGACGCAATTCAAACTATTGTACAAAGCCTTGATCATTTGCGCGGCAGCGTAGCGCCCTCATCTGCGTCGCCCGTGGAAGAGACCCGCGCGTCCGAGCAGCCCGAGCGCTACCTGCGCGTCGGCAATCTCACGTTGGACTGCTTCCGTCACAGCGCGATGTTTCTTGAGCAGCCGCTGCACTTGACCCCCATCGAATATGCTCTGCTCCAATGCTTGGCAGAAGCACAAGGCCGGGTCGTCACCTACAACGAGATCGTCCGCCGTACACATGACCATGCGGTCGACGATGTTGAGGCGCAGCTGCTGATCAAGCCCCATATCCGCAATCTCCGGCGCAAGTTCGACCCGGCCTATCTGGTCAACGTTCGCGGCACTGGGTTTGTGCTGGCACCACCGCAGGCAGGCTAGTGCTCGCCGGATGGGCCCGCGCAAGCGACGTCCCGGCCGGCTAACCGTCACAATTAGCACCTGGCTCTCGGAGCACTGCCCGCCGCTTTCCTTCCCTATCCTCCGGGGCAGGGGACGGTGCGGCGGGCAGCGCAGCTGGTACCGGAGCCAGGGCTAGGTCGCCGCAGCGCCCTTGTCCGTCCCACCGCAGCCACCCTTCACAACCACTCTAGCTTCTACCTGTTCTCCCCTTATTCTCTACCTGACCCACCTCGAACAACAGCCCTCACAGTGCTACAGTACGCTTGGCTCTAAATATAGCTTTTGAAACGTGGCCTTCCTAGCACCTATCTCAAGGTTCTTATGGATACTGTTGACCTTCACGCCACCCAAGCGGCGCAGCGCATCCTGGATGAGCGCGCTCGAACGCTCGCCCGACCACAGACGCACGCCGACGAGACCCCTGGTGAAGAGCTTGTGGTCTTCCAGCTGGGCGAAGCCACCTATGGCCTGCCGGCTCGCACGGTCCACGAAGTGTACCCGCTTAATCGGTTTACACCGCTGCCGAGTACGCCGCCCTTCATCGTGGGACTGGTCAACGTCCGCGGCCGCCTCTTGACGGCGCTCGACCTGCGGCCCTTGCTTCATCTGGAAGCAGCTGCGCCACAGTCTGGTGCGCTGCTCTTGATCGTCGGCAGCAAAAATATCGAGATTGCGTTGCTTGCCGATGCCGTCCTCGACGTGCGCCGCATGGTGGGCGATCCCGCGCCCACGCTTTCCAGCATGGCCGGCAATGGTACGCCCTGGCTCCACGGCGTCGACCAGCACTTCACTCTGCTGATCGAGCCTGAGCAGCTGCTCGCCGACCCGCGATTACTGGTTAATACTGCCGCTTAGCTCCCGCGCCTAGTCTCGACGGCGTAGTTACCCGAAATTGACAACCCCCGGTGGCTTGGGGCCGGATGAGGCCAGAAAGCCACGCTACACGTGAGGACACGATGAGCGAACATGTTGACATTCTGCTGGTTGAAGACAGTCCAAGCCAGGCACTACGGACCCAGTTGATGCTCCAGCGCGCGGGCTATAGCGTCCGTGTTGCGACCGATGGATTAGAGGGTTGGCGTAATGCCCGTGTTCTTGCGCCTCGTCTGGTACTCCTCGACGTCGACCTGCCGAAACTCAACGGCTTCGAGGTATTGACGAATCTGAAAAAACATCGCGGAACGCAGCCGATCCCGGTGATCATGCTCACCGACCACGACCGTCTCAACGATGTCGAGCGGGCCTTGGAGCTTGGTGCAGATGATTATCTGCCGAAGCAAGATGCAGCCGAGCAGCTCTGCGCCGTTGTACAGAATTTCCTTGAAAGCCAGCACCCCGCCGCAAACGTGGGGTAAGCATCCGCACTGTTACCTGCTATTCGCGGGCGTGTGCTTCCCCCATGGAGTACCACAATGAATCTTTCGATCCGCCAGAAATTATTTGCCACATTCGGTATCAACGTCATCTTGATGGTTGCACTCGGTATCTTCGCAATTTACCAAATGAGCGGCATGAATGAGAGAGCCCATTATCTCGGAACCAACAGCGTTATGTCGCTCGACGTCTCCGACGACATCAATTTCATTATCAGTGAGTACCGTGGGCTACAGTCCGAGCATATCGTAAACACCACTGATGGCGAAATGAATCGTGTTGAAGGCGAGATGAAAGACTTCGAAGTCGCGATGCAGCAGAAGCTTGAAGAATTTAGACCATTGATCGCTAGCGACACCGAGCAACAAACTTTTACCCGCCTTGAAACAACCTGGGCCACGTTCGTCAAGCATACACACCAAGACCTCGTTCCTGTGAGCCGAGGCAATGATACCAAGAATGCCCTCCCGGTCTTTAATCAGCTACAAGCCCCCTTTGATGAACTGGCGAAAGCCGGCGATGAGCTAGGCGACATCAATCTTGAGCAAGCGCACACGGCAATGGAAGCGGCAAATTCGACATACCAGGGGGCGAGGATCTTCGTACTTTCCCTCACCGTTATCGGCGCGATCATGGCCGCTGCGTTCGGAGTTGTACTCTCAGTAGGCCTTTCAAGTAACATTGGCCGCTTGACTACGGGCACCAATGCGGTCGCTGCCGGCGATTTGAGCCGTGATGTTGAAGTCCGTAGCAGCGACGAGATCGGCAAACTCGCATCGACATTCAACCGCATGATTGAGAGCCTGCGTGCAAGTCGGGCGGCTGAAGCGAAGGCCAGGGCGACGGAAATCGAACTCCGTGAGGCCGAGGTTACGAGCCGCCAGCAGCTGGAGCAAACCGTGGCGCACTACCTCCAGTTCGCGCAGCAGGTGGCCAAGGGGGATCTGACCCAGCGACTCCAGGTGTCAAGCACAGGGGCATTGGGCCAGCTCGGCACCGGCCTCAACAGCATGGTGGAGAACCTGCACGGCATCACGGCCCAGGTGCTGCAGGCGAACACGGCGATTGCGGCGGCGGCAGCCGAAATCCTCACCGCCACGACGCAACAGGCCGCCAGTGCCGCCGAGCAGTCCGCCGCCCTGACCC
>JADDQE010000130.1 GCA_016781525.1 bacterium | reverse complement strand
TGATGGACACCTCGAAGTGCCTACAATTGGTGCGACGAGCTGAGCCCATGCCAACCCAAAAACCACATGCACGCGAATGCAAGGTCGAGGCGGTCACACTGGTCACGGAACATGGTCTCCGGCATAAGCAGATTGTTGCTTTGGGTCAGCGCGCGGCAACGAGGTGTACGGTGATAGCACCCACTCCAGGAACCGCGCGATGCCTTCCACCGGATTACGAGCGCTGCATAGCACAGATCGTGCTAATCGGTGATGGCCTGGCTTGCACCGCGTGTACCTGAACGGATGCAGCGGTAGTGATCCGAGCTGGTCCCACACAGAATAGGAGTTGTATCATGGAACGCCAACAGCGTGACGAAATGACCGTGCCAGAAGCCGACACGACCCTCCCTCACTCGGCTGCTGACCATTCGCAGCCCGACGGCGAGAGCTGGGAGTCCCGCGCGGAACATTGCTTGCGTGACCTATGGCACTTCTTCAACCGCCGGGTGATCGAGCTTCATGACGGGGGCCGGATAACCGAGGCGTCTGAGCTGAGCGACGTGCGGGAGCAGGTGCATGCGTTGCTGCGCGAGCGGCCTCAGGAGGCTTCTGTGCCCGCCGAGACCGCCGATGTGCATCATCCACTTACCCAGCTTGCCGAGGGCAGTGGTCTGCCTGAGAGCGATGATCCAGCTAACTACATGCCTTCGCTGCCGTAGAGTAGGGGCGGCAATCAGGCGATGTTGTACGTCCGGGCCTGGTGGAGATGGTGCATGGCCGTGCTCGTCTCGTCGATCAAACCAATGAACGGGCCGGCACTCGGTAAGGCCATGAGCAGCTCGGCTGCAGCATGTGCCTCAGCCATACTCCGCCAGTACACAAGATCGATCCACTGGCCCTGCTCATCGTTGAGCAGCTCGCAGCCCAGATAGCCGCTCATCTCCTGAAGATGGGACTGTACAACATCGGCGGCTAGCAGAAAGTCGGCCTCACTGACGCCCGCCTTCAGCTTGAAGGTGACAACTTCCGCGATCGCCCGCGTGCGCATGGTAGAACCTCACTTCTTGTGAATTGCGAGTCTCGACCCGAGCTTACAAGGGCCTCCTGACACCCCTATGTCAGGAGGTCCACGAGCTTTTGCGATTCTTGACGAATCCCTTGGCGTAATGTCGGCGGCGAGAGGGCTCGGCCGCCGTGCCCCAGCTTAACCACCATGGGCGAAGCTCGTTTACGGCCAGCACGTGATAGCACATGCTCACGCTGCCGTCACGTCATGTTGCTTCTTCCACCCGAAAGGCCTAGTGCGGTCGTTCGCGGACCCAGCGCACAACCTCTGCCGCAAAGCGCACCCGCACCTCGATTGCGTCTGCCGCGCTTCGAGCCAGATCACGAGGACGGAAGCTTCCGTCCAGCAGGGTCCGCGACTCAATCCGATTCAGGCGAAAGTCACGCGGCGCATGCCGGAGGCAGCAGAACTTGGGCAAGACCAGCGAGATTTTGGCAAGGGCACGTTCGGCATCTGCGCTCAGCGACAGCGCCTGGGCCTCGGTTGCCGTGAACAGCAACGGCGGCAAGAAGTACACTTCGCTCAGCTCGTAGCCGGTACCGGAAGCACCACGATTGGCACACCGCACTCGCTTAGCGTGAGCATGTCGCGGTAGATCGTCTGCTCACTTATCCCGAAGGTTCGCGCGAGATAAATCGCCAGGACTCGCCGCCGACCTTGTAGCTCACGCAGAATAGCAAACAGACGGTCAATACGATTCATAGTGGTTAGGGAAGGAGAACAAGACCACATCGTACGCAAGAAAGTGTAGCACCGTTATTAAGGTCCGTTGTGAGCGCCGAATAATCTCCATAATGCCTTCGCTGCATGGAGCAAGTGGCGGTTACGAGGCGCAGGTGTAACCGAGTCAGGATCACGAGGGGATGGTGCATATCCCTATACGGATAGTGCTTTGGTAGCTACGGTCTCGTCTAACCTAGCAAGAAGTTGACGCCCTTCCGCTCCTCAATGGTCTACTTATTGCAAAATATGTTACGGGGCGCGTCCCGAGCGCAGCATGACACACGCCAAAGTTAGGATACACATAGGAGGCCGAACGGTAGCTTATGATGATCGACGGCAACAACCCAGGAGCGAGTGCTTCAGCGGATGACGCAGGGACGAGCCTTCCGCAGACAGGTATAAGCGCGACAACACCCCAACCACCAACAGCACCCTACATCCTGATTTTCGACGATGATACCGGCGTCGTGACCATGTTGACTGAGCTTTTGGAAGCCCAGGGTTGGAGAACAATAGGAATGCGGAGCGGAATGGCGGCTTGGACGTTTCTCAAGAACGTGCGACTTATCCCTTCGTTAATACTGCTCGACGTGATGATGCCGGACATGCTCGGCAGCGAATTCGTCATCTATCAGCGCGTCGACAACGAGCTTGAGCGAATCCCGGTGGCCTTGATGTCGGGCGACGTAAATCTCCAACAATTACCCCCTGGCCTCGAGGTTGTCGCATTTCTTCCAAAGCCGTTCGATATCGCTCGATTATTTGAGCTTTGTGCCAAGTACTGTCGTCGCACGAACTGTCCAGCGGGAGTTCCCGCTGATGGGTAAGCGTCCACGCAGACGGCATTACGTACCCGCACCTGGTTCGCTCCACAGCCGATCTTCAGGCGGCTCTGCCAGTCACGCTGTGTTGGAAGTCGCTGGTTGAAATTGATGGGCGGGCTAATCGAGATAGGCATTTTGGAACGCGCGTCCTCACGCCAGGGCGCGCGCCTTGCCGTAGCGTGCCTGTTAAGGGAGAAATGCTTGCGGCAAGCCGCCCTCGACATTAAGGGTGGGGGCGGTCGTCTTGCTGAATGACCGGCTAATCCGGCGGTAAGCGACTTCCGCCTGATCATCCAGTGTAATCGGCGGCTGGGGTAGTGTGTGTTGAGCATGAAAGCTCGCCTGCTTGGTCCGCAAAGATTCGGTCGCTTCGTCGTCACCGAAGGTGAAAGGAGTAATCATGTTGCACGAACTTCAAGGCCAGGTGGCGCTCGTCACTGGGGGTAATCGGGGCATCGGGCGTGCGATCACGTTTGAGCTGGCACGACGGGGCCTGTCAGTTGTGGTGGGCGTGCGGAACCAAGAGGCGTGCGATGAATTGACGGTGGCCCTCGGAGCAATTGGCGCGCAGTGTTGGGTCACACGCTGTGATGTAACTAACTACACAGAGGTGGCAGACGCAGTGTCTGGTGCAATCGAACGGTTCGGGCGGCTGGACGCGCTGATTAACAACGCGGGCGTAATCGAGCCGATCGGGTACCTGCACGAAATTGATCCAGCCGATTGGGCCGCGAACATCAACGTCAATCTGCTTGGGGTAATGCATGGCTGCCGTGCAGCGCTGCCATTTTTTCTTGAACATGCATCCGGGGTGATCGTCAATATTAGCTCGGGCGCGGCGCAGCGACCGCTGGAAGGTTGGAGCGCCTACTGCGCTGCGAAAGCAGGAATGGCGATGCTGACACGCTCGCTCGCGCTGGAAGTTGGCGCGCGCGGTGTCCACGTGTATGGCCTTCGCCCTGGCGTGGTCGACACGGAGATGCAGGAAATCATACGAGCCTCCGGTATGAATGAAGTCAGCCGCTTACAGCGCGAGGATTTAGTCGATCCGCGTGTTCCAGCGCAGGTCGTCGCTTGGCTCTGCATTGAATCCGCCGCTGATCTCGCGGGTCAGGAGCTTGACGTCCGCGATGCGACACTCCGGCAGCGCGTTGGGTTGGAGCCGGCATGAGTGGACTTGATATTTCGTGCAGCAGACGACGAACGTGTAGCCAGCGAGGGCCAAGTATCAAGGGGTAACAACAAGCTGTAAAGGAGAATGGCCTGAAACGGGCCGCTTTTCTGCTCAAGGTCAAGCCGGATAAGATCGCGTAGTATAAGCAGCATCACGAGCCGGTATCGCCCGAGATGCTCAAGGCGCTACGGCGGACACGTGGACGAAAAGATGCAGTAGTTGGAAGAGGTTTTCCCCCTCGACTAGCTGTCCTCGTTGCTGTAGTCTGGGAGCCCTGCCGGCCAGCGAGTGACAGCGCAGATGATATGGCGAGTGGAGCGTCTCGGCTATAATGGTCGGCTAGGAAGAGCGATACTGTTCTTCGTGGCGGTGTGTTGCCGCATCGCTTTGGGGAAAAGGCCAAGCTATGCTGACAAATCGACTGACGCAGTTAGCGGGGGCAATGGCGGAACATCAACTCGATGTCGTTGTTGTTGTTCCCGGTGCCAATCTTCGCTACCTCCTCAATGTATCGTTCCATCCAAGCAAACGTCTTACACTTGCGCTTTTTCGGCGTGATGGCGGACGGCCCTCGATTGTGATTCCAACGCTGGAACTGCAAGGTGTCCACGAGCACCTTGGCGATGTCGCCGACGCGTATCAGTGGACCGATTCGGAAGGTCCCTCGTCCGCGCTGCTTGAGGCGCTGGAACAGGTGCTCCCTGCGCAGCGCGCACGCGTCGCCGTCGAACACACTGTCATGCGCGTCATGGAACTACGGGCGTTAGAGGATGCAGGGCGGCAGCTTGGAGTGCAGCTTGAAATTGTCGATGCGACGCCGCTGCTAGCGCGGATGCGCATGGTTAAGGACGTCCATGAGCTCGCGGCAATGGCCGAGGCGGCCCGAATTGTCGAGGCAGCATTAGGCAAGACGATCGCGCAGATCAAGCCGGGGATAACTGAGCGGCAGCTTTCGCTGATCTGCACCCAAGAGATTATGGCAGCGGGTGCGGAAGGCGAAAGCTTCGGCAACTTGATTGCGAGCGGCCCCAACAGCGCCAATCCACACCATAATGTTAGTGATCGGGCGTTCCAGCCGGGCGATCTGATCGTGTTGGACTGCGGCGCAATTTATCGGGGTTACGCGTCCGACATCACGCGCACTGTAGCGCTTGGAGAGCCGACTCCGGGGGCGCGTGCGATGTACGATGCCGTGCTAAAGGCGAATACAGCTGCACGCGATTTCGTGCGCCCAGGTGTAACGGGCGAGCAGATCGATCAGGTTGCACGCGGGATCATCACGGCGGCCGGCTACGGCGACTACTTCTTACATCGCACTGGGCACGGTTTAGGCTTGGAGATTAATCCCTGCCACGAGCCCCCAGACCTTGTCGCGCGTAGTACCGAGCCGTTAGCTGTTGGAACAACGTTTACCATTGAGCCGGGCGTTTATATTCAGGGTGTTGGTGGGGTGCGAATCGAGGACGACGTTGTGATCACCGAAGCGGGCTGCAGGAGTTTCACCACCTTCCAGCGCGAGCTGCTGGTTGTGCCCTCCTAGAGCGGCAATCCTGTCCGTAGCCGATGGGCCTGTCACGAGAGGAGGGCACGTACGATAGAAGCGATACGTCGGAGCGAGGTGCCGCTCGGACGCCTACCGGATGCCCTCTTGAATTACACGATCCAGCACTGCCACACAGTCGCGGCGCGCCAGATCCGCGTTCGAAAGCGGAGCTGTGCATAGCGCTCGTTGAGGTCGAAATCGGCGAACAGGCGGACCAGCCTGCGCACCCGCTTGTCAAGCTCCAGCAGTACCTCCATGCCGTGAGGATGCAGCTGGAAGATAACCTCCAACTCTTCTAATCGTTTCCGGTACTTACCAACTGGCTTGAACTCGAATTCTTGCACGAAAGGGGACATCCCCTTCGGCTATCGATCATCAAGCGGCTTGTCTGCCTTCTCCCATCACCTTCAACCTACAGGCGATCTTGGTGTTTTAGCTGCCAGCTGTGGTGCCTGTTCTTTGGCAGGTTCGCTTGGAAGACGTGCTGGATGGAGTTATGGGGGGACAATGCACCCAC
>JADDQE010000015.1 GCA_016781525.1 bacterium | reverse complement strand
CTATGCCGTTACCGATTCTGATTGTCAAAGTTCATTAGGCACCGTTCCGCGGTATTGCGAGGGCGCGAAGCGTCGATGTGTCCTGCCCGGAGGGCTGCGATCGCGTACCGCACCTGCCTGCCGCACTCCACGGCTGACCAGGCCGATCTAGCCGTCCGCTGGGTGAGCACCAGCCTACGGTCACTCCGGCGCCCACCACGCGCTGCCTTGCTCATTGCTCACTTGGCACAACCCCAGACGCTGGCTGTTCTTGCTGCACCACCTGTGCTGCCAGCCGAAGTGCCTCAGCGCGCGACTGCACCTGGCCAAGAAAATATGCTTCCTCAACGGCAGCTAAGACCCGCCCTACTAGTGGGCCTGGTGTCACGCCGAGCTCGTTGATAACGTCCTGTCCAGTGATCAAACGCGGCGCTCGCGGGCGATCACGATCTACCCAATCTTCGCGCAGGATAGCATCTGTCCAGGCAACATGGTGCTGCCAATCGTGCGGCGAGAGATACGGACCGCGAGCGGCCATGTGGTCACAGAGCGAGTGTAGCAGCACGTCTGGTGTGGCGCGACCCGTATCACGAAGCAGCCGATACAACGCGCGTCGTGTAAGCCCGGGTCCGAGCGAGCGTAGCTGACCAGGCCGCATATGCTCCCGAACGACTAAGGCCACATATGTCGTGGCGTCGCGCCCTAAGCGCAGCCGGCGAGCAATCTGAACCACGATCTCAGCCCCAACTTCCGGATGGTCGTAAAAGGTAATTCGTCCGTCGGACTTCTGCTGCTGCGTGGCAGGTTTCCCAATATCGTGCAGCAGCGCGGCGAGCTTGAACAACGCATAGCGCGCGTGATCCCCCATCACCGGCTCCTGCATACGTCGCACCAGAGCCTCAGAATTTGAAAACAACACGGCCAGCTGCGGATAATGTTGAACCGCAGCTGGCCGTGACGATCCGCCATCACGCATGAGCTGCGCAAAAAGCCATTCCCAAGCGCGGACTGTCTCAAACAGGTGCTCGAGCACCGGCAGAAAGTGCTGCGGCGGCTGAGCGCAGCCACGGGCCGGCCCAAGCTCGGGCATGATGCGTGTGAGCAGCCCAACCTCGTCAAGCAGCACAACCCAGGGCGCTGCAGAGCGGATGCTGAACAGACGCAGCAGCTCGTCGCGGACCCGTTCGCCCGCAACCGAGTCAAGCTCCTTGGCCGCTGCGCGGATCAATGTGAGAGTATCGTCGGCGATTTGGAAGTCCAACTGCGCTGCTATGCGCACGCCGCGCAGCGCTCGCAGCGGGTCGTCCCTAAGCGACTGTGAGCTACAAGCACGGATCATTCGAGCCTGGAGATCGGACACCCCGCCGGTCGGGTCGTGCAGCACGTCTAGATTAACCTTGCTTGAAAAGTCAAGCGCAAGCGGCAACGCCAGCGCGTTCAGGGTAAAGTCACGCAGCCGAAGATCGGCGTCGATAGTTGGGGCGCGCAGTCCTACCAGATCGATTGAGAGTACAGCATCCGGATGCTGCGCTTCCGTCTTCCAAACAACACGCGCGCTGTCGGTTGCCGCGTCCAGCATCACAAATGACCCGCCGCTTCGGTCGGCAAGCTCACGCGCCAGGGCCAGCGCGTGGCCCTCCACCGCAAGGTCGATATCGTGGCTTGGGAGCCCAAGCAGCAGATCACGCACGTACCCCCCGACGAGCCACCCAGTCGCCGAGTGCTCAGCAAGTAGCATAGCAACTCGCTGGAGGATCGACTGATGGCTCACGGGTATCTCGATTCGGTGCGGCCGCGCATCCATAATTCACTACCTTCCCGCGAGTGCCGCTAGTAATGCAGGTGAAACCATGTCAATCGACCGAACGGGCTCGAATGCGCCGGCGGCAGGCCCGATTGCCACTAACGGGACGGGATTGCGCGTATGGATGCGAGTGGTCGTATCCTCGGCATTGCCGTGGTCGCTCGTTAGGACGAGGGTGTCCTCTGGAGTCATACTCTGCAGAATACCCACGAGTAAACCATCAACCAGCCGCAAGGCATCTTCGACTGTGAGATCAAGGCGGCCGTGGCCGGCGAGATCTGGAAGATATGTCTCAAACGCCACAAGGTCGTGGGATTGAGCGAGGAGCGCTAGCCGTACACCCGCTTCCTCCGGAGCGATCTCGGGCAAGGCGGCTGCACCTGGCCGTGTACGAGCCAGGCGCTGCGTAATATCCCACGAGACTGCCGCTCCGTGTTGTAGCTCAGCCAAACCCCGTAATGGCAGCCCGGCTTGCAAAGCACACCATGTTCCGGCTGTGTGCCGTAGGCGGCGACGCGCGACCGCGTCATCGTAACCCGGGAGGTACGCATTCGCCCACGCGACACGAGCGCCAAGCCTCAATGCTTCGATGAGGAGATTCTGCCGAGCCAGCCGCTCGCGCATCGCGATAGTGGGAAAGCTAGGCTGGTGGCGACCATTGGAGGCGGCCGCGTTATAGCCGCCATAGATTGCGGCATGACCCGAGCCACTCTGCGGCAAGCCCGGCGTATCGAGCATCGCGTCGACTGGAACCGCGAGCCGCCCGGGAGCGCGGAGCTGAAGCGCATCGGTAAGTGGTGCGCCCAGTGCGCGGGCAAGCAGCGTAAATCCGGACGCGACGGGATTCGTGGCACCCGCAGGGGCCAGCCCGACCCCATCGATCATCACAAACATTAACGCCATACAATCGAAGGGCTAGGCACTCGCGACGAGGGATTAAACGGTACCTCGACGCATACATCCCTAGCCCCTAGCCCCTAATCGCTTGGTTCTAATGGCCTAGCTGTTCCTTGACCATCTGCGCGATATCGGTCGGCAGCTTCGCGACACGCACCCCAACTGCTTCCAGCGCGGCAATTTTCTCCTGGGCCGTGCCTTCGCCGCCGGAGATGATCGCCCCCGCGTGGCCCATGCGTTTGCCTGGAGGTGCAGTCTGACCGGCAATAAAGCTGACCACCGGCTTGGTCACATTGGCTCTAATGAACGCAGCCGCGTCTTGCTCCGCGGTTCCGCCGATCTCGCCAATCAGCACAATTGCCTCGGTCTCGGGATCCGCCTGGAAGAGCTCCAGCACATCGATAAAGCTGGTCCCGATGATTGGATCACCGCCGATGCCCACGATGGTGGACTGGCCCAGGCCCAGCTTGGTGAGCGCGTCGACCGCCTCATAGGTAAGCGTGCCCGACTTCGATACGACGCCCACGGGTCCTGGCGTCGCGATATGTCCGGGGATAATGCCGACCTTCGCCTGCCCTGGAGTGAGCAGGCCGGGGCAGTTCGGGCCGACGAGACGCGCACCACTGCGACGCACGACCTCATAGGTCGCGACCATGTCATTGGCCGGGATTCCCTCGGCCAGCGACACAATCAGCGGAATACCCGCGTCGACGGCCTCCAGGATCGGATCCGTCGCATTGAGCTCGGCTGGAACCGCGATCCATGAAACATTGGCGCCGGTCTCCCGGACCGCCTCACGCACCGTATTGAATACCGGCACTTTACCATCCACGGCCATTTGCCCGCCGCGACCAGGCGTTACACCAGCCACCACGTTCGTGCCGTAGGCTAGCATCGCCCGTGTATGAAAGGTACCTTCGTTCCCCGTTATCCCTTGGACCAACAGCCGGGTATTGTTGTCGACGAGAATGCTCAATGTATCCTCCTGGCAAGTCGTCAGCCGGCCGCGTTGCGCATCGGTGGTTAGCCATAAGGCAGGCACCACACCGCGCAGATCCACGAGAGCTGACGCTGATAACCGGTTACCTCATCTGCTGCTTCAGCAGCGCGAGATCCGCATCCACCATCATTTCCACAAGTTGCTCAAATGTCGTCTCGGGCTCCCAGCCGAGCTTCGCCTTCGCCTTCGAGGGATCGCCAACCAGCAGATCGACCTCGGCCGGCCGCATGTACCGCTCATCCAGCACAACATAGTCCTGATAATCGAGGTCCACGTGACCAAAGGCGACTTCGCAGAAGCGGCGCACCGAGTGGGTCTGCCCGGTCGCGATCACATAGTCGTCGGGCACATCCTGCTGAAGCATCAGCCACTGTGCCTTGACATAGTCCCGTGCAAAACCCCAGTCGCGCTGTGCATCAAGGTTGCCGAGCCGCAGCTCCTTCGCAAGGCCAAGCTTGATCTGTGCCACGCCATGGGTAATCTTTCGCGTAACGAACTCAAGGCCGCGCCGCGGCGACTCATGGTTGAACAGCATCCCCGAACACGCGAAGAGGTTATAGCTTTCGCGGTAGTTAACGGTGATCCAATGGCCGTACACCTTCGCCACCCCGTAGGGCGAGCGTGGATAGAACGGCGTCGTCTCCCGCTGCGGCACCTCCACGACTTTCCCGAACATCTCGGAGGAGCTAGCCTGGTAAAACCGAATCTCGGGATCGGTCAAGCGGATCGCGTCGAGTATCCGCGTCACGCCTAGCCCCGTAACTTCGCCGGTAAAGACCGGCTGCGAGAACGAGGTCTGCACAAAGCTCTGTGCCGCCAAGTTGTAGACTTCGCTGGGCCGGTGCTCGCGCAGCAGTGCAATCAGCGAAACCTCGTCCATCAGGTCGCCCGGCACGAGCGTAATCTGATCCTGAATATGCGCAATCCGCTCGAAATTGACGGTCGAGGAGCGCCGGATCATACCGATCACGTCGTAGCCCTGCTCCAACAAGAATTCCGCCAGATATGAGCCGTCTTGCCCGGTAATCCCGGTAATTAGCGCGCGTTTTTTCATTATGCTCCTCAAGTTTGCTACTTGCCACCCGCAGGGCCGATTACCGACGCCGACAGGTCAACGTGCCAGGAGTATAATGAGTAACGAATGGTGGCGGTGCTACGTGACTTAGCACAATATCCGTCAATATCACCTAAACTACCTGTATGCTGGAAAAACTTGGGGACCGCCTCGCGCGCTACCGTTCCGCGCTTGGATGGACCCAACAAGAACTTGCCGACCGTATCGGCGCATCGCGTGTGGCCGTCTCCCACTTCGAGATGGGCCTTCAGGTACCCTCGGAAAGAACCGTTGCGCTGCTTGCCGGTGTCTTCCACGTCGAGCCGGCCGAGCTTGTCGCCAATACGTACTATCCACCGGCTAAGTCGGAGCGCCTGCCAGCGATTGTGGCTCAATACACGGCAATCGAACGCGAGATTGCCCTGCTCGAGCGAGACCTCACCTGGCTCGATCGGATTGCCCACATGCCACACAGCCATAGGCTGACCCTTGAAACTCTGCATGGCTGGCTCCAAAGCCTCGCCGTGCTGCTCGACAGCACCACTGATTATCGGAGTCGCGAGCAGCTGCAAGCAGCACAAGCGCTCGTACAACGGTCGCTCAACAAGCTAGAAAACCGAGAGCAACGAGCGTAGAAGGTACGGCAAAGCACAAAGAACATAGAGCAGGGAGCAACGGCCACTCCGAGCGTATGGTCTTTGTTCTCAGTCCTTTGTTCTCGCCTACGCGCCCCGCGCTACCTCGACGACCCGCTGCGCCGCCTCGCCCAACGACCCGGCGGGTATCAGCTTGGCGTCGGCGAGAATCCGCGCACCCTCCTCCGCGTTCGTTCCGACGAGACGCACCACCATCGGTACCTGGCGTGAAACCTCACCCAAAGCCGCGACAATCCCCTTCGCAACTTCGTCACCCCGGGTAATACCGCCAAAGATATTGATCAGCACAGCCTTGACGTTGGGATCAGACAGGATGATATTGAGCGCCGCGGCAACCTTCTGCGCGTTTGCCCCTCCGCCGATATCCAAGAAGTTAGCCGGCTCGCCACCATACATCTTTACGACGTCCATCGTGGCCATGGCGAGGCCGGCACCGTTTACCATGCAGCCGATGTCGCCGTCGAGCTTGATGAAGGTTATGTTTGCCTCTCGAGCCTGTAGCTCGGCAGGAGGCTCGCCCGCAGTATCGCGCAGCGCCTCGAAATCAGGATGGCGAAAGAGTGCCGAATCATCGAGCAGAATTTTCGAGTCGAGCGCTTGGAGTACACCGTCGGCCTTAATCACCAAAGGATTAATTTCGACGAGCGAGGCATCTACATCTTTGAAAATTTTGAAGATGCCCATCGCAATGCGCGCAAACTGGCGGGACTGCTTGCCATCCTTCAGGCCGATATCGAAGGCCAATTGCATCGCCTGATATTGCTGGAGACCCAGCAAAGGATCCGGGGCTAGCTTAACAATCGCCTCCGGATTCGTCTTGGCGACCTCTTCGATCTCCACGCCGCCCTCGGCCGACGCGATCAGGACAATCCGCTTGGTCGTGCGGTCGAGGATTGCGGACAGATAAAGCTCCTTGTCATAGGTAATGGCCTCGGCGACCAGGACCTTCTCGACAGTAAGACCCTTAATATCCATCCCCAGAATCTGGCGGGCGACCTCCTCGGTCTGCTCGGGCGTATCGGCCAGCTTCACACCGCCAGCCTTGCCACGCCCGCCCACTTGCACCTGAGCCTTGACGACAACTTTGCCGCCGATCTGCTCGGCAAGCTGTCGCGCTTCCTCGGGTGTCGACGCCACGCCGCCGCCTGTTACGGGGAGGCCGAAGCGCTCCAGAATATCGCGAGCTTGGTATTCATGCAGCTTCATTTAAGCTCCCTCGCTTCGCTGTGCTATCACGCTAACTAGTGACGAGCTATGGTAGCACAACATCATCGTCGTAATGCACAACACCTGTTAGTGGTAACTGATGTTCCGGTGTGTTAGCACACATGCCACGTGTAATGTATTGTGACCATCGTCAATACTAACATGGATCGAATGCTTGAGTGTTTCACACGCACGGCGCTTGTTCGCAGCAGGTGCATCGCAACTCCATCGACCTTGAGCTGCCAGGCCTGCCGCTCACGCAGCCTGACTTGTCGTTGTTCGTGCTCTTCTGGCGGCGCTCAGGGCGACCAGTGCAAGATGAGCAGCGGTCGCAGCCAGGGAGACCTCAAATGTTTATCTTGTAGTCAAGCTGGATCTCATCGCCGTGCATCCCTCGGAAGCCCCAATTACAAGCAGGGCTCTCGTAGATGCATACCTCGACGTCTTGGTAGCCTATACCCACTTCTGCTTTGATTTTTTCAAACAGCAGCCTGACAAGCTTCTTTTTCGTTTCAGGAGTCCGACCTTCCATCATCGAAATTTCAATAATCGTATATGCATCGGTCCGGCCACTCGGCGCTAAGAAATTTTCCTTGTCCATCGGAAAGAAACGGTGCGCCCTTTTATCTGCCGGGAACTGAAGCGCTTCCATGACACACGCGTGAATCACTTGTGAAAGCTGCTGCTTAACTGGATTAAGCCGCTCTTTGATACCGTACACCTTAACCTGCGCCATCATGGGCCCCCTTGTATTGGCATTACATGGTTGTATTCGGAACTCGCTCAGCGCTACTTGTACATTTCGAATGATGATGAGACGCGCACCGGAAAATACCAGTCAAGCGTCCCAAGCTTAATACACGCACTTTCTGCACTGCATACGTGCCGTGCGATGCGCCTTATCAAGCAACGTCATGTTTGAGCGCTGCTCCTGGTGCAATTTCACTGACCAGCCGAGAAACAATCGATCGATAGATTATGGCGGTCGCAGCATGGTCTGCCCCGCTAGCCCGCTGGTTTCGCAGAACCTCGCCGTAACACCGATCGAGCATTTTCCGGTGTGTTATCATCGGACTCACACAACCGACTACCCACACCTATCCATCTGAGGCAGCCCGACGGTTGCTCACTGCATTAGAATTCGCCTTCCGAAGGAGGCCGCCTATGAAGATCCGCATCGCACAGGAGCAGGCTCGCGTACCAGTAAGCGTTTTCTACCTCGATGGCAGCATCCATCTCGGCAATGCCGAGCAGCTCGAGCAAGCCGCGCGCACCGCAGCCAATGACGGTGCTCAAAATATGGTCATCGACCTTACAAACGTTCCATCGATGACCAGTGCGGGTCTCCGGGTGCTGCACATTATCTACAAATTACTTGGCACCGGCGGTAATCACGAGCCTCGTGCCGCGGCGTCGGGTGAGCCAAGCAGCAGCGTCGGCAAGTCGGCCCACCTCAAGCTCGCCAATCCGTCGCCAGCACTGCGTCGCGTCATCGAAATCGCCGGCTTCGATACTTTCTTGGAAATCCACGGTGATGTACCTGAGGCGGTTGCGTCCTTCTAGGGCGGGCTTGGGCAGGCAACAGCGGCAGCGCGAGGCTGCTGGCTCCCCACCTACCGTTTTCGGTCACATCAGCGTAGCAATGACATCACGAGAAGACGTGGTCCGAGCTTACCGGAGCGGGGCATACCCCAGGCCCCGCAGGGTGCTGGCGATCACCTCGTGGCCCGCATCGTTGGGATGGAGACCATCGCCAGCGATATACCCCTTGGCTCGCGGGTCTTCACTTCCACTTGCCCCATTGAAGGCTATGGATATTCGTGCAACACGCACCCCCTTCGCAGCAGCGGTTGCGGCGATATAGGCATTTGTGTCGCGAAAGTATGGATCGAAGACCAAAAAGTCGTTGGCTGCGCTCGCTTCGGCCCATGTTTGGCTCGTTTGATCGATGGCGACATATGGGTTATACACATCCATCGTCACCATAAGCGTATCCTGAGGGTTACGCAGCGCCAGGATTTCTGAGAGGATGGCGTCCCAGTTGGCGCGGAACGTAGCCACGGTACTGCGCAGGCACGTCTGGTTGTCGGCGCCGCCGCATGACCCCGCCTTGTAACTCGTCCGGGCACGGTTTAGGTCGTTGCCGCCGATGTCCCAGCTGACAATTTTTGCACCACGGACAGCCGAGCGAAACTGCTCATTCGTCCTGAGAGCATTTAGAAGGTCGCCACTCGTCCAACCAAGCCGTCCTAGATTAGTGACCTTAACGTCGAGCCGCGTATCGCTCACAAGTCCTGCCCGGTAGCGCTCGACGTAGCTCTGTGTCGCGAAGATTCCCACCGCGAGCGAATCACCAAGTGCCGTATACGCAACCTGCGTTGGCTGTGGTGCAGGCGTCGGCGTTGCGTTACCTGCACGAGTCTCATTCCCGAGGAGACCAAGCAAAACCTTGTAGGGCTCGGGCTTGTCGGAGTGGTACTCGAAGCGTGCCCGCTCGAACCATTGGGTCAACACCGTGTCGCCGTTTGCGTTGGTCTCTTGGCGTGGCTCTGTAAGTGGCAGGCCAAAGAGCGCTAGGCTTTCGCGCTCGGTTACACCCGCGTCGCCAAGCTCAAGGCCATGCGTGCTCCAATAGTTCCAGAACGGCACAAAGGCAATCGCGTGGCCAGTCTGAGCGAAAAAGTGGGGCGCACCGGGATCTGCCTTGGGCAAGCTTTGCCAATCAACGCCCATCTGCCGGAGTCGATCGTCGCCTAGGCGGCCAAGCAGCACGTCATATGGGGCGGCATTTGCGGCGTGATGCTCAAAGCGGTTTCGCTCGAACCACTGCGTAGGGTATGTTTGATTGGTGTCACGACTAAGCTCGGGTGCCGCCGCCGTGCGCGGAAAGCCAAAGACGGGAAGCCCTCCGTTGCGCTCCCAGTACTCGCGGAACCGACCGCCCACGCACTGTTGCGTTTCGGGAAAGCAGCGATCGGCCGCTTGAGCCGAAACGGGAACCTGCGTTAGGCTGAGAGCAGCCAAGAGCAAGCCTAGCAGCACAGATGACTTGAGCCGGCGCATACTCTGCTCCTTTGTGCAATACGCTGCGGTTGAACCTGACCCGGCCAAGATAGACCTACGGGTACGCGAGCTGATGACCATGCCGCTTTCGCAAGCTGGCCGCCGCAGTCCGAGCCGTCGCCTGCGTTACCCACGTTCGCCGAAGATGGCACGGCCGACCCGAACCAAGGTGGCGCCTTCTTCGATTGCCACCTCGAAATCGCCGGTCATACCCATCGACAGGTGCTGCCACGAAGCTTGTGGAAACCGCTGGGCAAGATCGTTGCGCAGCCGGCTCAGCGCCTGAAAGGTAGGACGGGCCGCCTCGGGGCCGGGAGCGTAGGGGGCGACCGTCATGAGCCCTTGCACCTGCATGTGCGGTAGCGCGACGATCCGCTCAACTGCGGCAAGGAAGTCCGGGAGCAGTGCACCATTCGACAGCCCACCCGGCAGCGCAAAGCCTTCCTTGCTCTCTTCGCCTGAGACATTCACCTGAAGCAGGACCGGTAGCCGCCGCGCGCGCCGTGAGGACGCGGTAGGAAATTGATCAGCCAGCGGATGGTTATCCGCTGGCTGATCAAAAGGCGCGCCAGCCGCATCCTCGGCTTCTGCCATATATCGATCAAGCGCTTCGGCGAGGCGGACGCTATCGACTGAGTGGATCATGTCGAAAAGCGTAACAGCCCGCTTGGCCTTGTTGCGTTGAAGATGACCAATCAAGTGCCAACGTACCGCAGCAGCACCGAGAGCCTCAAGCTTGTCCTCAGCCTCCTGCACTCGGTTTTCACCACAGTCCGCGACGCCAGCCGCGATTGCCATTTCCACGATGGCGGCGCTATGGGTCTTGGTCACCGCGATCAACGTTATTTCGTCAACTCCACGACCGCCACGACGTGCAGCGGCAGCCATGCGCTCGCGGACGTTGGCGATATTCTCAGAAATTTGTTGCCTTTGCCCGATCACGGTTTACTCTCGCATCCCAATCAGGGCCGCGAAACGCCCTGTCCGCCCACCCGACGCACGATGTGAAAAAAAGCGATCATGATGATGGATCGTGCAAATATCACTTGATTCAATTCGCTCTGGCTGCACTCCAACCGCCTCAAGCGTCGCGCGATTAGCAGCCCACAAGTCAAAAAATGTCTGCCCATCGCGGGTACTCAGCACATCCGGCCTAAACGAGAAGGCAGAACGAATCTCGTCGGCAACGTGGGGCCACACGTTATAGCAGCAGGGCCCAGCCGACGGGCCAATCACGACCGATATGTCAGATGGGCGGGAACCAAAGGTCTGGGCCATCGCCCGCACGGTCGCAGCTCCAATCTGCTTGACAGTGCCCTGCCAGCCGGCATGAGCGACGCCCACCGCACGGCTGACTGGGTCATAGAAGAGCAGCGGGGTGCAGTCGGCAAAGCAGGCAAAGAGATAAAGGTTCGTCTCTCTTGTAATCAGCGCATCGGCTGGCGGCAGTACCAGTGAACGGTCTAGTGCGCCCCTACCCGCGTGTTGCTCCTCAACTACCAGCACATCCGCGCCGTGAATCTGCCCGGCTTGAACGACACGACGGGGATCGATCTCCAGCGCAGCATAGACTCGTGCGCGATTTTCGCGCACGGCCTCGGGATCGTCGGGTCTTGAAAATGACAGGTTCAGCGAGGCATAGGGGGCGGCAGATACACCCCCGTCACGTGTGGTAATCGCGTGAACTAGACCAGGCAGATCAAGCGATGCTAAGCGCAGCAGCATGCAACGTCCTTAAGCTCGAAGCGGAGGCACTGATTGCCTCCGCTTAGAATACCACAACCCTGTAGCCCTACGTAGTAAGCGTTACATACCCGTCGACAGGTGGCGCTTACGGCACCGTAAGCTCAAGGAGTGTAACCCAGGCGGATGTGTTACCCGCATTATCGATGGCACGGACACGGACAACATACTGGCCGGTCGACAGCCCCGGCAGTGCTACTTGAGGCTCCACGACGAACCATTCACCTGTACCCTGGGAATCAGAGCCGACGTAAATCTGGTAACCCTTAATCCCAGAGCGTGCCGTCGACGCGTTCCAGCGGACAATCTGGTGAACACCCGAGCCGGGATCCAGCAGCGTCGGGGCAGTCGGCGCTGGTGGCAAGCTCTTGGCCGAGCCGGTCGATAAGCCGTGAGGCGCGCTGCCGCTAGAACCGGCCGTCAACTTCGTGCCGGCATATTGATTGCAGGTGCCATGATCGGGGAAAGTATAGCCTTCCATGAAGGAGAGCGGAACAGGGCGTCGATTAGTCGCGGAGGGCCCGTCACCGCGGAACATCTCGAAATGCAGGTGCGGATTATTGTAGCTCGTGCCGGCGCTTCCCGCGGTCCCGAGCACGGTTCCCCGTTCGATCCGCGCACCTTTACCGAATGGCACGCGGCTCTCAAGATGACTATACATCGTATAAAAGCCGTTGCCGTGGGACAAAATCACAGTGCCGCCGCGCGCACCCCACCACCAATACGTGCCATCCGCCGCGGCCAGGACAGGCGCACCGCGGGTACGGCCATGGACGTTGACTAGATCGAAGGCATTTTCATCGTAGCCGGTGTGGGTGCCGCAGTTATAGCCTTGGATAACTTTCCAAGTCTCGCCAGCAGGAATCGGAAGTGAGAGGGTGGGAGGTGCTGCCGCCTCTAAGGTCATTGGCACATACAGGGTACCAAACAGTAGTGCGCTCATGAGCACGAACGCGGCGAGGCGTGATAGGGACGTAATCAAGAATGACTCCTTCCAGCATGGGAATGGATTGGGTTCTCTGCGGCTTGGCATCGAACGGCGCCAGCTTACCAAGAGATTGTGAATTTGTCAACAACCTCAAAACGAGGAGGAGTCGTAGGGCCCGAGTTGCGGCCGGCGCAGGACCAGCGGACTATACCTAGCCGGTCCCACGAACGCTTGGGCGTTAACGCCAGATATCTGGCACTAGTCTGGAGCGGAAGTCAGCACTTCGCGCCGTTGGGGTGGCGCGCCGGTGTGATAATGCACGCGCCGATAAATCACCGAAGAGACCAGGAGCGGCAGCCAGAAAGCTAGCAGGCGATACAACAGCGTCACGGACAGTGCAACAGCCGCCTCAACTCCAAGATTAGTCATGGTCACGACCATCAAAGCTTCAAAGGTGCCGCCGCCGCCCGGGAGCGACGAAATCGTGCTAAAGAAATAGGCTAAGCTGTAACCCAGCAAAACCACTGAAAAGTGTGGCCACACGCCGAGTGCCCAAAACAGCAGGAGCAGCGTGACGCAGTCAAGTAGCAGCGCGACAACCTGGAGCACAACCAACTGGAAGAAACCGCTGCGGTCGCGTCCGATGAGGGCAGCTCCCTCGTACAGCTCGGCGATGAACGCGAGTACACTCGTATCGCTCCAATTTCGACGCAGCAGCCGCGCCGCTAGGTCTTTGAGGCCGATCGCATGCTTGGTCAACAGCGGACGGTCACGCGATAATCCCCACACATACATGCCGAGGATCATGATCGCAAATGAGAGCAGTGCAACCACGATAACCTGGTTGACCTTTAGCTCCCCATGCGTGAATAGATACACAAATCCACCGGTGAGCAGCACAAAAAACGCCAGTAGATATGAGAGTCCATCGAGAGTAACGGCGACGGCACCGATGCCGTCTGGAATACCCCGCCGCCTCAGCTGAAAAAGCAGAAAGGCAAAGGTGCTCGTACCGCCAGCCGGAAAAACTCGACCCAGAAAGATGGCGATAAACGACACGCCATACAGCGAGAGCAGCCGGACATGGTAGCCGAGCAGCTGTAAGCTACGCCAATATACAGCAGCAAAGCAGTAATAAACGAGACCTTGCACCAGCAGGGCACCGAGAATCCAGAAAGGATTCGAAGTACGAACCAAGCGGAATACCTCGAGGAGCTCACGCCGCTCGGCAACCACAAAAGCAGCCAGCCCGAGAACAACCACAACCCCCAGCAGCAGTCGCCAGTGGCGTCGAAGCCACGCCATAGTCAGCACACCTCCTTGGTCATAGGCCTTGGCTACCGCAGCTAGTGTGCCAGAACCGAAAATAGCTCTCCGCACCACAGATTGAGCTGTTTTAGTGGCGGCCCACCAGAGTAGACTCTCGATATCGCTTACGTTCGATGATTGATGAACGTATGCAGTTATTTCTGTAATTGCACGATTTCAGCCTCGCGCGCCAAAGTCGTAGCCGAGCGAGCGATCATCACCCAACTCCGTCCGGCGGAACCACGGAACTCGTGACCCAACTACAGTCCGCCTCTTCAAGCCCTCTGTTTACAAAAACGCTTACACCTTCTTGAGCAAAACGCGGCTCATTATAGGGGAGACACGACCCAAGGGCAAAGGCCGTCGAGGTAAGCGCCCGGGATTGCTTTCGGGCTTGAGCATAGTATCACGACTAACGCATAACACAAAGAACTTGAGGAGAGCAACACTATCCGGGGTTTGAGGTAGCCGAGAACAGACTTAAGCGCGTCCTCTTGACAACACGTATTATACTGAATTAAGAAGCACCGATTGTTCGCCCACGCTCTCAACCCGTACCCGTACCACATTTCATGGTCCATATCGAGACTCTTCCGTGGATGAGGAGATAGTCGCGTCGCCGTGGCGTGACTAGGTAGCCGGCCCACCAGGGCCGCTCGCGGTGTGAGGTAGCATATGCATCACCCCATCGTCCGCTTGCTCGTCGGTCTCGTCTTAATGATGGCTACGTGGAGTGGTGCGCGGGCAGCGCCCTCCGGGCAGGCTGCCATGACCTGGCAGGTCAAGGTCGGCGCCCAGAGCTCGGATAAGGGGCTCCAAGCGAACGCATTCGGTCCCTCCACGCTCACAGTCAATGTAGGGGATACGGTCAACTGGACCTTAACCGCGTTCGTCCACACCGTGAGCTTCCTCTCGGGCGGGTCGCGTCCGCCGGATGCGGTACAGGATGAAAGCGGCCGTCCGCTATTCAACCCGGCAATCGCTTTCCCCAGCGGCGGCCCAACCTACGCCGGCACGGGCTTTGTTAACTCGGGCATGCTTGCGGAGCCGGGAGCGAAGTTCGCGCTCACCTTTACGCAGGCTGGAACATTCGAGTATGTGTGTTTGCTCCATCCAGGGATGGCGGCGAACGTCGTGGTACAGCAAGCGGGAGCTCCCTATCCAATGACGCAGGCGCAAGTTGATGCCCGAGCTAATGAGGAGCTGAACAATAAGCTGGCCCAGGCGCAACAGCTTCAACAAAGCGTACAGCCCAGCTCGCAAGCAGGGCCAGCCGGCACGAGCAATCATGCCATCACTGCTGGTATCGGCGGCAACCAATCAACTGTTCTGCGCTTTCTTCCCACCACCAGCAGAATTATGGCCGGCGATAGCATAACGTGGACAGCCAAGGACCCGCACGAGATCCACACCGTCACCTTCTACGACCAGGCCGGCAAGGTGCCCGAGTTCATTGTGCCTGATCCACAGCCCAATGGTCCGCCTAAACTCATCATGAATAATGTAGCGCCGGAGGGTGGAACGAGGGTGGAGAGTCAGGGCATGTATAACTCAGGTATTCTTGGCCCAGAGCAAAGCTATACCTTTACTTTCCCTAAGCCGGGCACGTACAGCTATGTATGTGTCGTACATGCTGCTGAAGGAATGTTTGGGAGTGTAAGGGTGGAAGCGGCGAGCGCGTTGCCACCGCTGCCGCAAACGGGAGGCGCCCCGCTGCCGGCCGCGCTACCCGATACTGGCGACGACGGTATGCTGCCCGTTATGCTGGTTGTAAGTGCGTTTGGACTACTGCTCGCAGGAGCAGCATTACGTCGCCGCAGCACCTAATCTTCTCCCACCAACCTTCTGTCGGGGAGTACCTATCGATATCTTGAGGCCATCACAAGCGCCGACGGCCGGTCTCGGCACTGGAAGAGTACGAGCGCTACCACTAGCTCGTGGCGCAGCGCACAGCAGGGTTTGACACGAAGCAGTCGCGGTAGAGTATTACCGCGACTGCTTCGTGAGGTCAACAAGAATTAGTTGCCGGGCTCTACGCACCACTTGAGCGAGGTTACATCTGCGGTAGCTGGATTGACGTACACCTACCGCTTAACCAGGAGTAGGCCGCGAAGCTTCCCTACAGGTACGCCATGGTCTCCCAACAAGTTACCATTCAAGGCCACAACCACCTCGCGTCCCGGACGTGGAACTTAGCCAACAGCGTCCCGATTCAGCCTCTGAAATCGCTGTCCTTGCGTCCATCACCCGGATCGTGGTAGCTGCGCAAACACTCATTCTTCGATGGGCACAGCGCGAACAATGCGGCGGTGACTATACGTGCCAGGTGGCACACAGGTGATTAAGGTCAGCGTCTCAGTCGTTGTACGTGCCATCACCCAGCTGTCATTCGGTTCAACCGTCCAGATATCGGTTACGCGATAGCGCCGCTCATTCGGGCCAACCGACAAGATGATCTCATCGCCAACCGCCGCTCGCGGCAGCTGATTAAAGATTGTATCCTTATAGCCGACATGTCCGGCGATCGAGATGTTGCCTCGTGTACCGGGATAGGCTCCGACGGGCCAGTAGTGGGCCGCTGTGTAACGCGGGACGTCCCAGCCGTCCAGCGCGAAGCCTGCTTCCACGATCTCCGTATCGAGGTCGATGCGAGGCATGCGAATGCGCGTCGGGCGGACGCCATCCCATGCACGCTCCGCACCCCCCACAGGGATTAGTGCCCATTCCGGTGCTGGGCGCTCCGTTTCGAGATATTGCCGTCCGAGATGACCCAGCAGCACCTGCCACTGCGCGGGCTTCTCTGGGTGCCATTCAAAGCGGGCCCGCTCGAAGTACTGGACGAGGTACGTTTGGCCATCCGTAGGACTGATCTCTAGAAACTCTTCAGACAGTGGGAAACCGAAGACAGGCAGCCCGCCATTTAAGTGCCAGAACTGCTGAAAGCTTCCTCCTAGGTGGTGCCCTGTCTCAACGAAGTAATCCCGGCCGTCGCTCGTACGGCGGTCGGCACGAGCAAAGGCCGGGTGCCGCGGAAGATCCTGGGCCGCCCATCGACCGAGGTGGCCGGCCAGCACAAGCCCTTCGTCGGCGTGCCACTCGAGGCGTGCACGTTCGAAGTATTGCACAGGTCGCCCCGCTTCGACGAAGACCTCGGTCAGCGGATACCCGAGGATCGGTAAACCACCATTCTGCTCCCAAAAGACACGGAAGCTATAGGCCAGCGTGTGGCCCGTCTCACGAAACCAGCGTGGTGTGCCCACGGCAGGATTGGCGTTGGCTGATCGCCCTGGCACTATCAGCGCAAGGAGCAGTACGCTGCTGAGGATAGTCCGACATACGATCATAAGTATTGTCGCTCGAATTTATGTCGGTGTGCATGCTCCTCAATCGTAAGGAGCATGCACGATGCAGCCGCCTTTACCGTTCGTGGCCAGCCCCAAGCTCAGCCCCAAGTCGACCGAGCAGTATTCGGGAGTGGGCTGGGTTGCGGGGATGGTATTCGATGCGTGCACGCTCGAACCACTGCGTGAGCACGCGGTCGCCGCTCGCGTTCGTTTCGACTTGTGGCGGCGAGATCGGATGCCCAAAGAGGCCTATGCTCTCACGCATACTTACGCCCCGATCACCAAACTCCAACCCATGCGAGCGGTAGTACTTCACGAACTCTGGGGCAATGGCGTGGCCGGTTTCCGGTGAATAGTGCGGGGCGTTGGCGGCCGCTTTCGGGAACGTCGTCCAATCGCGGCTCTGCCGGGCGAGCGCCTCGACCCCGACAAGTCCAAGCTGCACGTTATAGGGCGCCGCATTGCCGGGATGTAATTCCACCCGTGCACGCTCGAATAGCTGGGTCACCCGGCCGTTGGCCTGGCGCGCTTCGTTGAGCGGCATCCCGAAGACCTGCAAGGCACCATTTCCTTGCCAGAAGCTCAGCATTTCTCCGCTCAAGCTATACCCGGTCTCAGGGAACATTAACGGCGCTGCTTCCACCCCTGTCGCGGGTAATGGAGGCTGCTGGGCAGCAGTGACCCGGAAGGGCGTAATCATGCCAAGTGCGGCGTGGGGCTTCCCAGTCGCCTGATCCGGCAGGAAGCAGACTGCGACGTAGTTGCCGGGCTGCAGATCCGCCTCGATCCATGCGTTGAGTGTTGGAGACATCGGCCCGAGGCCGCCGAAGCTTTCCATTTCGATAGGCGGTGGGCCGGAGGGTGGTCCTTCCGCTTGCACGGCTGCGACAACATCTTCAAAGGTCTTGCCTGGGGCGATCCTTGCATACAGGAGCTCGTGCGTTTGCGGGCCCTGATTCGCGATCTTCCAGGTTTGCTTTCCGGGGCGAAGCTCAGACGGCATGGAAATCGCGAAGTCCCGCAGCGAGGCGGAGAGATTCGACATGGGCTCTTGCGGGGCGGGACCACTGGTCGCCATAACCTGCATCATCGTTGGCGCTACGCCCTCTGCTTGCCCAACTACCAAATTCATACCCTCAAGCAACGTCAACACTGCTCGCTGCCGGCTGTTCGGCGGCGCTGCTATCCCTCCACTCCAATCTAGTAGCGCAAAGACGGCTACAAAATCACCCTTTTGGAAGGCCGCCTGAAGTTCCTCCATAGTTTTGCCTGGCTTAAGCCGAGTAATCGCGACACCCTGCGGCTGGCCGGTCGCATTGTCCACAATCACAGCAGTGACGCCTGCGCGGGCTTGGGACGGCGCCTCAATCCCCGCGTCCGTGAACTTAATTGTGATTTCCTGCATTTGGCTTTGTGCGCCTGCTCCTTGCGTGACCAATCCAACCAACAACGCGGCCATTACTAGGAACATGCTTCGACGGAGACGTGCGAGCGGGCTACGCATAGACTGACTCCTACTAACGAAAAACCATCAACTACCCCCAGGCAACTGCGGGCAACGACAAGGTTGATAGCCGGCCGGTCAGTGTCCTCCTTTCGCCATTACGGGTGCTAGCATGTGCAGGTAGAGATATGGCGCGACCCGGAACCGGGGAGCGCTCGTGTGTGAGCCCTTCTCCCCTCCATATGAGACAGCAACGAGTGCGGAAGCATTACTGGGCTCCACTCCATCAACACGAGCGGCTCTGACCGCGCAGCGTATTCCCCAATATCAAGGAGCGACGACGCGAATCGTGCCGCGCATGGCAGGATGGAGCCGACAGTAGTAGGGATAATCTCCCCCTTGCGTAAAGGTGAACTGGAATGTTCGTCCTGGAGGTATCACACCGGAATCGAAAGCGTTACCGGGAGCGACCGGGACGCCGTGGGTCGCCGTATGATTGACGTCGTCGTGGTTTGTCCACTTGACAGTACTTCCCACCGGAATTTCGACAGCTTCCGGTTGAAATGCGAACTGCATCATGTGAACGTCGACACTTCTGCCAGCTTGTGACCGCACTTCGTTGCCGAGGAGGCCAAGCAGGACTCTGTACTCTCGCGGATTGTTGGGATGCCATTCAAAGCGCGCACGCTCGAACCACTGCGTAAGCACGGTATCGCCGCTCGCGTTCGTCTCCGTCTTCGGCTCCGTCAATGGCAGCCCGAATAGCGCCAGACTTCGGCCATACGCGTTGAGCCGGGGATCACGCAGGCCATTGCCTTCCCAATAGCTGCGGAAGCCAAGGTTGCCGTCTTGATTACAGACATTATGGCCGGTCTGCTCGAACCAGAGGCACCCCGGCTTTGGCCCGCTTTCACGGCCCTCTGCTTGCCAGTTACGGCCCAGCTGCCGCAGTCGGTCATCACCCAAGCGGCCGAGCAACACATCATATGGCGCTTGATTCTCGGGGTGTAGCTCGAAGCGATTGCGCTCGAACCACTGAGTCAAGTAGCTCTGTCCTGTATCCCGGTTAACTTCGCTATTTGCCGCCGCGACAGGATATCCGAAGACTGAAAGACCCCCATTCTGCTCCCAATATTGGCGAAATCGGCCGCCGATACAGTTGTTGGTCTCAGGGAAACATCGTTCGGTCTGTGCCCAAACCGCACGGGAGGGAAGATTTAATGTAAGGAGGACGGCGGGGATAAGCGCAACCAACAAACGTCGCATAGAGCCTCCTGAGTGAAATCCTGCCAGAGGAACCGGAGAGGAAGTCCGCCAATAGCGCTGGCCGCTGGCCTGGATCGTATGCTGCTTGTCTGCTGCCTGAAAGGGCCACAGAACATACTTCCACATGTCATACGTGGCATATGGAAGGGGAAACGGCATCCTTCCTGACAGCGTGTCGTGAAAGTACGGAGCGTCACACGCTCCTGCGTATCCACAGCTAGTCGTCGAGACGCCTCTACCGGCGGGCCATACGCTGCCGCACTTAGGGCACGACTTCGAACTGTGCCATCATCATGTGATCCTCGTGCTGCAAGTTGTGACAGTGGAACATATACTTCCCAGTATATCCATCAAACTTGGCGATGATACGCACGGTCTCAGACGGGCCGACAGTCACGGTGTCTTTCCAGCCCGTCTCGCCGGCTGACGGCCGCACACCATTGCGATCAAGTATTTGGAACATCACCAGATGCATATGGAACGGGTGGGCCACATTCGAGCGGTTAATGATGCGCCAAACCTCGGTAGAGCCGAGTTTAGGCTGAGCATCCACACGCTGCGGATCGAAGCTCTTACCGTTGATAACCCACTCGCCACGTTCCAGATTCATGCTGAGCTCAATATCCCTCGTGATGGACGCGCCTGACAGTGCAGGAACTGTCCGCAGCGTCGACGGCAGGGAGCTATCTTCGCTTACCGCCTGTGCAACATCGAAGCGCATTATCTCCGCCGTCTTTCCTCGCCCTAGCTTGTTCTCAAGAATGATCTGGCTGCCGAACGGGAACTGGGCGAAGTCGACGATGATCTCGACTCGCTCGGCGACGCCAATCGGGATCGTGGAGCGAGCAACCGGCACCTGCAATAGACCGCCATCACTGCCAATTTGAATTAACGGGGGCCTAGCAGATAAAAAGGGCAAGCGTCGCCTCCGCCAGTCGCTTCCGATGTTCAGGGCAAGCTCGTAGTGCCGTGAGTTCGAGGCGTTAAGGATGCGAAAGCGATACTTACGGCGTGCAACCTTGAAGACCGGCTGCGGCGTACCATTAACCAAGATTGTATCGCCATTAACACCATCGTGATTGTGGGCTGGGAAGCTGAATGAGCCATCAGCGTTGAAGATACGGTCTTGGATCATTAAGGGGACGTCATATTCACCGCGGGGGAGGTTGAGCTGTTTCTCAACGTCATCCTCAATTATGTAGAACCCGCCCAGGCCCATGTACACATTGCGAGCCGTCTGGTGCATCGCATGATCGTGGTACCACAGCGTGGAGGCAATCTGACGATTAGGATAAACGTAGTCCCGGTAGCTACCAGGGGCAATTACTTCGTTTGGCCCACCGTCGTGTTCCGGTGCCACAAATCCACCATGGAGGTGAACATTAATTTCCACGGCCAAGTTGTTTACTTGACGAACCACGACATTACGCCCGCTACGCGTTTTCAGCGTGGGTCCAGGAAACAGGCCGTTGTAACCCCAAATCGTTGTCTGCTTACCAGGCAGTATTTCGACTCGGGCTGGTTTAATATCTACCTCGTAATAGTCGGTTGTCGCATCAACACGCGTCGGCTGGAGAACAGGGGGAATGCGGAGTGGAATTTGGAAGGGTGCTGTAGTATTGCCGTCGATCCCAAGGACATGCCTCACGGGCACAAAGAGACCGGCCGCTCCGACGATGCCGAGCGCCAGGGCATCTCGCCTAGTTATCTTTCGTCGATTCACTGGAGCCTCCATCCTTGCTGCCCCACTGGCTGCTCCCCACGAATGATGGTACTGCATTACAGTACCCGTTTCCATGGTCCTATGACCTAGTTTTGGTCATTCGATTGAAGAGGCTGCTGGGTACGGCGGCCCGAGCCGTGAGCGAAAACAGCCGAGCGAAAGGGCGACGAGGCCGTAACCGGCAATTTGGGCCAGTCACAGCACATGTTAGGTGCAGGGTTTGTCTTTGTATTGGAACTAACGGAGGGATTGAAACGACGAGGCAAGAAGAAAGGTTCTCAATGTTCCCTTCGCAACTTGTATTGTAATGGACGTGGAACGACATAGCAAGTAGCGATTCTTGCAGCACGTGCCATTCAGGGTTATGGCGCCGCTTGCACCATAGGAGCAGGGAACTATCTTTTGCGCCAGCAAAGGCCAACCCTTACCCAAGTCGCGGCAGACCTAGTCGACACAATTCTTCCCCGAGACCAAGCGGCAGGGAACTATGGGAGCATCTGCAGCGTTTCATCTAACTCCTGCAGCCGTAGAGAAACGACTTTTGATATTCCCAGATCAGTCTGCATCGTAATGCCATAGAGTGTATCG
>JADDQE010000108.1 GCA_016781525.1 bacterium | reverse complement strand
GTAAAGTACAGTGTGCTGATACTCTGCCTTCAGCACCTGCTCACGACAGGCCTAACCGGAAATGAAGTACTTAGTAACGCAGCGGGGTATCGGCGCGAGGAACTTCAACCGGCCGCTCCACTACCCGCACTGGCTGCCCCACTCGCAGGATGCCCCCGCGCAGCACGCGCGCGTAGAGCCGGCTCTCCCCGGGGTGAACCTTCTCGGAGATACGTTTGAACTCGCCGTCGTGGAACGAGCCCGCGATATTTTTGCAGGGCGCGGTGAAGGAACTGATCTGGATTAGCACGTCATCGCCGAGCAGGAGGCAAGTACCGAGGTGCAGCGTGGGCCAATCAAGCCCCGAGATCGTCACATTTTCGCCGGTCGAGCCCGGATAAATTGGATGTCCCTCAGTCTGCAGGGCCAAGATTTCTTCGAGCGAAAACAAACAGAGCGCGCGCTCGGGCCCACCGTGGTTGCGCCGGTCGCGCTGGGCGTCGCCCTCCAGACCAGTCTCGGAAACAACAGCGTCGGCAATCATCGTCTTCGGCACGCCACCACCAGATCGCTGCAGCGAAAAAATATGACCACTTGTGAACGGCATGGTTCTCTCTTGCGAATCAAAGGATCTAAAAAACCAAACGAAGGGAGCCGTTCGTATTGTACTCCCTCCGTGCGCTCCGTGTGTTTGAGTTTTAACTACCTCAGCTGGCCTTGCTCCCACAGATCACGTACGCGTTTTAGCACAGCCTGTTCGCGCGGGAATGATGCGGTTGCAATCGCCTCGTCGAGCACAAACCAGCGGGCATCGTCGACCTCGGCCTCTTGGGGCACTACGTCTCCTGACTGATAGCGCACCAAGTAAAGATCAACAAACTTATGGATGCGGGTTCGACCAGCTCTAAACCAGTACTCGATCGTCTCAAGCGGTTGCACCACCTCGCCGCTGAGACCCGTCTCCTCTTCAATTTCCCGTCGGGCTGCCTCGGAGGGCGGTTCGTCGACCAGCACATGACCCTTGGGCAGGCCCCACCGTGCTCCACCGCTGGTAGCAATCATCGCGACATGGACGTATGGCCCATCGATCCGATAGATCACACCACCAGCAGAGTGCGCCACCTGATTTGGTTCGGTGCGTGGAGCCCGGCGAGCCACGTTACTTGCTCCTCAGTCGGCCCGCACGCATATCCCAGTAGTGATCGATGGCGTAGCGCGTCCGCTCCTTGGCCACTGCTGCATTCTCCCAGCCAAGTGGCTCGACGCGCGCTCCTTCAAGGTCCTTGTACACCTTAAAGAAATGCTCGACCTCCTTCAGGTAATGCGCTGGTAGATCCGTGTACTCCTTGATATCGGCGAAAAACGGATCGTAGTGCAGGACCGCCAACACTTTATCGTCGGGCTCGCCGCGGTCCAACATCTTGAACATTCCAATCGGACGAGCCTCGACGATACAACCCGTAAAGGTCGGAAGGTTTGTCACGACCAGCACGTCAAGCGGATCGCCATCGTCATAGTAGGTCCGCGGCATGAAACCGTAGTCGCCGGGGTACTGCACGGCCGAGTACAGAACGCGGTCTAGCTTGAACGCGCCGCTTTCTTTGTGATACTCGTACTTGTTGCGCGAGCCCTTTGGAATCTCGACGACCGTGTAAATAACATCAGGCACGGCTGGTCCTGGTTCAAGGTCGTGCCATAAATTGTCTGCCATACGTCCTATCTTTCAAACAAGAGCCGGCGGGACAACACCCACCGGCCAGCCGCCTTCGCGATGCCTTCGCGGTCTTCTGACGCAGGCTAATCGTGCTTGCACAGCACTGCGCGACACAGGATGGCTGGGAGATGCTTCGGAACGGGGAGCTACATCCGGGTCCCGCCGAACTCGCGCTCGTTGAGCCCGGAGTTCGTCGTGCTAAAGTCGCGCTGCTCGACGTTGCTATTGTCCGGCAGCGACTGACGCGGCCGAAATACGGGCCCATCGCCATTATGCTGCCCGCGAAGCGAATTAAGCTGGCGGGTCAAGCGGTCGCGGTTCTTCCAAGCGTAGGCAGCGCCTGCAAGCAGCAGTGCCCCGAATGCGCCACCCATATTACTTCGACGCATGAGTTAGTCCTCCTTGATGACCGATCGTTTGCTTCCGACCGAGCCCATCTTTGATGTCCTGGAAAGGTAGCAAACGGTGTACCACAGACCCGGCCGATGCGCGAACACTTTACACTGTTGCTTGATTTGGTACTTATGGTATAATACAAACATCTGTTCTACTATGCCAATTTAATCCGATGAACAGCTGATGTATTAACGAGTATGGACGAAAGGGAAGAGCAATGAACAACCGTGAGATCGCTGCAGTTCTGTTCAACATTTGCACCATGCTATCTGATCAGCATGGCAATCCATACCGCGTTCGCGCCTACCGCCGTGCCGCCCGCAATATCTTACGAGCCCGCCATTCAGTTGCCGAGCGTGCGCGCAACGGCAAGCCGCTTGGCATTCCATTCCTCGGCACACGCCTGACAAAAACCATCACGAAGCTAGCCGTCGACGGAACCTGTGACGTGTACGAAGAGCTGCTTGGGGAGCTCCCGACGGCGGAGCAGACGCTGATGCACGTTCCGGGGATCGGGCCCAAGCTCGCCAAGCGGATCACCGCGGACTTGAAGACCGAAGAGGCCGCGGAGCTGATCGAGCGCGCGGCGACGGCAGGTTTGCAGCGCGTTTGGGGCATCGGCCCGAAGCGAGCACGCACAATCATTGCCAGTCTCGCGCAAAGCACTGCAAGGGAAGCTGAGGCGCCGTACGTCAGTGACGGCAACGTAATCTACGTACAGGAGAGCTTCTGGAATGCCGAGCGCAAGAACGCCGCGTAAGAGCCAGCGTACCTTTGTCGTGCCGATGGAGGTCGAGCAAACCGTGCTCGACGATCTGCTCGCAGCATACGAGGACGATCCGGATGCGCTCCTCGAGGCAGCGCTCCATGATGAGCGTGACGAGCCGGTGGGAGCGGTCGTGGTCGAGGACGATGCACTGGCGGGTGGCTACCGACCCAAGCTTCAATTCGAGCCGCGCACGTATCAAGCGGAAGCAATTGAAGCTTGGCTACGACACGATGCGCGTGGCGTAATCATTCTGCCGACCGGTGCCGGCAAGACGGTGGTAGCGCTCATGGCGTTAGCTCGTCTAAAGCTGCGGACTCTCATTGTGGTGCCCACGATCGAGCTGCTCTATCAATGGCGCGACGCGGTGATCGAACGGCTGGGGCTGCCGCCTAAAGTTGTCGGCGTCGTAGGCGATGGGCACAAGCAGTGGCGGCCGATCACCGTGATCACCTATGCATCCGCGGCGATGCCGAACGCGCCGCTCGAAAAGATCGGCCTGCTGATTTGCGACGAGGCGCACCACCTGCCCTCGCCGAGCTATGCCACAATTGCCACCCGCTCGAACGCACCGTACCGGTTAGGATTGACGGCAACTCCGGACCGACAAGACGGCACGACCTCGGAGTTATACAACCTGCTCGGTCCCGTCGTATATCGGAAGGCACCGGCCGACCTGAGCGCGGAAGGACACATTGCGCAATACCTGGAAAAACGCGTCTTTGTATCGCTTACGGACGACGAGGCGCTGCGGTACGAAGCGCTGATGGGTGAGTGGAAATGGTTCCTGAGCTCTAAGCGGCACATGCTCGCGAAAGGCGGGGATTTCTTTGGCGAGCTTATTCGTCGTTCGGCGACGGATCCGCAAGCCCGTCGAGCGCTTCAGGCTCACCACCAAGCTCGAATGATTGCGCTCAATGCCGAGGCGAAGCTGCACGAAGTCGAGCGCTTGCTGGGCGAGCACCACGACGACAAGGTCATCGTCTTCAGCGAGTACAACGCGCTCGTCGATACAATCTCGCAGCGGCTCGCGCTACCCGCGATTACCTATAAAACGGCCGCCGAGGAACGCAAGGCAATCTTGGATGGTTTTCGTGATGGCAGTTATTCAAAGCTCGTAACAGGCCGGGTACTCAATGAAGGCGTCGACGTGCCCGACGCAAATGTCGCGATTGTGGTGAGCGGCTCCAGTACTACGCGTGAGTACATTCAGCGGCTCGGTCGGGTCATTCGACCGAAAGCAACCACCGCCCTGCTGTACGAAGTCATTACGCGTCAAACCAGCGAAGTACGCACAGCTCGCAGACGACGACCAACCTAAACAGCGGAGCTAGAACACCGAAATGGGAGCGGCGAAGTGAGCTTCTGCGCGCCTGGTTCGCTGTTCTCACGAGGACACCATGTCGTTCTCCATCAGCGATTTTAAGAAGACGAGCCGGAAAACTGGTGATAAACGAGCGCTGTATCCGCACCAGATGCGTGACGAGCGGTACCTGGCCGCGATCAGCTATGCGATTGACTACTACGAGCGTATGGTTGGGCGCCAGCGCAACGAGATGCAGGCAGAGACATTGCTTGAGTTCTTTGGCGATCCCAAGCTGGCGCGCGGGATTATCGCCTGCCTCGGGCGAACATACGTTTGGCACCAGCCCGCGGTAAGCGAAGTGGTCGACACCGTCACGTATCGAGCCCTCGAAGAGCTTGGCCTCGTTCGACCAATGGACGTACGTGCTTACCTTTACCGCTACGCGAACGCGCAGCACAATGGCTTTCTCCCGATCGTCGGGCGCTCGACGCTGCTGGAAAGGATCTGCGCCGACCTTCCCATCGATCGACGGACCTTCGAGCGACTACTAACCCTGGATGCTGCGGAAAATGCGGTTCTCACCAAGGTCGCCGGGACACCTACAGCGCGTGATATAGTCGCCCTGTATAACTACCACAGCCTCGAGACCGTTCTGCGGTACACGTCGTCGCTCACGCTCACGCTCAAAGGCCCGATCTGGGCCGTGGTCCGCACCGCACATAATGTATCGAAACGCTATGGCTTGCGCTACACCATTGACCATGGCAGGGGAGGACTCTTCGCGGGCAGCGTCAGAGTAACATGGGCCGGCAAGCGCGATGCCCTAGGCGGCTATGGTCGCCATGGCCGGCGGATCGTGCGTGGCCTGCTGCGCCTGCTGGCAGCGCACCCCGACGCAGCGGTGGAAGGTGAGGCGACAGTCCATCTCGCAGGTACGGTCTACTCCTACACGCTAAACGCCGCGGCTTTCAGAACGCTTGGCGTACAGGCGCAGCGCGTGACAACCTACGAGGATGCCTGGGAGGGAGAGGCTAGCGCACAGCTATTCGGCGACTGGAGCAAAGCCTACTTACGCGGCGATACCGGCGGATGGCGCCTGCGACGTGATCCGGAGCCGCTGGTAAGCGAGGCCGGGATGGTTGTGCCGGAGTTTCTGCTGATACGCGGCCAGCAGCGCGCATACTTGGTGCTTGTCGACAGCAAGACGGCCGCGGATGCCTTGGTCAAGCCACTGCAAGCTCTAAAGGGCCGCTCACTCATTCTGGTCGCGTGTGAAGCGGAGTGGGCCAAGCAGCTCGCCCCTGTGCCGGCGATCGTAGTTCCGCACGTCGGAGCACCATCTGCGCGGATGCTGGCACGCGCACTTCCCGCACCCGCAGCACTTGCCGAGCTGGGCGAGAGCAAGTGGCAGCGCATCGATCGCATCATTACGGCCGAAGGATTTGTCGACGACGCACGTTTAGCCGAGATTCTGGGCTGCCCCGTCGAAGATATTCCCACTGCTGTACGCGGCTGGCGTACTGAAGCCCTAAGCTATCTCCCGGGTCTGGGTCTTTGCTCGCGCGAGACTGTCTCGGAAATCCGCGCACTACTGCAGGGCGGCATGTCACGCCAAGCCGCTTAAGGTGCGACTCACCAGGTAATCATTGTGGGAGGCTCACCTTTGCCCAGCCCCGGCCAGCTACATCAATGCGCTTGTGAGCTGCCCCT
>JADDQE010000164.1 GCA_016781525.1 bacterium | reverse complement strand
ATTGAGACAACCACTGTGCTAATAACCACCATTGCTATGCGGTGCGCAGCCTTTGTTTTGCGGTCCATGGTCCGGCCCTTGGGCCCCCGCATGGCGTAGAAGACGAGCTGCTCAGGCGTGTAGACGAGCTTCCCGTTGGCGCTAACCCGCTGCGTGATCGCGCGCAAGCGGCGGTCGCTCATGTAGAGCGCGTTCTCACGCGGCTCGAAGACGAACTCCTGCTTACACTTGCTGCAGCGCCGGTTCGAGCGCTCCTTGTATTTTAGGTCACGCCGGCAGTGTAAACATTCCATTGCTACTCGTCCTCCCGAGGTGCGCATCCTCCACCTTCGAGGAGCCAGGCTAGCCTACGCAGGCGCTGCGCGATCTGCTCGCGCCAGGTCATCCCGCGATGCATCGGCGCGTCGGGCATCTCTCGCTCGAGCCTGCGCAGCGCCGCCGCCAGCCGCAGGTAGTCGACGCGCTCGGCTCCTGCCGTTGCCCCGCTCTGCGAGGTATGGTGCAAATCATGGTCTACCACGGCACTCATGTCCCCGGCTCGCTCCTCGGCCTGCGCCGCGGTAATCGCATAGTCGGCATGGTCGACCCCCATACCAGTGTTGGTCACCAGCAGCAGAAGCGGGTCGGTCGCCCGGTTGTTGAACGAATGCGGCACCAGCGGCGGGATATGGAGCAGCGTGCCAGGAAACAGGCGGACGTCGACGACGCGGTCCTCGTGGACATCATACAGCCCGCAGGACGCATAGCCGAGGCTTAGCACGAAATGTTCGGCCCCATGTGCGTGCGGCGTGAAAGCGCTGTGCGGGCGGACGATGCCGAGCTTGGCGGTGGCGTTGGTGGGGTTTGCGTCCGAGGTCGTCGCATGACCCACGAAGTAGCGGGTGAACTGCCCGTCGTCGATGAAGCGGTGAAACTGATGCCGCGCGGCGTGATCATGCGTGGGGTCAAGCCGCTCCATGCAGCCCCGAGTTATCCGATGGACCAGGCCCTGGGGGTCGAACAGATACAGCTCGACCCCTGAAGGCAGCGAGTGCAGCAGGTGGCGCAGATAGCGTGATCTACGCATGGAACGTATTTGTGGGAGGGGCAACGAGAGCCGCGCCGTTTTCGTACTCACGGGATACCATCCTACTGGCTTATGAGCCATTCGTCGGGCCGTCTAGTCTTCGCAGATATCGCATACCCTGTGGAACACATTCATCGGCAAAGAGGTACATGAGGGCGCTAGGTGTTGGCTATGGGATGGTCGCAGCAGGAGGTTGTGCTTCCCGTCGATCGTGTGCGCTGCAATGGCCGCACACAATGGCTCCTTGTGTAACTCGTTGCTCCAGGGTGGCGTCACAGGTCGGGCAGTGCGGAAGCTGAAGGGTATTCATCATGTACCTCGCTCGCTCGATGCTTCATCCGCGTTCGACTTGAATGAGCTGGCTCGGCGGGACGACTCTTTATACGTACGTCCCGCTCTGGAAGTTACAACATCATGCACGATCTGCCGATTGCCCACGGCTTGACGATGGCGTCAATGCAAAACGAAGCAGTGCGAAGGACAACGGCAAGCGTCTGCAGAATGAACACCTTCGAAAACGGCTGGTTTTGGGAGCAGAGAGAACCCGTGTGGTGGATCTTGCGTATGTCCATCCTAGCAGGTGTGTCAAGAGAGTTTGGTGCAGATTTGCGCTCGATGTGGCAACGTTGCCTCCAGATCAGCGAGAGCGGGCAGTACGTGGAGTATTTAAGCAATGCTGCCGACGAAGTCCATTAATCGTACCCTTGGGCCACCCATGAGCGGCTGCGCCTGGGTGGTCGTGGATACGTTGGTCTTGTGGTTTGCCTCGACCTAATGGCCGAAGGTGCTGGGAGCGACCACTTCGGCAGCTGATGGAGCTCAGGGGTGGCGCGAAGAAGTCATCCCTAAGCCCATCAGCTGTGGTGCCGCATCCTACGATCTGATGCTACACAGGATCAACGTGGCAAGACTTTGACATAGACAATCGCCGTGTGCTTGCTGGAGACTCCTTGGAAGACCCAGTACCAGAGGCCCGGCGGGAGGTCGGCGGTGTTGAATGGGAGGCCTGATACGCCACCTGTGGGCCCGATATTGAAGGTCCTAACCGTTCCAATCATAGAGCCGTCTGGGGCAGTCAACCAGGCTCCGACCTGCTCGTTCGCTGAGAAGCCATAGATATCGAACGTGAGGGCAGTGCCCTGCTTGACGCAGTTGGATGGCCGTACTGTGGCATTGATGGGCGCCGGCGCGTCGGCACAAGGGTCGGGGCTCACCGGTGGGGTTGGTGTAGGTTGTGGTGTGGGTGGTACTGGTTGAGTCGGCGGTTGCCGGGTTTCATTCCCGAGCAAGCCGAGCAGCACCTTGAACTCTCGCGGTTTGCTGGGATGGTATTCAAAGCGTGCGCGCTCGAACCATTGCGTTAGCACGGTATCCCCGGCGGCATTCGTCTCCATCGCCGGTTCCGACAGCGGCAGCCCGAAGAGTGCCAGCGAGCGTTGGAAGCGGTTCAAGGCCAGGTCCTGCAGCCCTTGGCTTTCCCAATAGCTCTTGAAGCCTACGCCCGCCTCCTGGTCACAGATACTGTGGCCGGTTTCGGGGAACCAGAGACAGCCTGCCGTCTGCTGGCCCTTCGGGAACGCGAACCAGCTACGTCCCTGCTGCTTAAGCCGATCGTCGCCCAACCGGCCGAGCAGCACATCATATGGACGCGCCTTCTCGGGGTGGAGCTCAAAGCGATTCCGCTCGAAGTACTGGGTCAGAAAGCTGCCCTCTGCGGTTTGCTGCACGGTTGCTGACGAGATAGGGTAGCCAAAGACGGAGAGGCCGCCGTTTTGCTCCCAATACTCCCGGAAGCGCCCCTCAATACAGTTGGTGATTCCGGGCACGTTGAAACAGAGCTGTCCGGACTGCGCGCTGGATGAGCGCGGCGCCACCAAGCTTACGGCCCAGAGCACGCCGATGAACAGAAGATAGACCCGACGCATGATAAACCTCCTTGCGGTGCGGCAGTACGCTGATGCCCCCAACCAGGTCCCCTGTTGTTCCCCTCCGTGGGAAGCCTCCCAGCGCCATCCCTATTACACCAGCGAATATTGGGATCAGACAGGACGGAGGCGGTACAATAAGCGTGACAAAAACCGTGATAATGGGCTGGCACGCTCAGGTGAGCGGTTCGCAGCTGGCGCGAAGAAGCGTAGCCAGCTGGTCTCCGGATCTTCGGAAGCGCTGCTCAGAGAGAGGAGAGCGGGATGCCCCGCGAGACGTCATTCGGGAGCTGGCTCAGACAGCGGCGTAGAACGCTGGATCTAACGCAGGAAGCGCTGGGCGAGCGAGTGGGCTGCGCCGCCGAGACAATCCGTCGCTTCGAGGCTGGGCGGCTTCGTCCGTCGCGGGAGCTGGCCGCACGCCTGGCGGTTGCCCTGAACCTTCCGACTGAGGAGCACGCAAGCTTTATTGACCTCGCACGGCGCGACCCGCGGGCAGAGGAGCAGGCTGGTGGCCATGCCGCATTTGCGGCACCTGCCGTCGTTCCAGCCGGTCAGCGCCCCGGGGATGTCGGTGAAGGTTCCCCACAATTCGCAGCGGAAGCCCCCAAAGGCTGGTCCCCGCCCGCCCCGGCGCCGCCGAGCGGCACAGTCACCTTTTTGCTGAGCGATCTCGAGAGTCAAGCATATTTTTGGGAACAGAACGCCGAGATGCGGCGTGCGGCCCTGCTTCGTCATGATGAGCTACTCGGTAGCAGCGTAGCGGCCTGGAATGGCGTGTTGGTGCGCGCCCGCAGTGAGGGAGGTAGGCGCTTCGCGGCCTTCGCGCGTGCCTCTGATGCCATTCACGCGGCAGCCGCACTGCAGCTCGCGGTCCATGCTGAAATGGGAGTCGTGGAGCCAGCGCTGCAAGTACGCATCGCTTTGCACACGGGGGAAGTCGACCAAGGGGAACATGACTACTACGGTCCCGTCGTCAACCGCTGTGCCCGCATCGGCGCGCTTGCGCATGGTGGTCAGACACTGCTCTCGCAGGCCACAGTCGAACTGGTGCAGGATCAGCTGCCTGCCGGTGCGGCATTACGCGCCCTCGGTCGCCATCGTCTCACGGACTTCAGTCGGCCAGAGCACTTGTTTCAGCTGGTCCTGCCGGGTCTGTCAAGCGATTTCCCGCCGCTCGTTGCCCTTGACGCTCGGCTGACGAATCTGCCGGTGCAGCTCACGTCGCTTGTGGGACGCGAGCGCGAAGTGGCGACGCTCCGAGCATGGCTGAGCAACGCGACGACACGGCTCATTACCTTGACGGGAGCAGGCGGTACCGGGAAGACACGCCTAGCGGTGCAGGTGGCCGCAGCGACGCTCGACGCCTCTCCCCCGAGGGTGCCCGATGGTGTCTGGTTTGTCAATCTGGCGCCGATCACCGATGCCACGCTTGTCGCCGCGGCCATCGCGCAGGTGCTCGACATTCGTGAGACCGCTGGGCGGACAGCCATGGGCAGCCTCAAGGACGCCATACGCGACAAGCAGATGTTGCTTGTGCTGGATAATTTCGAACAGGTCCTGGATGCGGCCCCGCTCGTGACCGAGCTCCTTGCGGCCGCGCCCGGTCTCACCGTGCTCATCACCAGCCGCGTCCCGCTGCATGTGCGCGGTGAGCACGAGTTCCCAGTGCCACCACTAGCCTTACCCCCTATGCCAGAGGACGACAGAACAAGGAATGGGGGCAGGGACACATTGCTGCAGCACGACCTGGTCTCCATGCTTTCGCAATATGAGGCGGTGCGGCTGTTCATTGAGCGGGCGCGCGCGGCCAAGCCGGATTTCCAGGTGACGAACGAGAACGCCCCCGCGGTGGCCGAGATTTGCGTGCGCCTCGACGGGCTCCCGCTAGCGATCGAGCTGGCGGCGGCCCGTAGTAAATTCCTCAGCCCGCAGCAGCTCCTGTCGCGGCTGGGGAGCCGGCTCAAGCTGCTGGTCGGGGGTGCGCGTGATCTCCCGGCCCGCCAGCAAACCCTGCGCAACACGATCGAGTGGAGCTATAGCCTGCTCGACGCAGGTGAACAACACCTCTTTTCGTTGCTGGGAATCTTCGTAGGTGGCTGCACGCTGGAAGCGATAGAGGCCGTGGGTGGCGACGAGCGCTGGACGCGGCTGTCGATCGATCCCTTCGATGGACTGCTGTCGCTCACCGATAAGAGCTTGCTGCGGCAAGAGGAAGGCCCGAATGGTGCGCTGCGCTTCGTGATGTTGGAGACGATCCACGAGTACGCGCAGGAGCACCTGGAGTGCAGCGACGACCTTGAGGCACTGCGGCGCTTGCACGCCCAGTATTATCTCGATCTCGCCGAGAAGGTAGCGCCGGAGCTAGTGGGTGCGGCCCAGGCGAGCCGGGTACAAGAGTTGGCAACGGAGCACGGCAACCTGCGGGCAGCTCTAGCTTGGACGATAAGTACAGAAGCGCGCTCGGAGCTCGGCCTTCGTCTGGGCGCGGCACTCTGGCGCTTCTGGGAGATGCGCAGCCACTTCGCGGAGGGACGGCGGTGGCTCGAAGCGCTGCTGAGCCGGGGCCCTGCGGAGCCGGCAGCAGTACGGGCAAAGGTGCTGGATGGCACGGGCGTGTTAGCGCGACACCAGGGAGACTATGCCCGGGCGATAACCCTCCACGAGGAGAGCCTCGCACTAGCGCAGGCAGCAGGAGATACTTTGGGTGCTGCCCGAACGCTTGCTCATCTTGCGATGGTGGCGCATGACCAGGGTGACTACGAGCGTGCGAATGCGTGGTACACCCAGGCGTTGGCGCTCTGTGCACCAAAGGCGCCTGCAACTGTTGAGGAAGCTGAGGTGGTCGCGCAGTCCTTCAACGGCCTGGGGAAAGTGCAACG
>JADDQE010000072.1 GCA_016781525.1 bacterium | reverse complement strand
GGCGGCACGGCAGATGGGCGGGCTGAAGGACGTGAGCTACCGGCCGAACGCGGCGCACGTGCCAGTGTACGAGCAGCTGTTTGCGGAGTACCGGACGCTGTATGCCTACTTCGGCCGGGGCGAGAACGACGTGATGAAGCGGCTGCGAGCGCTGCGACGGGAGGTGCTGCTGGCACAGGGCAAGGCCGACGAGGCGCCCAGTGACAGCGCTGCCCTGCCGGATACCATCGAGCAGTCTGCTCTCGATCACTAGTTGACGGTCGTACCGTGCGGACGCAACTCCAGGTGCAGCTGCCTAAGCTGCACCTGGAATCAAGCTAGGGACGCCGACGAGTGGTAGTGTTCGCAGCAGGATGAGGCTTTGATCTGCGGACGGATTATGGTGACGATTTGCCTCGATAGCAGCTGCGAAATCGTCGCTGATCTGCACGGACACCGGTGCATCGAGATTCTAGAAGGAACTGTGTTGAAACAACCCCCGCGATCATTGGAACGTGGACTCGAACGGAACGACCGTGCAAAGAGCGTGGCAGCACCTTCCGGAAACGCACTTCTTAAGCGTCGACCTAACCTTTTGCTCGGATTGCTCGCTGCTTTGCTGCGCACCTCCTGCATGCCGGGGAGGACGGCCGCTCCTTTTCACAATCCTCTGTTGGAGGTAGACGGAGCAGATCCTTGGCTCCAGTATTACGACGGCAACTATTATCTCACTGCAACGCAATGGACTGCCATTCGAATGTGGAAGTCACCCACGCTCGCGGGCCTGGCGAACGTCGCGCCGGTCACAATTTGGTCGGACTCAAATCCGACACGCTGCTGCGAGGTGTGGGCACCGGAGTTTCACCTGCTGGACGGGCCGAACGGTCCGCGCTGGTATGTCTACTACTCCGCGGGTAGTGACGGTACACTCGCGAACCAGCGAATGCACGTATTGGAGAGTAGCGGTACCGACCCGCTCGGTCCATATACATACAAGAGCCGAATCTTCGACCCAAGCAACGATGGGTGGGCCATCGACGGCAGCATCTTGAAGATGCCCGACAATAAGCTCTACTACCTCTTTTCGTCGTGGGTCGGGCAGGATCAGAACGTGTTTATTGCTCCCATGAGCGATCCCTGGACCATCAGTGGACCACGGGTGCTCATCTCGAAGCCTGCCCACGCTTGGGAGAAATCTGTGGCCAATGTCAACGAGGCCCCCGAGGTATTGCAGCACGACGGCAAAACCTTCATCATCTACTCGGCCAGTGCGTGTTGGGGCCCTGATTACAAGCTGGGCATGCTGACCTATAACGGCGGCGATGTATTGAACCCGAGCTCATGGGTCAAGCATCCCACGCCGGTCTTCGAGCGCTCCGACGAAAACAGCGTATTTGCACCGGGCCACAACGGTTTCTTCACCTCGCCCGACGGCAAAGAGAACTGGATCGTTTATCACGCCAACTCTGCCGCTGATCAAGGGTGCCGCAGCTCGCGGACAACCCGCGTTCAAAAATTTACGTGGAACGCCGACGGCACCCCGAACTTCGGCGTACCCTTGGCGCTTGATACTCCTGTTACCCCACCGTCAGGTGAGCGGGACGTGACAGCCGAGCGGGCCGACGCGACCTATTACACAATCGTCGACAAGCAGAGCAGCCAGTGTTTACAGGGTGCTACCGGTGCTACGCACCCGCAGCAAGCTGCCTGTGGAGCCGGAGCAGAGCAGCAGTGGGCGCTCGACTACCTCGCGAACGGTTACTATCGCCTCCTCAACCGTTCGAGCGGTCGCGCGCTAGAGGTTGCACAAGCCGACGGCTCGTCACAGGCGAGCGCCACGATACAGGCGAGCGCTTGGACGCACGCTCCAAACCAGCAGTGGCGCTTCGCACCCGAGGCGGATGGCTGGCTACGGCTCGAGTCTCGCTCGGGTGGAAGATTCCTTGACACGGGCAGCTGCGGTACGGGGAACGGCGAGCTCCAGGAGATCGAAAAGAGCGATACTGACTGTCAGCAGTTTCGCTTGCAGCCAGCAACGGAAGTGAGCCTCTTTACTTATCATAGTAGTAAGATGGTTGCGATCGAGAAGGCGTCAACCGACGACGGAGCCGTACCCGTTCTCGCCGCTGACGCCAAGAGCGCCGACCGACACTGGAAGATCGTGCCTCAGGAACAGGGCTTCGTTCAGATTATGTCGATTCAGAGCAACAAATGTTTATCGATCGTTACAGCTGCCGCCGATACCGTCGAGCAACGCGCATGCACGGCTGAACCGAACCAGCAGTGGTGCATCGACCACATGAACAACGGCACGGTGCGAATCGTGTCACGACCAAGCGGCAAGGTGCTGGAAGTTATGAACTGTTTGATGGGCGATGGGGTCAAGCTGCGGCAGTGGGTCTCGTTGAACAACGACTGCCAGCGCTTCCGCATTCAGGCAACCGGCGCCTAGGCCGAAGAAAAACACAAAAGGTTAACCATGGACTACGAGCGAATTAACACAGCCTTGCATGCTGCGAGCGATACCCGAAGTGTTGTGATTGGCGCGGGTACGCTGGCGACGGTGAGCAAAGTGTTTGAGGAGTGCTTTCCTGGCGAGTCTGCCGTTGTCGTCGCCGATAGCAACACATTCGAGGTAGCGGGTCGGGCAGTGCATCAACAATTAAGCGCTGCAGGACGAACAGCCGGAGAGCCAATTGTCCTTCCAGGCGCACCGACGCTGTACGCCGATTTCATCAATGTGCTTGCCCTCGAGGAGCAGCTGCGCGAGCAGGCGGGAATTCCGGTGGTGGTGGGGTCCGGCACGCTGAACGACATTACCAAGCTAGCGGCCCACCGCGTGGGGCGGCCCTATATGTGCGTCGGGACGGCAGCCTCGATGGATGGCTATACGGCCTTCGGGGCCGCAATCACCAAGGATGGCTTCAAACAGACGATGTCCTGCCCGGCACCTCGCGCCGTCCTCGCCGACCTCGATATCCTGGTCCAAGCGCCATCACAGATGAACGCGACGGGCTATGGCGATCTCCTTGGCAAGATTACGGCGGGTGCAGACTGGATTCTCGCGGATACATTGGAAGCCGAGCCGATCGACCCGCGAGCGTGGCCGCTCGTTCAAGACTCACTGCGGGATTGGACCGGCAAGCCGGCTGAGCTCCAGGCCGGTGACCGTCAGGCAATTGAGAATCTGTTTGAGGGCTTGATTATGGCCGGCGTCGCCATGCAAATCAGCGCCTCGTCTAGACCGGCCTCGGGAAGCGAGCATCGTTTCAGCCATCTCTGGGAGATGCAAGCGCTTGGCTATGGCGAACCCGCGATCGCCCATGGTTACAAGGTCGGGATAGGCACGCTAGCAGCCGCGGCGCTGTACGAACGGGTGTTGGCACGTGACCTCACCAAGGTTGACATCGGTGAGCGCTGCCGCAGCTGGCCTTCCCGCGCCGAGGTCGAGCAGGCGGTACGCCAGGGTCATGATATCCCAGAGCTGGCCGAAAATGCAGTCGAGGAAACGCTGGCTAAGTATATCGACAGCGATCAGCTGCGGCAGCGCCTCATGTTGCTGCGGGACCGCTGGCCCGATCTCCGGCAACGGCTCGAGGAGCAGTTGCTACCGGCGGCACAGCTGCGTGATATGTTGCAGGCGGCGGGTTGTCCGACTGATCCAGCCGATATCGGGGTCGACGTGGCACGGCTGCGGGCTAGCTACGACTTGGCGCGCACGATTCGCAGCCGGTACACCGTGCTTGATCTTGTCAACGAGACCGGCATCCTTGACGAGTGCATCGACGAGCTATTCGCCCCCGGCGGGTTTTGGGGACGAGCAGCAGGTCAGCGGGATTCGGGGAATGGAACAGCTTAACGTCGGCGCTGCCGCCCTGCGGGGAGGAGCGCCGGCGCTCTACAACGCCTACCTCTTCGATCTGGATGGCACGATCTATCTAGGTGACAAAGTGCTCCCGGGCGCGGCTGAGACAATTGCCGCGCTGCGGGCTGCCGGTCGGCGGACGATCTTTCTATCGAACAACCCTACCAAAACCAGGCAGCAGTATGCGGCGAAGCTCACCGATATGGGCATTCCGACAGCGGTGGACGATATCGTCAATTCATCGTTCGCGCTGGTTCAATGGTTGCTACAAGCTGCACCGCAAGCGCGACTGTACGTGGTTGGCGAGGAGCCGCTTATGCACGATCTCGCAGCAGCCGGCTTCCAGTTTACCGAAAAGGCCGGCGAAATCGACATTGTCGTAGCCTCGTTCGACCGGACCTTCGTCTATCACAAGCTGCAGGTCGCCTTCGACGCGATCCGAGCAGGGGCCCGGCTTGTGGCAACCAATCCGGATCGTTACTGCCCAGTGCCGGGTGGCGGCGAGCCCGATGCGGCGGCGATTATCGCGGCGATCGAGGCCTGCACCGGGGTAGTATGCGACCCAATTGTGGGCAAGCCATCACCGATCATGATCGAGATGATTCTCGCTCTGCTGGGATTACCAGCAGCCGAGTGTATGATGGTCGGCGATCGGCTTGAGACGGACATCACCATGGGCATCGCCGCGGGGATGGCAACCTGCCTAGTGCTAACCGGCGACGCAACACCCGCAGCGCTAGCAGCTTCCGGCCTACACCCGACGATGGTGCTCGACCGGATCGATGGGCTGCTAGCAAGTGAACAAGGAACGATGTAACGAGGTTTGAGGTGTCTACCCGACCACAGCAGTCCGGTTTCAGGCCGACCCTGTAAATCGCACTACGAGAAGCACTTTGAGCGTAGGTTGGGCCGCATCCACCAGCAGTTGAGGAGAGACCGTTATGGCAACTAATCCGTTGTTCGAGCTCAGCAAGTTTGGCCAGAGCATTTGGTACGACAGCATCAGCCGCCGTTTGATTGCGCAAGGTGACCTCCAGCGCCTTGTCGACGAGTACGCGGTAGTCGGGGTTACGTCCAACCCAACGATTTTCGAGCAAGCGCTGGGGAGCAGCGCGGACTACGACGAAGACATTCGCAAGCTAGCCGAGGCTGGCCACGACGCCGAGCAGATCTTTGAGCGTATTGCGACCGACGATATTCGACAGGCTTGTGATGTGCTCATGCCTGTTTACGAAGCAACAGGACACGTCGACGGCCGAGTGAGTATCGAGGTAGGCCCCAACGTCGCGTTTGACCCGCAGGCAACAATGGAGGAGGCGCGGCGACTGTGGCGCACCGTGGACCGGCCCAATCTCATGGTCAAAATTCCTGGTACGCCTGAGGGCCTGCCGGCGATCGAGGAGATGATCTACGAGGGTCAGAGCATCAACGTCACACTGCTCTTTGCGGTGTCGATGTATGAGCAGGTGATGGAGGCCTATATCCGCGGACTGGAGCGGCGCGCAGCCGAGAACAAGCCGCTTGATCAGATCCACTCGGTTGCCAGCTTCTTTGTTAGCCGCGTCGACACCATGGTAGACAAGGAGATCGAGGCGAAGCTCAGCGCCTCGAATGACCCGGGGGAGCAGGAGCGGCTGCGGAGCCTGCTAGGCAAGGCCGCGGTCGCCAACGCTAAGCTCGCCTACCAAGCCTTCAAGCGTGTCTTCGGCCAGGGCCAGTCCAATCCGCGCTGGGAAGCTCTGGCGGCAAAAGGTGCGAACCTGCAGCGGCCCCTATGGGCCAGCACCAGCACCAAGAATCCAGCATATCCAGACACCTTGTACGTGGCCGAGCTGGTAGGGCCACATACTGTCAACACTGTTCCCGAAAAGGCATTGCTGGCCTTCGCTGACCACGGGGTTGTACGCGGCAATACCGTCGAAGAGGACAGCGAAGGTGCCCAGCGCGTGGAACGCGAGCTGGCCGAGGTTGGCGTCGACCTACAGGCGATCACCGAACAGCGCCTCACCGCTGAAGGTGTTAGCTCTTTCACGAAATCCTTTGACACGTTGATCGCCGAGCTACGGAAGAAGCGCGACGCGATTACTGTGAGCTAAGAAACGGATGCCGGTTGTGTCATTCATTCTAGATGCGGGGTCCACAGTCCGAGGGAGAGCAGCAGAGCGGGCCGGCTGAAGGAAGCAATGGATGCGTGACCGGCACATCATGGCAGCTAACTAAAAGGAACACTAGATCAATGGAAACAGCAAAGATCATTGCCGATCCCGAGTTCCGGATTGGCGAAGTCGACCCGCGCCTCTACGGCTCCTTTATCGAGCACCTCGGACGAGCAGTCTACAACGGCATCTACGAGCCCGGTCATCCTACCGCCGACGACATGGGCTTTCGGCGCGACGTTATGGACATTGTCCGCGAAGTGGGGGTTCCCATCGTGCGCTATCCGGGCGGCAACTTCGTTTCAGGCTACAACTGGCGCGACGGTGTCGGGCCGAAAGAGAAGCGGCCGCGCCGGCTCGATCTCGCCTGGAGGAGCCTGGAAACGAACGAGGTCGGCACCGACGAGTTCTGTGAGTGGGCGCGACGAGTCGGCACAGAAGTCAACATGGCCGTCAATCTTGGCACCGCAGGCATCGACGAGGCGCGCAGCTTAGTGGAATACTGTAACCATCCCGGCGGCAGCTTGTACAGCGACATGCGCATTGCCAACGGTTACCGCGAGCCGCACAAGATCAAGACGTGGTGCCTCGGAAACGAGATGGACGGCCCCTGGCAGATGGGCCACAAGACAGCCGACGAGTACGGCAGGCTCGCGACCGAGACGGCAGTTGCTATGAAATGGGTCGATCCCACCATCGAGCTCGTCGCCTGCGGCAGCTCCCACCGCAAGATGCCGACCTTCGGACAATGGGAAGCGACGGTGCTCGATCATGTCTACCAGTACGTCGACTACATCTCGTTGCACCAGTACTACCACAAAACGGATAACGACCTCGGCACATTTCTCGCGCAGACCGTCCAAATGGACGACTTCATCCGATCCGTCGTCTCGACGGCGGACTATGTACGCGCGAAGAAAGGCCACACGAAGCGCCTCTACCTCTCCTTCGACGAGTGGAACGTCTGGTACCAGAATCCAGTCGACAAGGAGATTATGCAGAAGACCCCGTGGCAGGTGGCACCGCCACTGTACGAAGCGCCGTACACCCATGAGGATGCACTGGTGGTGGGGATGATGCTGATCACCCTGCTGCGCAACGCCGACCGCGTCAAGATCGCCTGTCTCGCCCAGCTCATCAATACGATTGCACCGATCAGCACCGTTACCGGCGGACCGGCGTGGCGCCAGGCAACGTATTACCCGTACATGCATGCCTCGTGCTATGGTCGCGGCACCGTGCTCAACTTGCAGGTCCGCACTCCATCCTACTCCAACAAGACATTCGACGCCGTTCCGCTGCTTGACGCCGTGGCGGTGTTGGACGAGGAGCACGAGCAGATGACGGTCTTCGCGGTGAACCGCGGACAGGATGGAGCGCTGCCGCTCGAAGGGGATCTGCGGGGCATCGGAGGCTATCAGGTGCTGGAGCACATCACGCTCGAGCATTCCGATCCATTGGCGCGGAACACCGCTGAGCAGCCCAACGAAGTTGTCCCGCACACCCGAGGCGATGCCCAACTTTCAGACGGACGGCTCACGGCCACGCTGCCCAAGCTGTCATGGAATGTCATTCGGCTCGGCAAAAACCGCGGCTAATTCCAAGAGCCGTGACGTCAATTGCCCCGATGCCGCTTGGCCGTCAGGATTGGTCTCGTAGTAGCCGGAAGTACGTTACACGACGAGGAAGCACCGGATGTGGCTATCAGCCATGGAGCCCAGTCAAGGCTCAATGGCTGATAACCTAACGTTAGACGTACAGTAGTTTGTCCCCGACAGAAAAGTGACCACCCTGAGCACGAGGGTGGTTGCACCGGTGACATTTCGACCCTATCGGAGCTTAGCGCCCGGTACAGGGATCGAGGCCTCCGGATTGAAGTGCTAAGGAGCAAGTAGATGCGGATTACGGCGATTAAGCCTATGGTGTTGGGAACCCCGTGGCGCAACCTAACGTTTGTGGTCCTTGAAACAGACGAAGGGCTGAGCGGCGTTGGCGAAGTACGGATGGTCAACCATACCGACGCGTTGCTCGGCTACCTGGAGGAGGCTGGGCGCAACCATGTTCTCGGCTCCGACCCCTTTAAGATCGAGGATCTCGTGCAGCGCATGTTTCGGCGTGATTATGCACGTGCCAGCGAGATTATGGCCTCGGCAATCGCCGTGGTCGAGATGGCTTGCTGGGATATTCTCGGCAAAGCGCTCGGCGTGCCTGTCTACCAGCTGCTGGGCGGCGCCGTACGCGACCGAATTCCGGCCTATGCCAACGGCTGGTACACGGTGGAGCGGGCGCCTGCGGATTTTCACACAGCCGCGCAGCGTGTCGTAGCGCGTGGCTACCGTGCACTCAAGGTCGACCCCTTCGGCGCCGGATTTTATGAGCTTAGTCGCGCAGAAAAGCTGCGGTCGATCGCGCTGATCGAAGCGGTGCGCGACGCAGTGGGACCGGACAATGAGATTTTCATCGAGATGCACGGCCGCTTCAACCCGGTAACGGCGATCGAGATGACGCGCGAGCTAGCTCCGCTTCGACCTGGCTGGATTGAAGAGCCCGTGCCACCCGAGAATATCCGCGCGCTGCAGAAAGTGGCGACGGCCGTTGCGCCGCTCGGTATTCCGGTAGCAACCGGCGAGCGCATGCATACGCCCTACGAATACCGCGAGCTCTTCGAGCTGCAGGCTGCCGATATCATCCAGGTTGACCTCACGCACTATGGCGGCATCTCGGCCACGAAAAAGCTTGCGGCTTGGGCCGACGCGTACTACATGCTGATTGCACCGCATAACGTATGTGGCCCGGTCGGTACGGCGGCGGCGCTCCACTTGGCGGCGTGTACGACCAACTTCAAAATTCAAGAGCACTTCAACGACTTCGCCGACGCCTGGGTCAAGGACGCGGTCGCGGGCCTGCCGGAGGTTGACGTCGCTGATGGCTGCTTCCCGCTGCCGCAAGGACCGGGCCTTGGCGTCACGCTGAACGAGGAGTTCTTCGCCGAACATCCGCGCGAGCACGTCTTCTTTAATCTCTTCGCCGAAGACTGGCAGCACCGGCAAGCGCGCCAAAACCCGACACACGACACTCGCGCGCACGACTAGCGGGCCATCGAGCAGGTATCACGAGACGCTGCATTCGCCGACGATCGGCACGAACCTTCGACGGCCGGGCATCGTCGATGTCCGGCCCTTAATTATTGAGGTGCATACCTTGATCCGGCTTGTTCAGTTCATCGACGATGCTGGCGCTCGGCGCGTTGCGCTGTCGAGTGAGGGTGAAGGCAAGCTTCGCCCGATTGCCGGCTATGCGCGCGTCTACGATTTAGCTCTGGAGGCGATTCGAGCGCGCGCGCCGCTTGCGGCCTTCGTCCAGGAGCGCCTTTCGACGGAGCGGGTCGACTACGAGCAGGTACTACAGGAAGGGCGCTTACTGCCCCCGCTCGACCACCCAGATCCCGCGCGCTGTGTTGTGTCGCTTACCGGGCTGACGCATATTGGCAGCGCCACGTCGCGCGATCAGATGCACGCGGCGGCCGCGGCCGCACCCGTCACTGACTCGGCCAAAATGTTCCAGATTGGCCTCGCCGGCGGCAAGCCCAGCCCGGGACAGATTGGCGCCGAACCAGAATGGGCCTATAAAGGCGATGGCCGCTGTGTTATCGCGCCTGGCCATCCGCTGATCCAGCCGGCATTTGCCTACGATGGCGGCGAGGAAGCCGAGATTGCCGGACTGTATGTGGTCGCGGATGACGGTACGCCCTGGCGCATCGGCTTTGCTGTAGGCAATGAGTTTGCGGATCACGTCCTGGAGCGCAAGAACTATCTGTACCTCGCACATTCCAAGCTACGGCAGTGCTCTATCGGCCCTGAGCTACTTGTGGGCGCTCTGCCCGCATCGGTGGCTGGAACCGTCCGCATTCTCCGGGACGATACGGTGGCTTGGAGCCGGCCCTTCGAGAGCGGTGAGGCGCACATGTGCCATTCGATCGCCAATCTTGAGCACCATCATTTCAAATATGAGCTATTCCGTCGCCCTGGTGATATTCACATCCACTTCTTCGGGGCCAATGGTGTTAGCTTCGGCGACGGCTTCCAGACCGCGGACGGCGACCTATTTGAAATTGACGTGCCGCTGTTTGGGCAGCCGCTCCGCAACCCGCTACGCGTTGCGGAGCATCAGCAGCTCGTACAGATACAGACCTTATAAGGGTTGAGTGAGACCTGCAATTGCGGCAGACTTGCCGTTGAGGAAGCGAGAAGATTGTGAGCACACCAATTACGACACCTACGGCAGCAGAGAGCGCCTCGAACCAAGGAGTGGTACGTCGACAGTATGTTTCGCTGGCACACACAAAGGTTACGGTCGACGATGTGTTCTGGGCACCGCGGCTGCGTGCCAATCGAGAGCGGACAATTGGACACATTTACCGGCAGTGCCTCGAAACGGGTCGTATCGATGCATTCAAACCAGGCTGGAATCCAGGACCGGAGATTAAGAAGCAGGGCATTCCGGTGCTCTTCTGGGACTCCGATACCGCGAAGTGGATCGAGGCAGCCAGCTACACGCTGGCGACTGCGCACGACGCGCAGCTTGATAGCTTGCTTGACAGCGTGATCGACCTGATCGCGAAGGCACAGCAGCCGGACGGGTATCTCAATACCTGGTTCACGGCTGTCGAGCCCGAGAAGCGCTGGACAAATCTGCGCGACTGGCATGAGCTGTACTGCGCAGGGCATATGACCGAGGCAGCGGTAGCGCATTATGAGGCGACTGGTAAACGGTCGTTGCTCGATGTTGTGTGCCGGTACGCCGACTACATTGAAACCGTTTTTGGACGCGGCCCAGAGCAGAAGCGTGGCTATCCCGGCCACCCGGAGCTCGAGCTAGCATTGGTGAAGCTCTACCGCGCAACTGGTGAGCAGCGCTACCTTGACCTCAGCCGCTACTTCGTCGATGAGCGCGGCCGCCAGCCCCACTATTATGATCAAGAGGCACGCGCTCGGGGCGACGATCCGGCGGCGTATTGGGCCAAGAGCTACGAGTACAATCAGGCGCACTGCCCCGTATGCGAGCAGCACGAAGTCGTCGGCCATGCGGTTCGCGCAGTATATCTATATAGTGCCATGGCAGATCTCGCGGGTGAGGACGGCAATCCTGAATTACTGAATGCTTGCCGCCGTTTGTGGCGCCATCTCACCACCAAGCGCATGTATGTCATGGGTGGCATTGGTACATCGAAGCACAATGAAGGCTTCACTGGCGACTACGATTTACCCAATGAGAGCGCGTACGCCGAGACATGCGCGGCGATTGGCCTGGTCTTCTGGGCGCAAAGGATGCTGCAGCTTGACCTCGACGGCAACTACGGGGACATTCTAGAGCTCGCACTTTACAATGCAGTGATTAGTGGTGTTTCGCTTGATGGCGAAGCCTTCTTTTATGACAACCCGCTGGCGAGTCACGGCACGCACCACCGGCAGCCCTGGTTTAATTGCCCGTGCTGTCCACCCAACCTGGCTCGACTGCTGGCGTCGCTTGGCGAGTACGTCTACGCGCAGAGCGATACTGACGCCGTTGTACATCTCTACGTCCAAGGCTCGGGACAACTTGATATCGGCGGCCAAACCATCACGCTCCAGCAGGAGACAAACTATCCTTGGGATGGCGCGATAACGGTGCGTGTCAAGCTGAATCAACCTGCAACGTTCGGCCTGCGTCTGCGCATACCAGGTTGGTGCACAGCCCCGCGTGTAACCGTTAACGGTGAGCCAGTCGACATTACGTCGGCGGAGCAGGGCTACTTGCGCATCGAGCGTGAGTGGCAGAATGGTGACGCTGTAACCCTGGAGCTGCCGATGCCAGTCGAGCGTGTGTATGCACACCCGGCAGTCGGCACCGATATTGGCCAAGTGACCCTGAGACGCGGCCCGATCGTCTACTGTCTAGAGCAGGTCGACAACACGGCACCGCTCAACTATATTCTCCTGCCGGAAACAGCAGAACTTGAGCATCACTTCGAGCCAGACCTGCTGAACGGGGTCGTGGCTATCACGGGATCGGCTGCGGTGCTCGACGATGCCGACTGGAACGATAAACTGTACCGTACAGCCCCGCCAAGAACCGAGCCCTGCACTTTTACGGCAATTCCGTACTACGCATGGGACAATCGCCAGCCGGGTGCGATGCGGGTCTGGATCCGGACCGGACCGCAGACACAGGGCTAGCCTCGCACATACAACACTAGCGAACGCGGGACCTACGGGTCTCGCGTTGTGTTGCGTGATAAGGCCACCTCAACAACTTTGGAATCTAACCAACCGGAACACCAAGCAAACATTGTTTAAGCTGTGCCGTTATTGCACGGGATCAGTATTTCTCCTCGCTGCATCGCCCAAGGTTAGGGATGAAGATTCCGGTGAACGAATGGTCGCACCTGGCCTTCACGGTGCAAGAGGGAACCATCAAAGTCTACGTCAACGGCGTGGAGAAGTTCAACCGCAGCGGTTTCCCCAACGTATTCACCACGACGAACGGCACCTTCGCATTGGGCGTCAACTGGTGGGACACTCCATTCAAGGGCCAGCTGGACGAATTACGGGTGTACGAATCGGTCCTCACCTCTGCACAGGTTGCGGAGCTTGCGCAGAAGACTCCGTAACGGCTCGGGACGTGCTTCGAGATCTCGGTGATCTTCGATTAACGAGGTAAACAGCATGCGAGACCTTCAGATGGAGAACAGGGTTTTGACACCCGTTCCCGTCGGGAGGTCTCGCCTTGTTTCAGCGCAGCCAGCCGCAGGTAGTCGTTAACGCGGCTCGCGTTTCCACACGCAGTGAGGTTGAGCGATGTTTGGAGCACGTCAAGCACGCGAGGCAGTAACTACGTCGCGGCCCCCTGATGATCTGTGGGAGCCCCTTGGCGGCGCTGCCGCACCTCGCGCTCCTCGTCCCACAGCCCGGCCAGCATATCGGCGTGCCGCAACGACGGGTACCAGGCTTGTAGATCTGCAGCGCGCAGCGCGCCGAACGCCGGCAAAAAGACCCGGGCGTACCAGATGCGAGCCGCCTCCGTCAGGTCAACCGCTGTCCGTCGCTCGTCCGCAAGCTTGCGACGAAAAGCATGGACCTCGGTCAGCAGACGACGATAGGTAGCCGGCATGACGGCACCAATCGTCTGTAACCCCGTCGCCTGTTCGAAGGCCCGCCGCTCATGGAACAGCCGTAGAGCCTCGGGATCGCCGCTTGGAATGAAGAGCGTCACCTCTGACTCGAGCTCTGCAATCCCCAGCACACGCGCGGCCGCAAGTCGATGATGGCCATCCAGCACGTAGTAGGCTCGCCGCAGCTTATACAGCTCAACTGGCGGCAAAGCCTCGCCCGCTCGCAGTGCGCCCAGGACCCGGCGGAACCGTGCATGGCTGGTTGTGTCCCGCTGGAATGGCTGGAACGTGTCGTCAAACTCCAAGCTCCGGCCAACCGAGCCGACGACGCGGCGTACCTCGACCATGCGCACTCCTAGCGATCGCCGGTTGAGCGCCCCGTACAGCTTGGCTTCATGCTGGGCGTCGGTCTCGAAGTCGCGGAGGCGCCCCTTGGGTGCGTCTCGGCGCCAGCTTTGCCGCCAGCAGTTGAAGGTCCTGCGGAGCACCTGTAGTGCAAACATCACTGTACCTTTCAGTCCATCGTGTGTAACCGATACTGCAGCTCGGCGGCCGCTATCTAGGTGAATTGCCCGAGCGAGCGCCGGCCGGATCAATCCTGCAAATTCTACGCCCACCGTGTCATTGAGTCGCACGAGTACAGGGAGCACCCATACCGCCCCGCTCGCTAACGAAATCGACCGTATGCTGCGCATGGATAAAGCCACGCGTGAGCACAGTGATGTGTCACTGCGCAAAGAACTTATATTTGAGGTCTGACAGAGCAGCACTATAGAATGAAAGCGCACCTCTTGGCCACGACAGCAGGCGCGCACTCTGTCTATGGTGTTTTACCACAATCGGACCACAGGCTTATAGCGCAGCGGGAACGCCCCTTGTCTTGTTCGAGGAGTATCTTTCGGCGGTGCTCAAGCTCGGCGCTGATGCGCTCGATTTCCTGCTGCATGTCCTTGCGGGCTACGCTGCGCGTGGCGTGTCCTCATGCCAGCGGGTGTAGGACGGCGTCGGAGTTTCTCTAGTATAGGCCAAGGAGATAGACTTTTGAATAGAAATGTCCATCCATCGCGGCGAGCCGAGGCTCACAGGTCGTTAGGAAGTGGTGTCGGTGAGAAAGTGACTGGCACTTTAACTACATTGCTTGCAAGGGGCACTGAATGGACGGAACGTGCCCCTGCAACAACCGTGGCGCCGTATGAAGGAACCCGCGACCTTATTCCGCATCGATCTGGACCGCAGCACCCGTCACCACAATTCCACCTCGGGCAGGAATCTCAACTACAAGGAGGCTCGGACGACCCATGGCCTCTCCCTGGCGGATGAGAATGGTTGTAGGCACTGTGACGAGCTTGGCGTCTCGGAGGTAGCCTCCCAGCGCCGCCGCGGCCGCACCCGTCGCCGGGTCTTCTACAACGCCACCAACCGGAAAGGGATTACGTGCGTGAAAGAGGTTTGGCCGCTCGCGCCACACAAGTTGTAGGGTTGTGAAACCCTCGCGCAGCATCAAAGCCTTGAGCCGCTCAAAGTCATACTGCAGCTCGGAGAGGCGATCGGCGTCACGGGTCGCCAGCACCAAGTGCCAGGCGCCGGCGTACGCTCGCGCCGGGGGAATTGAATCGTCGAGCTCGGTCCGCTTCCAGCCGAGGGCAGCCAGAGCTTCGCCGACAACCTCATCGGGAGTAGTGGTATGCATCGGTTCGACAGAGGTTAGCGACGCTTCGCGGAGCCCATCACGTGTTCGAACGGCGACCGGCACCTCACCAACCGCGGTCGCCAGGCGGTAAACCCCGTCGCCCCCGATCGTGCCGAGCACAACACCTGCGGCGATCGTTGCATGACCGCAGAACGAGACCTCTGCTTCGGGACTATAGTAGCGTACAGTACGCGCAGTTCCAGCTGCCGGAGCAATGAAGGCGGTTTCGGAAAATCCAACGTCGGCGGCGATTTGCTGCATAGCGTGGGGATCTGGAAGTGCGTCGCCAATCCAAACACCGGCCGGATTACCACCCTTAGGATTGGTGGAAAATGCGGTGAAGCGATACAACAATCCGGAAGTCATAGATCCTCGTGAATTTTCGTACCGAATGTCACCTAACGCAAAGCTCGTCCCGAGTGGCGCGGTTACCTGAGCTCGAGATGGTCATGGGTGCCGTTACACCCGTTCGTAAAACAGGTTCGGTCAGGTGCTGCGCAGGAAAGCCGGGTTGGAAGCCCTGCTAGTTTCAACCGCTGGGCGCTTACAGCTATTGTACAACCAGATGCTAGATTAGCACCGCGCTGAGCTCAAGCGGTTACTATTTGCGGCCTAGCCAATTGCTATGGCAGTGGCAGCTGGTCTCATCCTGCATGGTTCTCCTACCGGTCTAGACGCCAAGTTCTCATCCTCGGCTTCCATGCACCAGCGGTCCATAAGCTCGCCTTCATTCAAGACCAAGTAATGTTTTGGTAGAGTGGCGGTGTACACGTTATCCCACGAGAGGAAACTATGTTGCGGTTGCTATCCGACCAATGTCGCGCACTCATGCTCTATCTACTATTTGTCCTCGTGGCACTTTCAGCCGTGCAGCCAGCAGCTGCTGCTCCTGAGCAGTGCTTTCCGGAGACAGGGCAGTGCATCAACCCACGGTTTGAGCAGTAGTGGGCTCGCAACGGTGGCCTCCCAGTATTCGGCTTCCCAATTAGCACGGCCGATCAAACCCTCAACCGTGATACCGCGGCATGGAAGATGCGGTGACCTGTAGGCGGTAGACGGAGGCTTTGAGCCAATCATAACTCGTCGTCGGTCCGTACCGTTAGCGCCGTACAAGAGTTTTGGATACTCGGTGACAGCGCGCTGCCCTATCGCGGGCGAGAAAGACCGGCAGAGCCTCCATCTGAAGGGCTATTACCTCGTTGAGTTCGACACCTACGCATAGTTATTGTAAACTTCGTGGGCAATTAGTCGCATTGCCGGGGTACAAGTCGACGGGCTTCTCCCATACCGAGCAGGGTGGGCTGAGTGCGCACCTTTGACAGAAGGTCCATATGTCGGGATGCGAGTGTTGAGACGAGGACGTAAGCACCCGCTCTCGGCTAACCGGGACACACCTGCCGAAGCCAAGTTTACCCAACGGCAACGCACTACCCGGGTTCGTTGAGGCACTGGACGCGATGAGTGTCGATAATTTATCAACCCATGTGCTTGATCCTGCTCGGCTGGCGGCCCTGCGAGCGGTAGCCTTGCTGGATACGCCCGCCGAAGAGTCCTTTGACCGCTTGTCGCGGCTGGCGGCACAGTGCACAGACGCACCGATCGCATTGGTCTCGCTGATCGACGCAGACCGTCAGTTTTTAAAGAGCTGCCTCGGACTACCTGAGCCGTGGGCCTCTCTCCGCGAGACCCCGCTGTCACACTCCTTCTGTCAATACAACCGGATTGCGGGTGAGCCCCTGCTGATTGAGGACGCGCGGACGCATCCTTTGTTCAAGGACAACCTCGCGATACGGGATCTGAACGTGATCGCTTACCTCGGCATTCCCCTGGTAACGTCCGACGGCTACGTCCTGGGCTCGTTCTGCGTCATCGATTCGAAGCCTCGACAATGGAGCGCTGAGGAGCTAACGGTCGTTCGCGACTTAGCCGCCGCGGTGATGACCGAAGTCCAATTACGGGCCGAGATTTCAGCGCGCAGGAGGGCAGAGGATGAGCGCGACGACTTGGCCAACCTAACAGCGCGGTTACGAGCCGAAAGTGCGGCCCGGGAACAGGCTGAGGAGCAGCGTCGCCAGCTTGAGGCTCAAGTCCTTCAAGCCCAGAAGCTGGAAAGCTTGGGCCTCCTAGCCGGCGGCATCGCCCACGACTTCAACAATCTGCTCACGGCTATGCTGGGCTACGCAACACTTGCCGTCGAGGAGCTCACCGAAGACGCGGCTGTGCTGCCGTTGCTCAGGCAGGTGGAACAGGCAGCTACCCAGGCGACGGAGCTCGTCCGCCAGCTGCTTGTCTACTCCGGCCGGGCACGCTTTACCTTCCAGCCCTGTAATCTTTCCCCGCTTGTGGCGCAGATGAGCCGGTTGCTTGAAACCGTTGTTTCCAAAAAGGCTGTGCTTCAGCTGGAGCTTGCCCCTGACCTCCCCTTAGTACACGGGGACCACAGCCAGCTGCGCCAGGTGGTGATGAACCTTATCACCAACGCCTCGGATGTACTTGGCGATCAACCTGGGACCATCATACTCCGTACGGGCAGTCGTTATGCGGACCCTGAGTTCCTCCAATCGCCATACGTGCCTGGAGACCTACCCGCCGGTATCTACGTGTATCTAGAGGTCACGGACACAGGCACAGGCATGACCCCGGCAGTACTCAGCCGCTTGTTTGACCCGTTCTTTACGACAAAGGCTAGGGGCCACGGCCTGGGCTTGACGACCACATTGGGGGTCATTCGTGGCCACCACGGGACCATCAAGGTCGTTAGCGTGCCGGAACGAGGGAGCACGTTCCAGGTCTTCATTCCCCGCTACGAGGAAGCTGCCCCGGAGCAATCCGCTGTGCCTAACCCTGCGATCCAGCGCGGGAGCGGCACGATCCTCCTCGTCGACGACGAACCGACAGTCCGGTCATACGTCCGCACGGTTCTTGAGCGTGCCGGGTTGGCCGTCCTGGAAGCTATTGACGGACGCGACGGCGTCGAGCTTTTTGCGCAACACCGCGAGCAGATCAGGGTAGTCCTGCTCGACCTGACAATGCCACGGCTGAACGGGCTGGAAGCGCTGGCAGAAATGCGCTTACTACAGCCCGACGTGCGGGTGATCCTGATGAGCGGCTATGGCACAGAGGAAGTTACTACTCGTTTTGCCGATCAGAACTTGGCCGGGTTCGTTCACAAGCCCTTCACTCGCGGTGATCTGCTTCCTCTGATCCGGCGGGTACTGGAGGAGTAACAACGCCAGGCCGCCGCCACATCATGGTCATCGGGTGCCGTTGTACAGATTGCGAGGCTGCGATTCGGGAGTTGGCCCGCCAACCTAATCGGAGGTTACCCCCTCAGTGACGCTCAAAATGTACACGGAGCTTGCCGAGTGGTGGCCGTTGCTCTCCGCGCCGGATGAGTATCGTGGCGAAGCTATGTACTTTTATGTGGACGAGCGCACCATCGACCGCGGTCCATACACGTACCGACACGCTGCTCTTGCCGGCTCGATGCTTGCTATCGGCCGCATCAGGCTTTATTGAGAACCGGAGGACGCGGTGGGACGGAGAAAAATTGCGCTGCTGCTTGGCATCGGGACGGCGCTCGGCTTGCTATCGGGTTGTGGCGACACGATGGTCGAGCCGCAGATTGTCCGGCCCGCTGTATTAACACCAACGCCGGCCGCAGAACGCAGCACGTCACCAGCGCCGAATGCTCCCGGTGGTGAGCTCAGCACAGCACCCCCGTGTGACGCAACTGCGACGACGGCCCCCGCCGAGGTCGCTACCCCATGCGTGCCGAGCCTCGACACGCCGCAAATGCAACCTTCACAGTAGTGGTGCTGGCCGGAGGCGTACGCCAGGCCGATCCTCATCGACCAGCGCGCATAATACGATCGCCAGCGTCAACAATGACGGCGGCAGGAAGGGCCGATCCAGCTTCCCCACCACGGTCGTTCCGCCGACTACGCTCATCATTTGTTCGGCCCCAGCGCGCCGCAACAGAGATGGAAATCAGCCGCATGGTGAAATTCGTCCAACTCCACTACCGACAAGCGCCTCTATGCTCGGATACGGAGTGAAAAATCTGGCTGGAGGAGCGCCCTCTTTGCGCGCTCGTTCACCTGATATCTCGCTCGGGCGGCACCGAGAGATAGCTCGGTGTCGATCAGCTCCCGCTCGTGGGCAAGCGCATCGGAGTAGCCAGGCAGCAGGATTTTGAGACCGAACGGGATCGGCGTCGGCGCGATCGCGTTGACGGCATCCAGGATATTGGTCGTGCAGTTGTTGGTAAAGGTATTGTAGAACTCGGGTTGCTGCTCGAGCCTCTGCGCGCGGCGGAGCATCCCAACAAACACGCCCCGGACTTGCTCGGGCGTCGCACGGATGGGATAGAGGTAGACGGGGGTATCCCACAGCGCTGCTCGTAGACCAATCAGATCACGCTCTTCGCCGATGACGTAGATGAGCTCAAACTGTCGCAAGGCACCTTTCCAGAGCGAATAGGGCCGACCCACTTCCCGCCGTGCTTCTACCGAAATGCTAAGGTACTGCGAATCGGAAAAGCCGAAGGAGAGAAAACTGTGCGCCGGGCCCCGCCAGTCCCGTGTGAACGGCGCGAGCACAAACCAGACGCGCTCCAAGCGCTCGAGGTAGTAGGTCCGGTCGCGATACCCCGGCGTAAAGTCATCCGCCGACCGATAGGTGAAGTCGCGCACATTCCGAATGTGGACGAGACGATCGTCAAAAATAATGCTTGGCAGGATCGCATGCTCCGTGCTCCACAGGCGGTCGTGGCGAGGTCGTCTCCTGAAACGCATCATGTTGCCCCATGTAAGTAGGGCTCGCCGCAGTTGCTGTAGGGTGGCGGGCCGGTATCATTGTAGCGAGAGTGAAGCTGTGGCATAGGTCCAGTGTAGCGGGAACCGCAAGCAGGCGAATGCGACGAACGTTTGGCACGTGATGCTCTAACTCTGAGGTCAGCCTCCAAATATCTGCTTGATGGTTGGGGAACTTGTTGGACAATCCGATCGTCTCGTTTATGAGGGGTCCCTTCCTCTACCTTCCGTTGGAGTACACCATGCCCGTCCGTCGAGCCGCTCCTCCCGATCGCATCAGAAGTATCGCCGCATGCCTTGGCCTCGTGCTAACACTCGCTTGGGCGCCGTGGATGACGCCAGTCTTTGCGACGAAGCGGGTCGAGCTTGGGTTCGAGCACGCATGAACCGGCATCGCCGACGGATGTAGCTTGCGCGGCGAACGAGGGCGAGCCATTGACCGCCTCGTCTTCGGCTACAGCGTGACGATCGAGTATGCCTGCGGGATGCTGCCCTCTGACTCGCCCGAGCTACATCGACACGCAACCGTGTATGTCTCACCGCTCGGAACCGTCCACGGATTGCCGCACCCATAATACGCTACCCGCCGTTGAAGGTTTGGCTGCTAAGACATCTCGCGCATCAGCCAGAAAGGGCCGGGCTGGAAAGCCACGGCCCTTTCTGGTTACACGACACCTATTACCAAGCTGGTAGACCCTCGGTCTACGGCAAGCACTACCGAGACGACACCGGGAAGTAGGTCTCGACACGCAGCGTGTACGACTGCGGGGCATTGAGCCACCCGCGCGCCTCGGCGCTCCACGTCCCGGAAGCCGGGTTATCGACCGCAACCCCTTCGAGAGCTGTCAATGAAAGCGCTTGAATATCTTGTGAGGCACCAGCCTGCGTGCCAGCTGGCTCGAACAAGAAAAGATCGAGGTCATTGGCAGGATTGTCCCAAATGAGCTTGGTGTCGGCAAAGACCGCCCCTGTCCCAACATCGACGTTGTGGCTGGTCGTCGCTAAAATCCGGTTGTAGCCGGCGACCGCTGGGCCCACCGAGCCGGTAAGCGTCTGCTCGACAACGTACACCTCGATCGTGGAGCCGCTCTTCGTCTTATGCTGCTTGACGCGCTTGACACTTTGTGCACGGTCCGTCGCGGCATAGGCGTTAACATATCCGGCACCGGCCGCATACTCCGCGTATTGCGGCATTGGCGTTGCCGTGTCGACCAGAACCTGCTTCACGGCGTCCGGCGTAAGAGCTGGATTTGCCTGCAGCATCAGCGCTACGACGCCAGCAACGTGTGGCGTCGCCATCGACGTGCCGCTCATTGTCGTGTAGTACGGGAGCCACGCAGGATCGATAGCCGCGTCGTCGGTTGCGGCCAGCGGCGGCAGAATCGTGTTATTGGCACGCGTGCTAACGATCCCAACGCCGGGCGCTGTGATGGTCGGATGGTACAACGGGTCGCCATAGCGTCCGCGCGACGAAAAGTCGGCCAGTGTCTGCCCATCCTTGTTGCCGGCCGCCACCCCAATTACCCAGGGAGCAACACTGTATGGGTTGAGCGTGTCCGTACCGGGACCCGAATTTCCGCTCGCGAATAGGATAACCATTCCCGCGTCGTGCGCCGCCTTGCTCGCTACGTTGACGGGATGCTGGGGATCGAACTCTCCGCTGCTGCCCCAGCTATTCGTGATCACATCGATGCCGTAGCGGCTCTGGTTCTCCAAGGCCCAGTCGAAGCCGGCTAACGCCGAGAAGATGAAGATAGTATCGCCGGCGCCAATGCCAACAAGCTCCGCTCCTGGTGCCACGCCGGTGAAATATCCGTTGCTGGCCGCCCCTGTGCCGCCAACGGTACCGGCCACATGCGTCCCGTGACCGCTGCTCGTATCCGAGTTTGGCACGTTCTCCACCGCCAGATAGAATCCGGGCGCCGTATCATCCTCGCTGACCAGCTTGATGTTTTGCACAACTTTGCTCCCGTACGCAAGGTCGGGATGGGTTGCGTCGACACCACTGTCCAACACTGCTACCGTTACACCGGTGCCGTCATACCCGAGCTCGCTCCACACGCGATCCGCGCCAATCAAGGGCACGCTCTCGTGCAGCATGTAGCTCAATTGTTGATCAAGGTAGAGCGAGCGCAATGTCGGCAAAGCCTGTAGCTGCGTAATCTGCCCCGGCGTGCCTTCGATAAGCGCCATCGGCAAACGCTTCAACGCTTGGCTCTTTGAGACGATCCCGAGAAGGGTTGTCTGCTCCAAAGAATCCAGTGGTCCATCAAAGGTCGCCACGACGCGCAAAACATCCGACGGCTTGGCAACCTGTAACGCTTGTGCCAGCGCCGCGTCGACCAGCGCAGTAGACGCCCTGGTTGGTGCGGGATTGGTGAGCAGCAGCGATATGAGCATGAGTAGCGACAGAAGTACCGACATCGTTTTCCGCATACAGGTCTCCTTGTATCAGCGCTTTGCCGAAGTTCCGACTTATACCATTTCGCGGTCTAAGCTACGCTTCTGAAGTGC
>JADDQE010000165.1 GCA_016781525.1 bacterium | reverse complement strand
CCAGGTCCGGCCGGGCCTTCCCCCTGACAACTCGTGCGCGCACCCTGTGAACGCGACCGTTGACTCGGCTATAGCGGCGTGCTATACTCACCCCCAATCGAAACCACAGACGTCGAATGGGGAGAGTAGCCGTGCGACGGCGTCCAGCGAGCTGGCGAATGGTGCAAAGCCAGTACGTGCGAGCCCGGTGAATGGTCCCAGGAGTCGTGGAGCGAACGCGGAGTAGAACAAAGAGCAGTCGATAAAGAACAGATCCTAGGTTTCAGCCTCTGTTCTCGGCTCTCTGCTTCAGCCAGTAGCAACCACCGGAAACGCCACCGTTATCAGGGCGCTGGGTATCGCGGCACCGCCGCCGTACCCGTTGAGCGCGTGTTGGCATAAGCCGCACGAACGAGGGTGGTACCGCGAGAGCATTTGGCCTCTCGTCCCTGCAGGGACGAGGGGATTTTTGTTTTGTTCGCCGTGCGCAAGGAGGCTACCATGGAATCGATCAAGTACGTCCTGCCTGAGAATCGCATGCCCACTGCTTGGTATAACGTGCAGGCTGATTTGCCGCAGCCGCTGCCGCCGGTGTTGCATCCCGGCACAGGACAGCCAGTTGGGCCGGATGACCTCGCGCCACTGTTCCCTATGGAATTGATCAAGCAAGAGGTTTCGACCGAGCGTTATATCGATATTCCGGAAGAGGTGCAACAAGTCTATCGTCAGTGGCGCCCGACACCGCTGTTTCGTGCGCGACGGCTTGAGCAGCTTCTCGATACGCCCGCACGCATCTACTACAAGTACGAGGGCGTAAGCCCCGCGGGTAGCCACAAGCCGAACACAGCTGTGCCGCAGGCCTTCTACAACAAGCAGGAGGGCGTCAACCGCCTCGTGACCGAGACAGGCGCCGGGCAGTGGGGCTCATCCTTATCGATGGCGTGCGCGTTTTTTGGCATGGAATGCCAGGTCTTTATGGTAAAGGTCAGCTACAACCAAAAGCCATATCGTCGGGCCTTGATGGAGACCTTCGGCGCAAGTGTCACGGCGAGTCCCAGCGTCAATACTCAGGTCGGCCGAATGATTCTGGACGAGCATCCGGACTCCCCGGGCAGCCTCGGTATCGCCATCTCGGAAGCCGTCGAAGTCGCGGCGATGAGTGGTGGCACAACCAAGTATGCCCTCGGCTCCGTTCTAAATCACGTCCTGATGCACCAGACCATCATTGGCGAGGAGGTGCTCATTCAGCTTGAGCTTGCCGATGACTATCCTGACATCATCGTGGGCTGTACCGGTGGCGGATCAAACTTCGCTGGGATTGTGCTGCCATTCCTCCGCGAAAAGTTCAGCGGCAAGCGCCAGACACGGATCGTCGCGGTCGAGCCAGCCGCTTGCCCAAGCCTTACACGTGGCTTATACGCCTACGACTTCGGCGATACCGGCAAGCTCACGCCGCTGACCAAGATGCATACGCTGGGGCACAACTTTGTCCCGCCTGGTATTCACGCCGGTGGCCTGCGCTACCATGGCATGGCGCCAATCGTCAGCCACCTCAAGGAGCTCGACGTGATCGAGGCACGCGCCGAGCCCCAGCTGCGGTGCTTTGAAGCGGGGATGATGTTTGCAAAAGCCGAGGGCATTATTCCGGCGCCTGAGGCCAACCACGCGGTGCGAGGCGCAATCGACGAGGCTTTGCGTTGCCGTGAAGAGGGCGTGTCCAAGGCGATTCTCTTCAATCTGTCCGGCCACGGCCACTTCGACATGCAGGCGTATATCGATTACCAGGCCGGTAAGCTTCAAGATTACGAGTACCCGCAGGAGGAAGTGGCGATGGCACTGGCTGGACTGCCCAGCGTCGGCTAAGGATGAAAGGGGCGAGGGACGAGGGACGAGGGACGAGGGACGAGGGGCGAGCGGCGAGCGGCGAGGTGTGCATCTGTTCTTTGTTCTGTTCATTCTGTTCTACGGAGGGGGAGATGCAGGTTGGCATGATGAACGATCCGGCGGAGGACCCAGTTGCCGAAGCGCGCTGGGCTGCCGACCACGGCTTCGACTTTATTGACCTCACCATGGAGGGACCGTCCGCCTCGGTCGAGCAGATCGATGTTGCCGCGCTGCGAAGCGTGCTGGACGAGACCGGGCTTGGAATTGTTGGGCACACCGCCTGGTACCTACCATTCGGCTCGCCGGTGCCGCAAGTGCGAGCTGGGGCTGTCGATGCAGTCTGCGCGACCTTCGAGCCCTTCGCCACGCTCGGTGCGAAGTACGTAAACGTCCATGTCGACAAAGGCGTCGGAGCCTTCGCGTACGAGGACACGCTGCGCTGGAATGCGGAATCCTTCGCGACGCTGGCGGAGCGCGCGCAGGCACACGGTTTGACCGTGATCGTCGAGAATGTGGTGAACAACTTGAATACGGCCAAAGCGTTCCGAACGCTGCTCGACGCTCATCCGCGGCTGCGCTTCCATCTCGACATCGCGCACGCGAACGTCAAGGGCGAGAAGACAGCCGAGTATCTGAAAGCGCACGCGAGCAAGCTCGTCCACGTGCATATCTCCGACAACAAGCGGACCAACGACGATCATCTGCCGCTTGGAGTGGGTGCGATTGACTGGCCGGAACAGATTGGCCTGTTGAAACAGAGTGGCTACGATGGAACGATTACGCTGGAGATTTTCACCCCTGATCGTTCCTTCTTGCTGGAAAATGCGACACGCTTACGCCGTCTGTGGGACGAGGCCTAAAGCCATGAAAACCGAGAATGCGAGCACGACCGCAGCACCTTCGTGCCCTCTCGCAGCTCTCTTCGAGGGACGAGATGGAAATTAGCGGCAAAGTCATCATCATTACCGGTGCGTCGAGTGGAATCGGTGCCGCCACTGCGCGCGAGCTCGCGCGGCACGGCGCGACACTTGTGCTCGCAGCCCGTCGCGAGGACGAGCTGGTCGCACTACAGGCCGAGATCAAGGCACAGGGCGGGCGGGCGCTCGCGGCTCCAACCGATGTGCGCGAGCGGGCGGACCTCGAACGTCTTGTGCAGGCTACGCTCGATACGTATGGCCGGATTGACGTCCTGGTCAATAACGCCGGCGTCAGCCCCGGCAAGCGTATCGCCGAGCTTTCAGATGACGAAATACGGCGAGTCTTTGACGTCAACCTACTGGCTCCAGCCCGGCTCGTCAGCTTGGTTGTGCCACAGATGCGCCAGCAAGGTGGCGGCATCATCGTCAATATTGGCTCGGTCGCTGGGGAAGTCGCAACCAGCAGCATCTACGCGGCGACGAAATTCGGCATCCGTGGCCTGAACGATGCCCTGCGTCGCGAGCTATGGCATGACGGTATCACGCTCGTGCTGATCGCTCCCGGCTTTATTCGTACGGCTATGACTAGGGGCGCGAAGTTTCCCATGCCCGGACCCGAGCTTATTGCGCGGGCAGTAGCCGATGGCATTCGCCGCCCACGCCGGAAAATCATCGCGCCCTGGTATTATCGGCCGGCAATTGTGGTCGCCAAGCTACTACCCGCAGTCGCCGATGCGGTCCTCGGCAGCAAGCTATACCAGAGTCGCTATCGGCAGCGCAAGCGGCTCCTCGAAACAACACAACCTAACCAGAAAGGCTAAGCATATGGCAAAAAAACGGATTTTGACCGGCGACCGCTCTACCGGCAAGCTTCATTTGGGCCATTATGTCGGTAGTATCGCCAACCGGCTGCGCTTGCAGGACGAGTACCAGTGCTTTTTTATCATCGCCGACCTGCACATGCTCACAACCAAGCAGCGCAGGGAGGATATCGAAGCCGCGCCGCAGAATATCCGCGATCAAGTCCTTGACCAGCTGGCTGCAGGGATCGATCCCAATAAGGTCACCTACTATGTGCAGTCCGCTGTCAAGGAGGTGTACCAGCTCAACCTGATTTTCGAGATGCTGGTGACGGTGCCCCGCCTAACACGGCTACCCAGTATCAAGGACATGGCACGGGCGGCCCTGATCGAGGAAGAGCAGATGCCGTTTGGTCTGCTGGGCTACCCCGTCCTGCAAGCCGCCGACATCTTGCTGCCACGAGCCAACCTGGTACCGGTTGGAAAGGATAACGAGGCGCACGTCGAGATTACCCGCGAGATCGCTCGCCGTTTCAACCACCAGTACGGCGAGGTCTTTCCGGTGCCGGACGTGATGGTGCCCGAGGTAGGAACCCTCGTCGGCATCGACGGCCAAGGCAAGATGAGCAAGAGCCTCAACAACGCGATCCTGCTTTCCGACGACGCCAAGACGGTGGAGCAAAAGGTGCGCGGGATGTACACCGATCCCAATCGTGTTCGCGCCGATATACCGGGCAAGGTCGAGGGCAATCCCGTCTTTATCTATCACGATGCCTTCAACCCGAACGTGGAAGAGGTAAATGACCTCAAGGAGCGCTATCGCCAAGGCAAGGTCGGCGACGTCGAGGTCAAGCGCAAGCTGGCCGCTGCGATCAACGCCTTCCTCGAGCCGATGCGTGAGCGCCGGGCGCAGTACCTCGCGCAGCCGGGCTTCATCGACGACGTGATCCTTTCGGGCAACCGTTGTATGCGCGAGGTCGCGGCGGAGACGGTTCGGATGGTCGAAGAGGCAATGGGCCTGACATATCTGCGGGATTAAAGAACGAAGGACAGAGAACATAGGACAAAGGACAAAGAACGAGAAACAAAGCGTGAAAGAATTTCCGCTTAGTGCTCTCTTTTCTGCTTTGTTCTCTGCTCTCGGTTCTCGCTAATGCTTATGATTACACCATCATTTGAAACGCTCCAAGCGCTTGCGGCGGAGCATCGACAAGGGCTCGCGCCGATTGGCGTTGAGCTGCTAGCCGACATGCTTACGCCAGTCTCGGCCTACGGGCTGCTGACTGCAGGTGAGACCGGACCGACCTTTCTGCTTGAGTCGGTCGAGGGCGGCGAGCACATGGGACGCTTCTCGTTTATCGGCGTACGACCCCGCGAGGTCCTGGAGCTGCATGCCGATGAAGAGGATCCTCTGCGAGCAGTTGCGAAGCTGGCCGATACAAATGGTGCCTATCATCCGTTTCCGGGCTTGCCCCGCTTCAGCGGCGGTGCCGTCGGGTGGCTGGGCTTTGAGGCTGTCACTGCCTTTGAGCGACTGCCGCGAGCGCGTGGTCGTCCCTATGGGGGCTTGCCCGATGGCGTCTTTGCCCGCTTCGATACGGTCGCGGCCTTCGACCATGTGCGACACACGCTGACGTTGATGACGCATGTGCGCCTTGACGCCGCCAACCTCGCCGATGCCTATGCTCGGGCGATTGCGCGCCTCGCTGAGTTGCAGGAGCGCCTGAAAGCGCCGATGCCACCTGCGAGTATCCGACCGCGCCCGGCCGAAAGCGCAAAGCTGCCGATCTTCGAGTCTTCCAACTTCACGCGGGAGCGGTATGAGGCCGTGGTCGAGCGCGCTAAAGAGTACATTCGCGCCGGCGATATTTTCCAGGTCGTGCCCTCGCAGCGCTTTGCTCGTGGCACAAGCGCGGATGCGTTCAGCATCTACCGTGCGCTGCGGGCAGTCAACCCATCGCCCTACATGTACCTCCTCAAGGGCTTTGGGCTTGATATCATTGGTGCATCGCCCGAGATGTTATTGCGCGTGGAGCAGGGTACTGTCGAGACCCATCCGATCGCCGGAACACGGCGGCGGGGTCGCGATGCGGCGGACGACCAACGCCTGGCCGAAGAGCTGCAGGCCGACCCAAAGGAACAGGCCGAGCACCTCATGCTGGTAGACTTAGGACGCAACGACGTCGGACGGGTGTCACAGCCAGGCAGCGTACGTGTGCCGCAGTTCATGGGCGTCGAGCGCTACTCACATGTGATGCATCTGGTCTCCCGCGTGACCGGCGAGCTACGGCCTGACCTAAAGCCACTCGATGCGCTGCGGGCCTGTTTTCCAGCGGGAACCGTGAGTGGGGCGCCTAAGATTCGTGCGATGGAGATTATCACCGAGCTCGAGCCGGACCAGCGTGGTCCATACTCAGGCTGCGTCGGCTATCTCGGCTTTGACGGCTCGCTCGACACGGCGATAACGATCCGGACGATCTATCTCAAGGACGGCGTCGCCTATGTCCAGGCGGGTGGCGGTGTTGTCGCCGATAGCATACCCGCGCTGGAGTGGCAAGAAACACAGAACAAGGCTCGTGCGCTGCTACGCGCGATCGAGATGGCGGAAGAAATGCGAATTGGATAGCCGGCATGTACGCCCCACACGCGAAACACGTATTGGGCGTTGCGCCACTAGGTCTTTTCATAGAAGAACGGAACTTTGTATGCGTATTCTGTTGCTTGATAACTATGACTCGTTCACGTACAACCTGTATCAATACCTAAGCGAGCTCGGCGCGACCGTCGAGGTCCACCGCAACGACGAGATCGAGATCGACGAGATCCGCGAGCGTGCGCCCGACAAAATCGTGATCTCGCCAGGACCATGCACGCCGGCTGAGGCGGGCATCTCGCTGCCGCTGATCCGTGAGCTTGGCGTCGAGATTCCAATCCTTGGCGTCTGCCTTGGACACCAGGCGATTGGCGCGGCCTTTGGCGGCCGTGTGATTCGCGCGCCCGAGCCAATTCATGGCAAGCTTTCCCCGATTTGTCACGAGAATCAAGGTGTCTTCGCCGGCCTGCCCTCACCCTTTGCCGCGACGCGCTATCACTCCTTGATTGTCGAGCGAGAAAGCTTGCCGAGCGCGTTGGAAGTTACCGCGGAGACCGAGGATGGTCTGATCATGGGGCTGAGGCATCGCGAGCTGCCGGTTGAAGGCATCCAGTTTCATCCCGAGTCGTACACAACCGAGCACGGTAAACAGCTACTGCGCAACTTTCTAGAAAGATGATATCGGTATGAGCTACCCTGAAGTTGTAGGTCAGGCAACACCGTCTTCGTCCGCGGTATTCTCCGTGTATATGCAAGGAGCATAGCATGCGACGATGGGTACAGCTTCCCCTTCTGCTACTGCTGTTAGGTGTGGCGCTTGAGCCGGCAAGGGCGGCAACGAGCCGCACGTTTCCCGAGACAAATCAGACTGTCAGTGCGCGGATGCTCGAATTCTGGGATCAAAACGGCGGGCTGCCGGTCTTTGGCCTACCTATTAGCGACCAGCGCAGCGAGCAAACCAACGCGGGGCGCTTCACGCTGCAGCATTTTGAGCGCGAGCGGCTTGAGCTTCACCCGCAAAACACCGCGCCCTACGACGTGCTGCTTGGGCGCCTTGGCGACGAGCTGCTGCGGCGCCAGGGACGTGACTGGCGTGACGAGCCTAATCAGGGCAACCCTTTGGGCGGACCGTGCCAGCGCTTCGACGATACCGGACGCGAGGTCTGCGGCCCGTTCTTGGCCTACTGGCAAGGGCATGGACTGCGTGACCCGCGGCTCAACCCGTATCAACGTTCGCTCGCGCTGTTTGGCTTTCCACTGACCGGCGTCAAGGTTGAGCGCAACAGCTCCGGCCACGAGGTGCTGACTCAATGGTTCGAGCGCGCGCGCTTCGAGTATCACCCGAACAACCCAGCCGCTTATCGCGTACTGCTCGGCCGGCTGGGCGCCGAGGCCTACGATCCGCAGTCCCCCAACCGCGAGCCGACCCGCTACAAAAATGTGACGCTGCCGGAGCTGGGGCGGAGCCTCACAATTCCCGTGGGCTTTGAAATCCAGCTCATCGCCGATCAGCTATCGCGGCCACGGTTCATGGCACAATCCGCGGATGGAACGCTGTATGTCGCAGAGCAAGGCAGCGGAGAAGTCAGCCGCTGGCGTGACACCGACGCCGATGGAACGCTCGAAAGACAGCAGCGCTTCGCGGCCGACCTACCGATCGTATCGAGTCTGGCGTTCGTGCCGCAGGGCTTGGTTGCCGCCACGGAGACCCAGCTGGTCCTGCTGCGCGGAGGCCCCGACGGTGCTGCCACCAAACAGGTGCTGACGGAGCTACCAAGCGGCTCGCGCGACCTTTACGGCCACCGCACCCGCACGGTGGTGTATGGACCTGATAATAAGCTCTATGTGAGCATCGGATCGTCGTGCGATCTGTGCGAGGAAACGGATTCACTGCGGGCGACGGTCACGCGTTACAACCTCGACGGCACGCAGCCCGAGGTCTTTGCCGGTGGCCTTCGCAACTCGGTCGGGATTGCGTTCCGCCCTGGGACAACGGAGCTGTGGGGCGTCGACAACGGCCGCAATGGTCTTGGGGATGAACTGCCGCCGGAAGAGCTCAACCATCTCGTCGCTGGCGGCGACTATGGCTGGCCCTACTGTCACGGCGACCGTGTCGCCAGCCCGGAGTATAACAATCCTGCGCGCTGCAACGGCACACGCGGCCCCGACTGGACCTTCCAAGCCCATACCGCGCCGCTTGGTCTAACCTTCTATGACGGGATGCAATTTCCGCCGAGCTTCCAGGGTGATGCCTTTGTCGCGCGCCATGGTGCGGCCGCCTCTGAGGTTTCACGGCTGAGCGGCTACGATGTCGTGCGAGTGCGCTTCAAAGATGGCCGTCCGGTGGCCGAGGAAACGCTCGTTGAGGGCTGGCTTGCGGACAATACATGGTGGGGTCGGCCGGTTGGACTGCTGGTCGATCGGGATGGAAGCTTGATTATCTCCGATGACGGCGCCGGCCGTCTGTACCGTCTCCGCTATGTGGGACAATAAGATCGACGTGACATAACTATAATGATTGAGCGCGGGTAATCACGCTGCTCCATCCGTGGGGAGGGACCATGAACATTCAAGACGCCATCAAGACCGTCGTGCTGGGCCGCGATCTGGCCCAGGAGGAGGCGGCGGCAGTGATGGAGCAGATTATGACCGGCGAGGCCACACCGGCCCAAATCGCGGCCTTTCTAACCGCCCTGCACCTGAAGGGTGAGCATGACGCTGAGATCGCCGGTATGGCCGAGGTGATGCGTGCCAAAGCGGTGCGCGTCCATCATGACAGTCCCGTGCTGGATACGTGCGGTACCGGTGGCGACGCCTCCAACACGTTCAATATTTCAACGGCAGCAGCATTTGTAGCAGCGGGAGCTGGCGCAACGGTAGCCAAACACGGCAACCGCGCGATGACCAGCAAGTGCGGCTCGGCCGACGTCCTTGAAGGGCTTGGGGTCGATATCGAGCTGGACGCCGATGGTGTTGCCCGCTGTATGCGCGAAGCCGGTATTGGCTTTATGTTCGCGCAAAAATTCCACCCTGCGATGCGCTATGTCGGTCCGATTCGGCGGGAGATCGGAATTCGCACCGCATTCAACGTACTTGGTCCACTGACCAACCCCGCTCACGCCGAGTATCAGGTGCTTGGTGTCGCATCCGCTCCATTGGCGGAAAAACTCGCCCGCGCACTTAGCCGCATGGGTACGCAACACGCCCTCGTAGTGCACGGTACGGATGGCGTCGACGAGCTAAGCTTGAGCGCACCAAGCCTCGTCTGGGAAGTTCGCGCAGGACAACAGCCACAGCGCCATGAAATCACGCCCGAGCTTCTGGGGCTAGAGCGCGCTGGCCGCGAAACGATTCTTGGGGGCACAGTCGCCGAGAATGTCGCAACCGTACGCGGGATTTTGGGCGGTGAGATCGAAGGCCCAAAGCACGCGATTGTGCTACTGAATGCCGCGGCTGCACTCGTCGCTGCGGAGCGTGCGGCGGACTTGCGAGAGGGTATTGACGTGGCACAACAATCGATCCAGAGCGGAGCAGCGCACGATCGTATGGAGCGCCTGGTGACCACGAGTCGCGCATAGCGGCGAGGATCTGAGTAGGCAAAAGTGCCTACCTGATCAGCGGCTGCACGAGGCACAGTCGCTATCTAATCCTGGTATGATTCCCACAGCTAAACACGATGTTGCCTGGAGGATACCTTGGAGAAAGAGCTGATTGTCTACGGCCGGACGTTTCCGTGTCCTGATTTTACGCGGTCGCAGCGCTTCCTAAACACAAAAAATGTTGCTTACCGCTTGATCCATATCGATAAGGACCCGGAGGCTGGTGAGCTCGTCGAGCGCTATGTTGGCCACCGCAGCGTCCCGACGATTGTGGTCGCGCGCAAGGGCGACGTGCTGCCGATCGAAGAGCCTGCTGCACTCCCCGAGGGCCGTTCGGCACGCTCGTTCGACCGCGGCACAATGATCACGGAGCCGAGCGACGAAGCTCTCGGCAAGTTCTTGGAGCGCCACGGCCTGTTGAACTCATAACTTGTTTGCTTTCACCCATGAGGAGCGCCGGCACGGGCGCTCCTTTTTCGTTTTCCGGCACGTTGGGGAAGCACTGGACTAGACCCACTCCCCCATTGTAACCACCACGAAGTTCATGGGCCAGCAGTATCCATGAACGAATCACGGTGATCTCAAATTCCTTCAAATTGCCCTCTTGACTCCGACAGCACCCTGTGTTATTCTGCAAAAGCCCTTACAAGATATTTTACTTGAGGCAGAACAGGCAATCATTATGTGGCTCGCCAAACAACAATCATTGCTTCCGACACCAGTGCTCGAAGGTATCATGGCCGTGTACAGTGACATGCCATGCCTATCGCTGTACGTCCGAAGCACCCATAAGTGGTGTTTGCGACCGCATATACGTGCATAAGTCTCACGACTAGCCGTATGTACCGGTCGCCACCCAGGCGGCCGGTTTTCTTTTATCCCGAATAGTTCACGCTTGGCTTCGTCGGCTGTTACGCCGACAGGCGCGGAAGGTTGCACTGCAAAGTGTAAAGCCTTATTTCAACACGTCTCAGAAACGTCCGTGAGGTGCTGGCTGGAGCTACTCCGACTTGGGATCGAACAGGCTTCAGCTTCTTTCCCTCACGGATAGGTTATGGGGGAGTGGCCGAGTGGTTAAGGCATTAGATATTCAAACTTCCACAACCATTCCTCGGAACGAGGTGCGCTGGGAGTTCCTTCGACTCTATGGGCGAGCCCGACCTGGGTAAGCTCTCGTGGGTTCGAATCCCACCTCTCCCAAACATGACAGCTACGGCCCTGACTGGCCGAGCGCGCAGCGGGACAAGTTGAAGCGGTAAGAGCGGTACGGTCGAGCCAGCGTCACACGGTCCTGTCGCAGGTGAAAACGCCGCCGCGCGCCACTGCTGTCACCCTAAACGATGGACGTGCCGTGATGAATGAAACGGGAGCTAGGAGGTGTATCGCGATCGAGACAACTGGACGAGGTGCTGGCTGGGGTTCCTTCGTTGGCTCCACCAGGTTCGAATCCTGGAAGACCCCACCCGTACTTCCCTCGTCCCACTAGAGGGGCGTAGCTCAGTCTCTACCTCCGCACGTTTTCCTCGAAGCGAGGTGCCGTCGGGGTTCCTTCGTGGAGCAGCAGACTGCAGTCTGAAGGTCGTGAGTGCAAATCTCACCGTCCCTCTTTGATTAAGTCCGTGGGGGAGTAGCTCAATTGGTAGAGCAGCATACTTCTGCACCATTCCCTCGCCGCGAGGTGACGCAGGAGTTCCTTCGACTTTCAAACGGCCGGTTGCGGGTTCGAGTCCCGCCTCCTCCACCACTACCTGTTGGTCACATTAGCACAGGAGGTGTCGCCATGACCAACATTATCCGTCGGCTCTTTGGGACCCGGCCCGCCGGCTACGAGCAGGCAACCGGGCTGAACCACGAGGGCTTCCCGACCTTTGCTCGCACTCTTGAAGAGCAGTACCTGCAGACGTTGCTGACCAACACGCTCGGTCACACCTTCTACGCGTCCCAAGGCGATAACTACGCGGCGACGTTAGAGCTGCACGCCAAGATGGTTGCGGCCGATCCGGCCTTTGCGGCGCGGGCGCTCGTATATGCGCGCGAGCAGGGGACGATGCGGCTCCAGCCGATCGTCGGCCTCGTCTTTCTTTCGCAGGTCGATCGTGCACTGTTCCGTGCAATCTTTGACCGCGTGATCTTGACCCCGGGCGATCTGCTGGATTTTGTGCAGATCGTGCGCAGCAAGCAGATTCGTCCAGGGCTTGGGCGGACGATTAAGGACGAGATCAACCGCTGGCTGAATGGCATCAGCGAATACCACGTGATCAAGTACGGCTCGGATACCGGCGCGAAGCTCTCGCTGCGCGATGTCCTTCGGCTGACGCATCCTCAGCCGGTCGACGAGCAGCACGATGCCTTGTTCCAGTACTTGACGGATCGCCAGAAGTGGCGCGAGCGCTTCGGCGAGCGCATACCGAAGCTCACGCCACAGATCCACGCCGTCGAGCTGCTGAAGCGCGCCTCAGACGGTCGTGAGATTCGCACGCTGATCGAGCGCGGCAAGCTGCCGTATGAGGCGGTCACCGGCGCCGTCAAGCCCGACACCGAGACATGGGACTATCTGATGCGACAGATGCCATACTTCGCACTCCTGCGGCACATCAACACGTTGCAGCGGGCAGGCGTCCTCGTGGACGAGCGGGCAGTCAACTACGTCGTTCAGCGGCTCACGGATACCGATGCCCTGCGCAAGGCCAAGGTGTTGCCGTTCCGGCTCCACGCGGCGTGGGTCGCCTTAACGCCACGACTGAGCTTGAGCAGCACGTCAAGGCGGCGCTCGAGCAGGCGCTGGAAGCAGCGTTTGCTAACCTGCCGCGAATCGAGGGTCTGGTCGCCGTCGCACCCGACGTGTCGGGATCGATGAGCGGAAGCATTCACTATCCGTCAAAGGTGCGCTACATCGACGTTGCCGCGATCTTCGCGGGGGCGTTGCTCAAGGCCAGCGCACGCGCGATTGTGCTGCCGTTCGAGACGGATGTGGTCAAGCTCGACCTCAGCCCGAAGCTGCCGCTGATGCAAATGGTTACGCAGCTTGCCGCCATTGGGGGCGGCGGTACCGCAGTTTCAGCCCCAGTATCGGAGCTGATCGAGCGCCGGCAGCGCGTCGATGTGTTTATCGGCATCACCGATAACGTCGAGTGGGCTACCGATCAGCATGGTGGCGTCGGTTTTCTGTCGACGTGGCGGCGGTATCGCGAAAGGCTCGCGCCGCGGGCTCAGGCCTTCCTGATCACGATCGCGCCCTATTGTCAGGCTGTTGCGCCGGCGGATGAGCCAGGGGTTCACTTTATTTACGGGTGGGCGGACCATGTACCGACCTACATCGCTCAGAGCGTGAGGGGCTATGCAGGACAAGTTGAGGCTGTGCGGCAGGTACGCCTGTGAGTGGTGGCACGCGGCCAGCGAGTTTGGTTGACCGGAGTGGTAGGGATAACCACTCCGGTCTTCGTTAGTTCCGGTCATGTTTGTGGGTGGTATGATACACAGACAAACTCATGAAGACGGCTGCCGATACGCCGGAAGGTAGAACTAGCTATCGATGATTGGACGACTCAACGTCAAACGTTTCATATTACAGCTCGCCATTAATATTATCGCGATCCTCACGGCGGTAACCCTTGTTCCTGGACTTGATCTCAGCGGGCCTTGGTGGGGCCTGGCCCTGGTGGCCTTCTTGTTTGGTGTTATCAACACCGGGATCAGGCCGCTGCTGCTGCTGCTGGCATTGCCGTTTGTTATCCTAACGCTCGGCTTTTTTATGCTGCTGATCAATGCCGCGATGTTGTACCTCACAAGCTGGCTGGCTGAAGGCTTTGGCATCACATTTGCCATCGAAAGCCCACTCTCGGCCATCCTGGGTGCCCTCGTGATTAGCTTTGTCAGCACCGGCCTCAGCATTCTCAGCGGTGACAACCGGGTACGCTTCCAAATCATGCGCGGTCCGCGGGACGAGTAGCCTGTTCTTTGGGGCCAGCCACAACAGTGGCGCGCTGCTTGCTCACCATCCGGTAGATACTATTACCGCAGGCAGCACCCAATGAAGCCAATCTCCCTGACCACGTCGCGCTGGCAGCTTCGCCCGGTCGACCGGTTCAACCAAGGCTTGTATCCGCTTGCCGATGGGGGCTGGCTCGAGCAGGAGCTGCCCGCTCACTGGCAGCAATGTCCCCCACTTCGCCACCATACCGGTCGTGTCGTCTATCGGCACCGCTTCAATCTTCCGGATATGGCACACGATCGCCGCTACTGGCTGCGGGCCAACGGCATCTTTTACTGGTCACATATTTATCTGAATGGGCGGGATTTCGATCGGCATGAGGGATACTTTGCGCCCCAAGAGCATGAGGTGACCGGCATCCTGGGAGAGGAAAACACGCTCATCATCGAGGTCGACTCCCCGGAAGAGCGGCGTAAAAGTGGCAAGCGCATGCTGACGGGCGTTTTCTCGCATTGGGATGCGCTGGACCCGGCAACGAATCCCGGCGGCATCTGGCTGCCAGTCGAGCTCGAAGAGAGCGGCGCCGTCAGGCTCCAGCATGTCCAGCTACGCACCGAGCACCTCGATACCCAGGCGGCAATCCTCGCTTGGCAGGCCCAGGTCGACTCGCTGGCAAGGTTGGATGTCGAGCTGCGCTGGACCTTCGAGCCAGCCAACTTCGACGGTGATACCTGGACAATCAGTGAGACCCGCAGACTGGGAGGTGGGGCTGAGCGTATCGACGGCACGCTAACGTTGGCCGCACCGCAGCTCTGGTGGACTCACGACCTTGGGCCACAAAATCTATACACCGTAACGCTTGAGGTAAGTTGCTTTGGCCAACCCTCCGACGAGCGCTGCTTTCGCTTCGGCGTGCGGACATTTGAGTTCCGTAACTTTATCCCGTATCTCAACGGTCGACGCTTCCTGATCAAAGGCAACAACTACCCGCCAACCGATACGCGCATCGCGACAACGACCCATGAGCGGGTACGGCAGGATCTGGAGCTGGCACGTGACTGCCATCTCAATTTGCTGCGAGTTCATGCCCATGTCGGCCATCCGGCACTTTATGATGCTGCGGACGAGCTGGGCGTGCTGCTTTGGCAAGATTTTCCGATGCAATGGACCTACCGCCGTACAGTCGAGCCGCATGCCAAGCGTCAGGTTGCCGAGATGTTACGGCTGCTGGGCAACCACCCGTCCGTCGCGGTCTGGTGCATGCACAACGAGCCGATTTTTATCACCGACACGTCCGACGAGCGCATTCTCACCGGCTCGAAGGTGTATTTTTCGGTCTTTATTTGGAGCTGGAACCGCGACGTGCTTGATCGACGCATAGCGCGAATTGCACGCCGCCTTGATCCCTCGCGGCCAGTGATTAGCAACTCGGGTGAGTATGCGATTCCGTTTTGGCACAAAGGGAATGACACACACTTCTACTTCGGCTGGTATATCATTTACGGCCGGCTACAGGGCCTCGACACGGTTCTTCGCCACTTCGAGCGTAACATCCGTTTTGTGACTGAGTTTGGCGCTCAGAGTTTTCCGAACAAGGAAAGCTGCCTCAAGTTTATGCCCGAAAATATGGTCTGGATCGACTGGAAGTACTTGAGCCGCCGCCACTCATTCCAGCCCAACGTGATGCAGCACTGGTACGACTGGCGGGCCAACCGCACGCTGGACGCGTTGATCGAGCAGACCCAACGCTACCAGAGCGAGGTTAATCGTTTCTACATCGATCGACTACGGCTGCGTAAATACCGCCCTACGGGGGGGATTGTGCCCTTTATGTTCACGGACAGCAATCCCGCCGTGCAATGGTCGGTTGTCGACTATTGGCGGGTGCCCAAGCGCTCGTACTGGGCGATGCGCAATGCCTTCAGCCCTCAGTATGCGTTCACCCTGATTGGCCAGCCGCGGTATAAGCTTGGCCAGACCGTATCGCTACCGGTCTACGGCGTTAACGACGCCCAACGTCCCGCGCGATACCGCTTACACGGCGCGATCTTCGATCCGGAAGATCGGCGTGTGGCCGAGCTAACAACCATCGGCGAGTTTGACAGCGATTGCTTGGCGGAGGAGCTAGGCCGGCTGGACTTCGCAGCGGAGCGACGGGGCAGATACGAGGTTCGGCTTGTTCTGGATAGCCAAGGCAAGCGGCTTACCAATGTGTACCAAGTTCAGGTTGGCCGACGCGCACGTCCCGTACGAATTGTACAGTGGGCTAGCCAGGCGCTGGCTGCCCTAACGGCTGCAATGCGTGCGCTCTAGGCGCCACGCTGGCGCAGTGCCGACCCAATCCTTAGCGGGGCGTAGGGATCGCCGTACAAAGCTCCATCGACCATCACAGCGCTTGCACCGGCCTGGAGACAATCCTGCGCGATCCGCTCGTCTGCGACGCCACCTAAGGCGACGAGTGGAACGTCGACAAGCTGTCGAGCCGAGTGTAATGCAAGCAGCGTTCGTGGCGCAAGCGCTGGGCCGACGATCAGCCCCTCGTACAGCTCACCATCCGCAATCGCACCGCCACGCGGATAGGCTTGCACCACGAGCGCGTCGGCTCCCGCTGCCACACAATCGACGGCGCTACCGGGCAAGTCGGGAGGCAGCAGTGCGAGGATTGGAAGCTGGGTTTGATCGCGGGTAGCGGCGATGGCGGCTGGAAGTTGCTCGGACACAGCGTCCAGGAGCAGGCCGCTCAATGACTCGATCGGCTCAAGCAGCGCAGCCATTTCAGAAAGCTCGTCAGGATTGCCGCTGAGACTTAATAAGATCGGTAGCGGCGAGCGAGCCCAGCGCTTTGCCTCCGCCTGCAGCAATGAGCGCAGCTTAACCACGGGTAGTCGCTCGAACACCACGCCCGCCGCAACGGCACCCCACCGTACACGACCTTCAGGTGGAGCGTGCCGAACGGCAAGGCGCGTCGCAACGGCACCGATGAGCGCGGGATCCGGCTCACGTAATGGAGCCCCGCAACCAGGCGCGATCACTACCGGCCCGTTTAATGTAAGGCTATATGGATTATGCGGTGCCAGGTCGATCATACAGCCACCACAAAGCATTTGAAATCATGGATGTTCATACCTTGATCTATTATTCTCCGCTGGCCATTAAACCTTGATCCCCTCCCACGTATCACCATAGAAGCGCCACCAGGAAAGAATGCCCTGCACCACCAAGTCGCTCGACATCGCGATCCAAGCCCCTGGAAGGCCATATATCGGAATCAGCCAAAAGGCGAGCGGTACACGTACGAGCCAGGGCGATACGAGCTTCACGAGCAGCGGCCAACGCGTATCACCGGCACCACGCAGAGCGCCGGCATAGACGAAGTTCGCCGCCAGAAACGGCTGAATAACCCCGACCATACGTAGCGGCAGCACGCCCTCGGCCACAACTCGTGGATCATCGACCAATATGGTCAAGAAAAGCTCGGGAACAACCACGAAAAGCAGCCCCATCAGCCCCATGAAGATGCCGCCTTGGAAATAGGCCTCATGACCACTCCGGCGTGCACGCTTTGGGTCCTGGGCGCCTAAGCTTTGCCCCACTAATGTTGTTGCAGCAACAGCGAAGCCGATGCCTGGTAGGAACGAGATGCTCTCAACCGTGATAACAGTATTGTGCGCGGCATAAGGAATCGTGCCAAGATTTGTCACAAAGCGGGCAAAGACGATGAGCGCGCTCTGGAATGCAAACATCTCACCAGCTGTCGGTAGCCCGATGCGCGTGATGCGGCGGATCATGGCTCCATCTGGTCGCGGCAGCCGGTCTAGGCGCAGCCCGCTACGGCCTCGCAGCAGTACGACAACTACCACAATCCCGCCGATAACCCGGCTAATAGTCGATCCCCAGGCTGCCCCTGCGACGCCCAGCGGTGGGAAGCCCCAATGGCCGCTCACCAATAGCCATGAAATAATGATATTGAGCCCGTTGACGAGAACCATGATCAACAGCGGCGTTTTAGTGTCGCCAGCACCCCGCAAGACCGCGTTCAGCACAAACATCACACCCGCCAGCGGCATCGAGAACGCATTGATCTGGAGGAAATTCTTCCCGAGCGGCGCGACCTCGGGCGCGGCGCCAAACAGCCGCATAGCGGGAGCGGCAGAGGCGTACATGACCACAAAGCCGAGGATACCCATCGTGATGCCGATCAGCAGCGACTGCCGCAGCACGCTGTTGGATTCCTCAAGGTCCTTCGCGCCGGTAGCCCGAGCGATCAGCGCAGTGCTGCCGACCGAGCCCGCCATAAAAATGGTGGTGGTGATCCATACAATATAGTTTGCGAGGCCGACACCCGCTAGCCCTTCCGCCGGCCCATAGCCAAGCGCGGCAATCGCAGCCGCGCTAATATGGCCGACAAGATAGGTGTCGACCAGGCCAACCAGCATGTTCAAGAATTGTTCGCCCACCGCGGGTAACGCTAGGCGCAGCACTTGTCTTCGAAGTGAGCCGTCGAGCGCACCTGTTAGAGTTCGTGTCGTCATTAGAACATTTTTTCTAATACATATCCCTTACGTTTGTCAGGTTATCCCCCAATCCGTGTGGGATATGTGGCAATTATGTGGGATATTGTGGCTACCGAGAGCAAATTCTTGTCGTCGTACAGGAATCATACGTTTATATGTCGCGCGTGCGGCGTCCGTCGAATAACCTCCTGCAGAGCTTCCTCAGCAGCTTCAAGCTGATCGTCGAAGGCAAAGACTGGCGTGAGCGACGCGCGTGATCTGCGGACCAGAAGTGTGCAGGCCCACCGCTCAGGCGCGCCGAACTGCGAAAGCTTCATCCGGCGTACCTCTGCGATACTATCCCACGGTATGCTGCGTCCAACGAGCGGTGCCACGATCCGGAGATGTTCCGGCTCGATCAAACAGCGGAATACTCCTCGTGCCAGTTGGCCACGAACGGTAAAAAGCAATGCGATAAACAGTATGACGCCGAGCGAACGTGCGCCCGCGCTAAGCTCGGCCCAACGTAGGCCCAAAACGACGACAAACCCAATCGCCAGCATGAGACCAAGGCCGCCAAAAACAATGGCTCGCCGGCGGACCGGCGCAGTGTAGCGATACTCTTTGGTTATGCTTAGCACCTTACACGAGCACCTATCAGGCTTCCACGATACAGCATATGATCATGCGATCAAAAGTCTAGCATGTTTTTTGGTCAGATAAGCAGCGCCATTAAGCAACAAATGAGCCGCTACTCTGCAGTAGCGGCTCGGTGTGGAGTGGAGGGATAGACTAGTTCACGGCTGCGATGGCGATATGGTCGTAGTGGGCCTTGAAGTTGCCCGGGGTAGTCTCGGCGTAGACACCCCACGCGCCTGAGGACAGCGAGTCGTCGGTGAAGGTCGCCACCTCTTCGTCGTTAATCTGGAAGCTAAACTCGTTGCCAACGGCCGCCAGGACAAGCTTATTGTTCTGGTTCGGCTTAATCGCCGCGCTCGCCTGAGGCTGCACGATCACAGTCCAGTTGTTGTTGATATCTCTGGAGCAGGCAAACTTGGCGGTGTTGCTGATCCAGCAGACGTACATGCTGCGCGTATCGCCGCTCTCAGAGTAGCGGGCCATCACACCAGCCAGGCCGGTGCCCTCAGGCCGTAGCTGCGCCGCAATCGCCCCATCGCTAAGCGAGGCAGCCTCGTCCGGGCTGAGGAACAGGTACATGTTGTCGATGTCGAGGTTGAGCGTGTACGCACCCTTGTCGACGACTGCCGAGTAGCCATCTTCCTGGCCAACCGGCCACGTGCCGACGTCGTCGCCGTCGAACGTGTTGTTGACAAGCAGCGCCGCGTCTTCGTTGCTGGCGGGCGCTGGCTCCTGGCCACCAGTCTGCTCCTGGCCACCGGTTTGCTCTTGGCTAGCCTGCTCGGTGCCGACAGCACCGACAACTGCCAGCTTTACCGTCGTGGTATCGGCAGGGCCGATTTTACCCATCGTCAGCTCGCCCTCAAACACTTCGCCGGTGCTCGGCCGCAGTATGGTCACCTTGAGCTGATCGCCATCGCCATGAGAGCGCAGAATGCGGCACACCGACTCGAGATCATTGACACTCTCACCTTCAAGCTTCACCAACAGGTCTGCCGGCTGCACGCCAACCTGCGACCCTGGGCTGCCGCTCGCAACACCCATGACCGCCATACCGCCCTCGGTGCCGAAGTATTCCGGCCACTGGTTTGGCTCAAGGTTGAGGCCAATAAAGTGGCGGTTTTTGCCCTGCTCGAGCTGCTTGATGATCGGTTGGGCGTAGGCCATCGAGATAGCATAGTTGGTGTTCTGGGCATCGGTGCGCGACGCGCTGTTGATGCCGACGACTTCACCCTTGCGGTTGACCAGCGGGCCGCCCGAGTTGCCAGGATTCATCGTCGCGTTAACCTGGATCAAGTCTTCGTAGTTACCGATCTGGACGTTCAGCTGAGAGACGCCGCCCCAGTTGACCGAGATATCGTCGACCAGGCGCTGCGATTGGGGAAATCCGATTGTGGCGACATCGGCGCCGGTCTTGACGCTTGTGCCTAGGGTGGCGGCCTTGAGATCTTGTGTATTCTCAACCTTCAGCACTGCCAGGTCGTCGCACTGCGAGCGGCCGACGACACGCGCCGCGCGCATCCGGTCGCTCTTCGCCAACGAAATCTCGACCGACGAGGCGCCCTCGACAACGTGGGCATTGGTGATGATATAGCCGTTCTCGATATCGTAGACGACACCGGTTCCCTGGCTGCCGCTTTCTTCCATTAGGGCAGGCACATTGAAAGCGGCGAGGATGCGGACCGTCGACGGGCGGAGTAAGTCGCCCATGTCCTCTTTTTCGATGGCGGCAGGTGTCGGCTCCGCCGTTGGCACGGCTTCGGTCGGCTCGACGGTTGGTGCAACCGTTGCCGCAACGGACGGGGCGACCGAGGCTGCAGCCGATGGGGCTTCAGCAACAGGGGCGGGAGCACTGCTGCATGCGGTCAGCAGCAGAACAAAGACCAACAGTAGGGGAAACAGACGCACAGTAAAACTCCTTCGGGTGAAGCGCAGCCAGGTATCACAAACCACTGACATAACCTACGGCTGCAATAGGGTTATCCTGTAGTGAAAAGAGAATTCCGACGTTATTTTACGAATTTGGAGGGCGGCGGGTAGCTTCAGAGGTCCTATCTTGCAATGCGACTATGGGCCAGGTAGGTCTAAGCAAGACGTTCCGGAGATCGGTATTATCCAAGGTGAAAGCTGAAAGGAAAAACAATGCGCGTGCTGGGTGTAGGCTTTCTGATCATGGCAGCAACCATTGGTCTTGGCTGGTTACTTGGACCCCACACCCCACCGCCTGAGCTACCGCGCCAGCTGCTGGGCGATGACGGCGGCTGGCTCCAGCGCGCTGAGCGTCTGGGCTCGCAACGACGGTGGCTGGCGGTTACCAGTACCGTGCTTACACCCCTAGCTTGGTGGTTTTTTATCCGTCAGGGATGGAGCAGCGGTCTGCGGGATTGGCTCGAGCTACACGTTACCGCCAGTCCTTGGCTCTTAGTCGCGCTGTTCACTGCCGTATTTGTGATTGGTACAGCGCTGGTGAATGGCCCAATCACCTACGCCGGACTGGCACTGCGGCGCGCCTACGGTTTGTCCAATGAAACAACGCCGGCTTGGCTCGTTCGCCAGGCTAAAGAGATTCTGGTGGGTCTGGTTGTGACATTGGTTATGGCCGAGGGGCTTTACTGGTTTATCCGGGTGGCACCGACACGCTGGTGGCTGCTTGCCGCCATGGGCGCCTCCGCAGGCACCTTGTTGATTACATATTTAGCGCCGTATGTTATCACCCCGCTCTTTTTCACGCAGCGCCCGCTTGAAGATCAAGGGCTGCGAGCGCAGATTATTGCGCTCGGGCAACGCGTAGACATCCCGATCGACGAGGTTTATGTCATCGATGCCAGTACGCAAGGCAACGAGGGCAACGCGTACTTTACCGGTATCGGAGGTGCGACGCGCGTAGTGGTCTACGACACATTGTTACGGGAATATCCCGAGGATGAGCTGTTGACCATTTTGGCGCACGAGCTTGGTCATTGGCGAGGTCAGCACGTTTGGAAGGGCCTGCTGCTCATGGTAATCGGCGCGCCGCTTGGCCTTTGGGCACTATATATTGCGTTGGGTTGGTTGCTCCCAGCATGGGGCATTCATGGTCAAGGCGACATTGCGGGGCTGCCCCTCATCATGCTGCTTGCAACACTTGCAGGCATCGCGCTCTTGCCGGCTCAGAATTGGCTTTCGCGGCAATGGGAGCGTGAGGCCGACCGCTTTGCGATCACCGCAACTGGCGACCCCGCTGCATTTCGCGCAACGTTTGTGCGGCTGGCACGGCAAAACCTTGCCGATCCAACGCCTCCCAGGCTCTACGAAGGCATATTCGCGACACATCCAGCGATCAG
>JADDQE010000161.1 GCA_016781525.1 bacterium | reverse complement strand
AGGGCTTCCATTTGTCGTCTCTTAGCTTGATGCGTATGGGGACGCCGCTGAGCCGTCCCTCCTTGTGCGTGTTTACGATTATTACGTGCCTGGCGCAAGAGTTGCTTGTGTCCAGTATCGGTTGTATCTTTAGATCACGGATGATGAGAAGGAGCGTGGTGTGGCCGACGCGACGACGTATCAATTAGAAGGGCCTGCCCACGACGATACGAGCACTAGTGACCTGCAACGAAATGGCCTCGAAGCCGTCACGATCATTAATTGGCGGCGCCTTTTCGCCTACGTCAGGCCGTACCGCAAGCGTCTGGCGGTCGCCATTACATGCCTGTTTATTTCCAGTGTACTGGGCCTGATGGTGCCGCTCGTCGCGGGCTTGCTGATCGACGCAGTCTCCGGTCAGACGGCTTCGGGCCGCTCTACCGTTTTCGGGTTTGTCGGCGAGTTTTACTCAAACGTCCTCAAGCGCAATCCGCCCCAGTTCCGCGGTGGCGTGCTCAACTGGGTCGCGATCGTTATGCTGGGGGTGTTTGTGTTGCAAGCACTTTTCAACTTTACCCAGAGCTATCTGCTCTCCTTCGTAGGGGAGCGCGTTATGGCCGACTTACGGCTGCAGACCTACGCCCATATTCAGCGAATGTCACTGCGATTTTTTAACGACCGGCACGTCGGCGAGATTACCTCGCGCGTTACTAATGATGTGACGACCATTCAAAATGTGGTGACGGTTAATGTTGCCACCTTTTTGCAGAACCTGATTACCTTCGGCGGCGGCCTAGCGTTTATGTTCTTCCTCAGCGATCGGCTCACGCTGCTAACGATGTCGGTTGTGCCGGCAATGCTGCTGGCAGGCATTTTCTTTGGCCGCCGGATCCGCGGCATTTCCACCGAGGTGCAGGACCGTATGGCGAATGCGACGGCGGTGTTGGAAGAGACCGTTGCCGGCATTCGCGTGGTTCAATCGTTCGCGCGGGAGCCGTACGAGATCAAGCGCTTTCGGCAGGCTATCGAAGAGGCATTTCAAACTTCGATGCGTCGGACCAGAGTGCGGGCAACATTTTTGCCTATCGTCTCGTTCCTGGGCTTTACCGCGATTGTGCTTGTGCTATGGTATGGCGGGCAGCAGGTGCTGGCTGGACGGATCAGCCCCGGCGATCTCGGCTCGTTCCTGATTTACTCCGGTACGATCGCCGCCTCGCTCGGGACCTTCACCGGGCTGTACAGCCAGCTGCAGGAGGCGTTAGGCGCAACCCTGCGGGTCTTTGCGATCCTAGATACAAAGCCTGACATCGAAGACAAGCCCGATGCCGTCCCGCTGCCACCGGTCAAGGGCGAGATTGTCTTCGACGAGGTTGACTTTGCGTACGATGGCGAGGAGGCAGGGTGGGTCCTGCGTGGAATCAACCTCCATGTCATGCCCGGCGAGATATTGGCGCTGGTAGGGCCGAGCGGCGCGGGTAAGACAACGCTCGTCAACATGATCCCGCGCTTTTACGATCCAACCGCCGGCGCGATTCGCATCGATGGCTATGACCTGCGTGACGTTAAGCTGCATACGCTCCGTGAGCAAATCGGGATTGTCCCCCAAGAGACGCTGCTTTTCTCGGGGTCGATCCGCGACAATATCTTGTACGGCAAGCACGGTGCGACCGAGGCCGAGATGATCAGCGCGGCGAAGGCTGCGAACGCCCATCAGTTTATCGTCGAGCTCCCCGATGGTTACAATACGGTCGTCGGCGAACGCGGCGTTAAGCTCTCTGGCGGACAGCGTCAGCGGGTCGCAATCGCCCGAGCCCTGCTGAAGAATCCGCGTATCCTGATCTTAGACGAGGCAACCTCGGCCCTTGATGCCGAGTCTGAGGCGCTGGTTCAGGAGGCCTTGGAGCGCTTGATGCAGGGGCGGACGACGTTTGTCATTGCGCACCGGCTTTCAACCGTTCAGATTGCCAGCCGCATTGTGGTGCTGGAGGGTGGCGAGGTCGTGGAGCTAGGAAGCCATCATGAGCTGATGGCGCTCGGCGGCCTATACAGCCGGCTCTACTCGCTGCAGCTCGGCCGCGAAAGCGGGCAGGCCGAAAACGTCCGGGCGGTTGTTGATCGTGCCTAGGCTGCCCAATCAGTAGCTCCAGCCACCAACTGTGCGTCAAATCCAGGGAGCTCCCGAGCGGCCTCCAAGCCCCTTTCTTTCTGGTATTATCCAGCCAGCAGGTGGCTGCGCGTGAGTTGATGCGAGGATCTCGTCGTGCGGACCTGTGTCTGTGGGCGATCAAGGATTCCAGGAGCCGACCGAACCCTGCCGGCTCGAGCAATCAAAGCGCCTGGCTGGGATCGGCAAAACGCGGTCTTCCCAGCTTACCTCATAACAGCTGCTATAATCACCGTTCTAGCAGCACAATAACCACGACCCGATGTATCTCAAACGACTTGAAATTTACGGCTTCAAGACCTTCGCTCAGCGAACGGTCTTTGAGTTTCCACCAGGCGTAACTGCAGTTGTCGGACCTAACGGCTCGGGAAAATCAAATGTAGCGGATGCCTTGCGCTGGGTGCTAGGGGAGCAAAGCTTCGCCAATCTGCGGTCGAAGCGTACTGAGGACCTGATCTTTGGCGGCGGCAAGGGCCGTGCGCCAATGGGCTTCGCCGAGGTCTATCTGACGATCGATAACAGCGATCGGCTGCTGCCCCTTCCGTATGACGAGGTAACAATCGGCAGACGGGCGTACCGCAACGGTGAGAACGAATACACCCTTAATCGTGCCCAGGTTCGGCTGCGCGACGTAGCCGATGCCGTTGCTCCCCTCGGCTCGTCCTACACCCTGATTAATCAAGGTCTGGTTGACTCGGCGCTGGCGCTGCAGCCGGAGGATCGGCGGCGTTTGCTTGAGGATGCGGCGGAGATCGGCCCGTATCAGGCGAAGAAGCAGGAAGCTGAGCGCCGACTGCGCGAAACCGAATCGAACCTGCTGCGCTTGAACGACTTAGTCGCCGAGATCGAGCCCCAGCTGCGAATACTAAAGCGTCAAGCACGCGATGCCGAGGCGGTGGGTGCGGTTGACGCGGAGCTCCAAGCGCTGCTGCGTCACTTCTACGCGGTTCAATGGGCCGCGGGTGCCGAACGACTGATGGGAGCTGAGGCCGCCGAGGCACGTGCTGCCCGGGATCTGAGCGCGGCGAGCGCCGCCCGTGCGCAGGCTGCTCAGCAGTTACTGACTGACCGCGATGCCTTACGCCGACGTCGCTTGGACGTTGAGCAGCAGCGTCAGGCCGAGGCTGAGCTTCGGCGTCGGCTCGACGCGATTGCGCGCGAGCTGGCGGTCGCGGTCGAGCGCGTAAGTGGCTTTGCGCGACAACACTCCGATCTTCAGCGGCGGGATGATGACCTCCGGGCTGCCCTGGAAGGCGCAGAGGCGCAGATACAGCAGCTGGGTACCCAGTCAGACGCGCTCCGGACTGCGCTCAACACCGCCTCCGAGGCGCTTCATGGCGCTGAAGCCGCTGCCGAACGTGTTTCAGCTGCGCGACGCATAGTCGAAGCTACGCTCGCAGCTTGTCGCGAGGCGATGATTCGCGCCTCCGGACTGGTCGATGCAGAGCGTTCACGCCAGGCTGAGCTGGAACGGCGGGTCGCCACGGTGGCCGATGCGCGCGCTAAGCTCGGCACGGCCCTCGAAGGGGGGCTCGCGCGTTCTGCGACGCTTGGCGCTGCCGTCGAAGCGGCACAGGCGGCCGTAGTGACGGCTGAGAACGCGATTACGTCGTCGGCTGAGGTTGCCGAGCGGCTGCGTACCACACTCGATCAATTCGGCCGGGAGCGCGAGCGCTGTGACGAGCAAGTTACCGCGGCACAGCGCGAGCATAACGGGCTACAGGCGCGCTATGATGCCCTGGCACGCCTGGCTCGCTCGTATGAAGGTGCATTCGCGGGAGTTCGGGCCGCAATGCAGTGGGCCGAGCGCGAGGGCCGGGCTGGGTTTGCCCTTGTCTCGACGCTATTACGAGTTCCGGCCGAGCTTGAGACGGCGATTGAAGTGGCACTGGGGGCACGGCTGCAACAGATCGTTGTCGGGACGTGGGCTGATGCCGAGGCGGCAATCGCACAGCTTAAGCGAACCAGTGCGGGGCACGCAACCTTTCTACCTCTGGATACGCTCAGAGCGGGTCGCCGCTTGTCGGCGCCCCGCAGCGCTGGAATGCGCGGGATCGCGGCCGATCTGGTCGACGTCGACGAGCGCTATACGGCGATCCGGAGCTACTTACTCGGCCGTACGCTGATTGCCGACGACCTCCCAGCTGCACGTCGGGTGCTTCCTGAGCTGGAAGCGGGCTGGACGATTGTAACCCTAGGCGGCGAGCAAATCGCCACTGGCGGCGCTGTAAGTGGTGGAGCCGCTACCAAGGAAAGCGGGACACTGCGGCGCGAGCGTGAGCTGCGGGAGCTGCCGGAACGGCTTACCCGCACACGCGAAGCCGTCGATCGGCATCAGGCGTCACGGGCGGCTCTCACTCAACAGATCGACGCTTTGTCGCTGCAGATTCGGCAAGCCGAGACAGCACTGCGTGAGGCGCGTAGCAGTCGAGAGACTGCCCAGCGCAACGCCGAAACGCGGCGCCGCGAGTACCACCGAGCTGAAGATGAGCTTGCTGCATTGCGTCGACGCGACGCTGAGCTTGAACACGAGCAGGCGCAGCTGGTCGAGCAGGTGGCTCAGGTGAACGCTGCCCTTGCCGATGCGCTAGCCGTGCAGAATGTGGCTCGGGCGGAGGCTGAGCAGGCGGAGGCGGCGCTTGACGCACACACGGCAGCCGCAGGAGCGGATGAGGCCGCGCTGCGTGAGCGGCGCGCAGCGGTGGCGCGCTTGGAGTCCGATGTGCGGGCGATCTCGACTGAGCTGCGTACACAGCAGCAGGTGGCGCAGCGAGCGGTAGCCGAGCGAACGCAGGTTGGAGAGCAGCTGCAGCGGCTTGTGACCGAGCGGGAACAGCTTGCGCAGCAGGCAGCGTCGCGAGAGCGTGAGGCTCGGTTGTTAGAGGCGGAGCTTGCGGAGCAAAGCGCAGCACTCCGAGCTGCTCAAGCCGGCTTGATTGCGCACGAGCGCTCGCTCGAAGTCTTGGAGGCTCGGGAGCGCGAGCTGACCGAGCAAACGCTCGCGGCGGAGGCTACCCATGCCGAGGCAGCGATTCCGTTGCAGCGGTTTCGCTCCGAGCGCGATAGCTTATGGGAGCGAGCAGCCGAGGACAATATCGACGTCGAGGTACTAATGGTTGCCCGCCTGCCGGGTGACTCGCGAGGGGAACAGGAAGACATGTCCCCGGATACATTGATTCAGCGGATCGAGCAGTTGCGCGGTCGTTTGAAGCGCATGGGACCAGTCAACGCGCTCGCGCCACAAGAGTACGCTACCGCTCAGGAGCGCCATACCTTTTTAACCGCCCAGCTGAGCGATGTCCGCTCGGCGGCAGCGACATTACGCACCGCGATCGGTCAGCTGGACCAAGTCATGCAGGAACATTTCGAGGCGACTTTTTCGGCGGTGGCCCGGGAGTTTGGTCGAACGTTTACGCAGCTCTTTGGTGGTGGAACAGCGCGGCTCGTGCTGCTCCAGAGTGAGAGCGGTGACGGATACGGCATTGATATTATTGCCCAGCCGCCTGGCAAACGGCAGCTCAACCTACAGCTGCTATCTGGTGGCGAACGTGCGCTGACTGCGGCTGCCCTGTTGTTCGCGATCCTGACCGTTAATCCCAGCCCGTTCTGTATGCTGGACGAGGTCGATGCTGCGCTTGACGAGGCGAATGTTGTGCGCTTTCGTGAAGCCCTACTCGAGCTCGCGCAACAAACGCAGTTCATCCTGATAACACATAACCGTGGGACGGTTGAGGCCGCCGATACA
>JADDQE010000019.1 GCA_016781525.1 bacterium | reverse complement strand
CGTCCTGTTACGGTTGTCATGAACTAATGCGTGTGCGAATGAGACAAAACGTCTATCAGGAGGATAGGTTCATGTTCCGAGCGTTTCGAACGCTAATTGTCGGTCTTGTGCTTGTGAGTGGGCTTGCCGCCTGTGGGAGCACATCAGATACCGGAACGACAGGGGCCACAACACCCGCAGCTGCGGGTGCGTCGCAGGCTGCCACTGCAGAGGCGGCCCAGAGTGAGCCCGGAGCCGCTGCGCCGGCAACGGCGACAGCAGAGTCGGGTACCGCGTCCGCTGTTATCGAGCTTCCCGAGGTTGACGGCGCTGCTCTCAACGGCGACGTCATCACCGCGGGTAGCTCGACGGTCTTTCCCTTAAGCCAGCGTCTGGCCGAGCGCTTCCATCAAGAAGGCTTCGGCGGCAACGTGACGGTCGACAGCATTGGCTCGGGCGCGGGCTTCGAGCGCTTCTGCAAGTCGGGTGAGATCGACATCGCGAATGCTAGCCGCGCAATCAAGCCAGAAGAAGCCGAGAACTGTGCCCAGCTTTCCCCGGCGCGCACTCCGATTGAGTTCCGCGTCGGTACCGACGCGATCGTGGTAGCGGTCAGCTCCGACAACACCTTCTTGAATAACCTGACCATGGAACAGCTCCGGCAAGTTTTTTCCACCGCGACAAGCTGGAACGAGATCGACCCCAACTTCCCGAACGAGCCGATCAAGCGCTTCATTCCAGGCACCGACAGCGGAACCTTTGACTTCTTTGCCGAAGCGGTCTTCAACAAGCAGTACAAGGAAAAGAAGGATACGGCCTACGCCCAGCTGCTGAACGCGCAGAACGTTCAGGCTAGCGAGGACGATAACGTCCTCGTACAGGGAATCGAAGGGAGCCCCTACTCAGTCGGCTTCTTTGGCTTTGCGTACTACCAGGAAAACGAAGACCGGCTCAAGGCTATCTTGGTCGAGGGCAAGCAGCCGAACGAGGAAACAGCCGAGAAGGGCGAGTACGCGCTGAGCCGGCCGCTCTTCATCTACTCGGACGCGGAAATTATGAAGAGCAAGCCACAGGTTGCCGGGTTTATCAACTTCTACCTGACGAACGTCAACGACGAGATCGAGGATGTCGGTTACTTCCCCGCCAGTGCCGAGGCGCTGAATACGGCGAAGCAGCATTGGCTGGATGCCCAGGGTCGCTAAGGCGGACGAGTAACCGAGGCCCGATCGATAAGGATGCGGGGCAGGTCCTCCGCATCCTTCCCCTGTTACAGAACACGGGGTTTGGCAGTCCGTCACTTGACGAGGAGCAAGCATGCACGAGCAGGTAAATATCGGAGTGCGAGGACGAGTGCAGTTGGCGGCCAGGCAGCGGACCACGACACGTGATCTGCTCCAAAAGCGAGCGCGACCTGGCGAGGTTGTGATGCACGGCCTTTTGTTTGTGTGTGGCGCTATCTCGGTTTTGACCTCCATCGGTATCGTGGTTGTGTTGCTGGATCAAGCGTTGCTTTTTTTTCGCGACGACCGAGTTAGTCTCATTGACTTCTTTACGGGGACGCAGTGGCAACCGACGATTGGCGAGTTCGGGATTGCGCCCCTGCTGAACGCGACCCTCATGACTACGCTCATAGCGATGTGTGTGTCGCTGCCACTCGGTCTGTTTGCTGCGATCTATCTCAGTGAGTACGCAACACCACAGCGGCGTGCGCTGCTCAAGCCAATTCTTGAAGTGCTGGCGGGTGTTCCCACGGTGGTCTACGGTTACTTCGCGCTCACCTTCATGACGCCGGTGCTCCGCGCGATCTTCGGCCGGGATACCGTGGAGATTTATAACACCGCTTCGGCGGGCCTCGTGATGGGCATTATGATCACGCCGATCATTAGCTCAATGAGCGAGGACGCCTTGAGCGCCGTGCCACGGGCGCTACGTGAAGGCGCCTATGGACTGGGTGCGACCCGCTTTGAGGTGGCGACACGCATCGTGGTGCCGGCGGCGTTATCCGGGATCGTAGCGGCCTTTATCGTCGGCGTTTCCCGCGCGATTGGCGAGACGATGATCGTGGCAATTGCGGCCGGCGCCGGCTCGAAGCTGACCTTCAACCCCTTCGAGGGCGCCGAAACCATGACTGGACATATCGCCCGGATCAGTGGTGGTGATATTAGCTATGGCTCGATCGATTACACCAGCTTGTACGCAATCGGCCTGACCTTGTTTGTGATGACCCTCACGCTTAACTTCATCAGCCAGCGCATTGTGCGCCGGTTCCGCGAGGTTTACGAATGAGCATGGAGCACACGCAAATGCCGAGCCTTGCGCACAAACGGCTGCCATCCGGCGACGCGCTCAAGCGCAATGTCAAGGCCCGGCGAGGCAAAGGCCGCGTCTATCAGACCATGTTCCTGTCTTCATTGTTAATCGGCCTAACCGCGTTGGTACTGCTACTCTTCAATATTGTCAACAGCGCGTTCGGCTATGTCGCGCTGGAATACCGCAAGCCGCCCGAGCAGCTGCTGCAAAATAGACCGCTGAGCGACGTCTCAAAGGAAGAGCTCATCGCGATTCTTAAGGAGCATCTAACGTCGGGACGCTTCCGCAATCTGGATCGCCAAAGCCCGTTCGCAGAGCGGACCAAGGAAGAGGTCTGGACGGTGGTGCTCGAGGATGTCGCCAGGGAGCGCGTCGAGCGAAGCTGGACGTTGACCGAGTCGCTCTTGAACCGCGCGGCGATTCAGGCCGAGGTGGCTGAGAAATATCGGGATGCACGGCTGCAGTTCCGCTCCTGGATCAACTGGAGCTTTATCACCACGCCAATGTCAAGCACTCCAATGTTAGCGGGTGTGCGCACGGCGCTGCTTGGCTCCTTGTGGGTCATCATGATCACGATTGCCATCGCCTTGCCGCTGGGCGTGGGCGCCGCGATCTATCTCGAAGAGTACGCCTCGCGGAGCCGCATCAACCAGATCATCCAAACGAATATCAATAACTTGGCGGGCGTACCGTCGATTATCTACGGGATGCTTGGCCTGTCGATTTTTGTACGCGCGCTTGGACCAGTGACGAGCGGCCAAGTCTTTGGCATCGACAACCCCAACGGCCGGACCATTTTGTCTGCTGCCATGACGATGGCGCTCCTTATCCTGCCACTGATCATCATCAACGCGCAGGAAGCGATCCGTGCGGTGCCCAACTCGATCCGACAAGCGAGCTACGGTGTAGGCGCGACGAAGTGGCAGACGATCTGGCATCATGTGCTGCCGATTGCCTTTCCAGGCATCTTGACCGGCAATATTTTGGCGATGTCACGGGCGATTGGCGAGACGGCGCCGCTGATTGTTATTGGTGCGTCGACCTATATCGTCGTCAATCCCGACGGGCCATTCTCGCGCTTCACGGTGCTGCCGATCCAGGTTTATAACTGGACGTCACAGCCGCAGCCTGAGTTCAAAAACATTGCCGCGGCCGCGATCATGGTCCTGCTTGGTGTTCTGTTGACACTGAATTCAGTGGCGGTGATTCTCCGGAATCGCTTCCGAAAGAGTCTTTAATTATGATCCAGATGCAGGTCCAACCCCGCTTTGCGACCCGGAAGCAGGTCGAGCAGCGCCACGAATGGGCTATGGAAGCGCGTGACGTGAGCATTTACTACGGGAACTTCTGTGCGGTGAAGAACATCAATCTTCAGATCGAGCCCCAGAAGATCACCGCGTTGATCGGCCCGTCGGGCTGTGGAAAAAGCACGGTCCTGCGCGCGTTCAATCGTATGAATGATCTGGTGCCGGGGGCACGGGTCGAGGGCGAGGTGCTGTTCCATGGTCGCAACCTGTACAGCGACGATGTCGACGTCGTCGAGGTGCGACGCTATGTCGGAATGGTCTTCCAAAAGCCCAACCCGTTCCCGAAGTCGATCTACGACAATATCGCCTTCGGACCGCGGATTAACGGCTGGCAGGGCTCGAAAACGGAGATGGACGAGCTGGTCGAGCAGTGTTTGCGCCGAGCGGCGCTGTGGAGCGAGGTCAAGGACAAGCTGCGACAATCGGCGCTTGGATTGTCCGGTGGGCAGCAGCAGCGGCTGTGCATCGCGCGTGCACTCGCGGTCGAGCCAGAGATCATCTTGATGGACGAGCCGGCATCCGCGCTCGACCCGATCTCGACGCTTAAGATCGAGGAGCTTATGTTCGAGCTGCGGCGGAAATACACGATTGTTATCGTGACGCACAACATGCAGCAGGCCGCGCGCACTTCGGACAACACTGCCTTCTTTATGATCGACGGCGATCGCGCTGGCACGTTGGTCGAGTACGGCGATACGAATCAGCTGTTTACAAATCCGCGTGATAAGCGGACGGAGGAGTATATCACCGGTCGCTTCGGCTAGTCCCTGTCGTGTCCCAGTCGGGGCTGTGGAACGTGGTGGTGTTTGCGTTGCGCTGCAAGCCATGGCACACTACACACGCAGAGCGGAACGCCGACCTGCTTGTGAGAGTGGAGCATCAGATGACGCAAACGCCTCGAATAAGTGTTCAGCCGACGCGACGGCCGCAGGATGACCTCGCGATTAAGATCGACGTCAAGCACCTTAATTTTTACTATGGTCCCAAACAGGTGCTCTTCGACTGCACGCTGCCGATCCGCGAGCGCTCGATCACAGCACTGATCGGGCCGTCAGGCTGCGGTAAATCGACGTTTATCCGCTGCTTAAATCGCATGAACGACACGATTCTGGGGACGCGCACCGAGGGCGAGATATTGCTCGACGAGGTCAATATTCTCGAGCCTACGGTGGACGTGGTCGGATTGCGCCGCATGGTCGGCATGGTTTTCCAAAAGCCCAATCCATTCCCCAAATCGATCTATGAGAACATCGCGTTCGGCCCGCGGGTCCTGGGCATGAAGGTCCAGATGGACGAAGTGGTCGAGCAGTCGCTACGGCGCGCAGCGTTGTGGGACGAGGTCAAGGATAAGCTACGGCAGTCGGCGCTTGCGCTCTCAAGCGGCCAGCAGCAGCGGCTGTGCATCGCGCGTGCGTTGGCGGTCCAGCCCGAGGTTATTTTACTGGACGAGCCCGCGTCGGCGCTCGACCCAATCGCTACTCTCAAGATCGAAGAGCTGCTAATGGAGCTCAAGCACGACTACACCATCGTGCTCGTGACCCATAACATGCAGCAGGCGGCGCGCGCCTCGGATCGTACCGTCTTTTTCTTGCTGGGCGAGATCATTGAGGATAGCACGACCGACGACATGTTTAACCAGCCCAAGGACAAGCGAACCGAGGACTATATTACCGGCCGGTTTGGCTAGGGGCTAGCGATGAGGGCCGACGCCGGATAGCTTGCGGTTGAAGCCTGATACCTACCGATGGCGCTGCAGCTCCCGTCCATTGGTCCAGGCGCGCCGGGCAGTAGCCGGCAGGTGAGGCTGCCACGGGGACGCGTATCGTTCGAGCCAAGCGCTACGTTGTTAAGTATATCCACGTCAAAAGGGGGACGCCATGAACTACGACGACCTCACCCCGGCGGAACAACAGCAGGTTGCGCTGCTCCGAATGCAAGTGCACTTCGAGCGACTACAGGCGAGCGTTGAGCGGCTGCGCCGGATGATGGAGCAGGCCCAGCAGGATGCGGTACAGATGCACGGCCTTGCCCAGGCGCTCTACGACGCGGCTCACTCTGCCGCAGAGAATGCTGAGGGCTCCGAAGAGCCTCCCGCGGGGCTCGAGCGGACGGTGTAGCAGCACTTGCCGGCTCAAACAGATTGCCGCTCACTCAGCGCAGGCCGAGGATGGGGGCCAAACCTGGCCGGCCTGCTCGAGCTGATCGCTGGAGCTGTCCGCACGCTTATAGATGGCGCCGTGCGACCAAAGCTGCTCGCACAAAGCTCGTGTGTTAGGTAGGCCGAGGGTCCGAGCGAGCTGAGCGCGAT
>JADDQE010000120.1 GCA_016781525.1 bacterium | reverse complement strand
GGCCGTGAGCGCGTCATCCACGGCAGGGCTGGCGTACTGGAAGGGTTGGAGCGCGTCCAGATTGAGCGCGGTCTGCGCGGCCAGGGCGTAGTCGTCAAGGATCTGGAACTGGGCCACCGTGCGCTGGTCGTCCGCAGTGGTCACGTCCAGCTTGGCGGCCTGGGCTTCCAGGTGCCGACGCACGGTGCGGACGTCCTGCTGGATGGCCTTGCGGATTTGCTTGCGCACCTTCCGGTCCACGTCGTACATCGGGCGGCTCGCCTCACGGAGGTAGTGAAACTGGCAGACTTGATGCGGGACGTCCGGCCACAGGGCTGCGATGGCTTGGAGCAGCGACTCCTGGGCATCACTGACGGCGCCGACGACGGGCACACCGAGGTCACGGATCGGACGCAGCAGGGCGGTCATGGTGGCCGTGTCGCTGATCCGGACGTTCTCAGCGGCGAGCAGCCGACCGGTCATCACGTCACGGACAAGGTAGATCGTCTCACTGCCTTTATCCGGCTGAATCCCATCAATCGAGATGATGACACCGCCGTTGGCGCGGGTGTGCGCCTGCCATGCGTGGTCGGCCGCAAGCGATTGGCTGGTGCGAAGTAGGGTACAGTAGGCATCGAAGAGGTACAAGATTTCGCGCCGCGAGATGGTCACCCCGAACGGGGTGAGCCGCGCCTGCACCGCAGCGTGGGCCTGGTCGACCGTCTGGTGCTGGGCCAAGCGCAGCTGGCCAACCAACAAGATGACGTCGAGGTCGAAGGTGAACCCAGGCAAGGCCAGGCCGTCGGCCAGCGTGCTGCGGTAGGGGCGGGCGGCGGTGGGACACGCGGGCTGCGGGCACCGGTAGCCACAGTGGACGACCCGCAGCACGCCGTCGAGCGTGACGACCGTCCGGGTGGAGACGGTCGCATAGCGGCGCAACCGGGTGCCACAGCTGGGGCAGTGGGAAAGCTCGGGATGGAAGATCTGTTTCGTGACGTTCGGGTAGACCTTGGCCGTACGCATGCTGTCCTCCGCTGCGTCGAAATGCGGTGGCGGCAGTCTACCACGCTGCCTTGTACGTGGCTATTGCCCCGACGGAAAAAAAAGCTGCCGTCATGACCCGGGCTGATCGGCTGGCGCTGCTCGACCGTGCTGCGGCCGACGTGCCCCTGCGGACCCAGGCGGAGCTCCTGAGCCTGAACCGCTCAAGTCTGTATTATGTGCCGGCGCCGCCCGCACCGGAGGAAGTCGCCATTAAACACCGGATTGAGGAGGTGTATTTGCACGACTACGGGAACCCCCGCGAGGCCCGGCTGCGGCTCGGCCACTACATGGCGTTCTACAATCACGAGCGGGTGCATCAAGCGGTCGGCTATCGGACCCCGGTGGAAGTGTATAGCCGGAAAGGAGTGGAGTCTCCCTTAAAACTCGTCCCTTGAGTGTCTTGACAACGGGGGACACTATAGTACTATGCCTCCCTGTACGACCGTTGGAGCGGTGGAACAGGCGAGATACTCCTGCAGCCTGTTCCGGAGCTGAGCAAACTGACACTGCAAGTCAACTATGTCGTGCCCGGCAAGCGGCTTGCCATACCCTACGAGGTGTGGCTCAGGTTCCAGTCCTACGACAAGGGCAACCTGTCTCAATCCGACCATCACATAACCATTTCGTTTGACGGGCAGCGTGTTGTTGAAGACCAGCCGGAGTACACGCGGGTCGAGGAGCATAGTCCTCCGTTTTCCAGCCCGGAAGGAATATCGATGACGCTACCATTCGCGACATTTGAAGCGATGGCTGCAGCGAGTGAGGTCACGGTGATGCTCGGGCCACGTTCGTTCCCTTTAACCAAAGACCAGCGTGCCCCAATGCGTGAGTTAATCCAACAGACACACCAAGCTGAGGGACGTGAACAGCGAGCCGGCGACATCTCGAACAAGTAGCGTGTACCACTAAAAGAAATTGACCTATGTGGATGCGGCAGCGGTAGGGCGGCCAAGCGCCGCGTTAGCATCGATCACACTGAACACAATGGTCAAACAACCACGTTGGCCTGAAGGAGGAGATGCTTTGCAGATGACCTTCAAATAGGCGCCCTGGTGAAGCCGGCAATGGGCGCAAAGCTGTGGCTAAGGATTGATGTGGAACGTTCAGCCTGTGGCGTAGGAGGGAATATGCGAAACGAGCGGCAAACACACCGCAAGACCGGGTCGTTCATTGCTAGGGATCCTGACGGGAACGAGTTGGAAATCGAGATATGGACGTCGTTTACACGGAGGCAGGCACTCGGCGGACACATGGCGACCATGGCTGGGCAACCCAGGTTGTACACCGCCGATGGCAAGGATGTTCGACAGGTGCGTAAGGGACGCTACGAGATCGTGGAAAGCGGTGCCGTGCTCACGAGCTCTGATCCGAAGGCACCCTAAGCATGGTCGGACCCGCTCGTGGGTGGTGCTGCGTGGTGGCGTCTGTGCTGGGGAGGCATCAGCAACGCCGGCTTCGCCTCAACCACTACAACTCATTGCAGGATGCGGCATGTCACGTCGAACCACCACCTGCCAGGTGCTCGTTGTCGAGGACGATGACGCAACGCGCGGTATGCTTGTGCTACTGTTTGAGGATGAGGGCTATCAGGCGGTAACAGCGCCGGACGAACAGGCCGCGTTAACGCAGCTGCCCGCCGGTCTGCGTCCGTGTATGCTCCTGCTCGATTAGATGATGCCGGTGATGAACGGGGCAGAGTTTCGCCGTGAGCCTCCCACCGACCCATCGCTCGCTAACATTCCGGTCGTGGTCTTTTCGGCGCATGCGGCGGACGCACCGTCGAAACGTGTCGCCATCGACGTTTTTCTCCCGAAGCCGCTCGACGTCGACCGCCTCCTTGCCACGCTTGCGCAGTACTGTGCCGAGTAATTCTGGGTAATCTGGAGACGTAGGGAGGAGGCCGCCGATGGATATTGCGATCGAGCAACTGTTCCTGTACCTTGGGGTAACGGGCATCTCGGCCTTCAGTGCCACATTGACCGTCAAGTACCTGCTCGAGGTGATTAAGGAGACAGACCAAACGGGCCATCTCAACGTCACGGATGAGAAGCTTCTCATGCTGGGCATCTGCGCGCTCGTCACCCTCGTCACCGGGGGGTCGGTCATTCGCACGTGGTTTGATTAGGACCGCGGGGTTTCTTCCGCTCGTGGCTGGGGTGGCCGGTCGTTCAAGGGAGGTCGGGAGGGGTCGTATCGAGAGGTTGTGAGGGTCATGTTTGGGGGTGACGAGACCAAGGTCGCCCCGTTTTTTGACGCTAATGCATCGGTAGTGCAGCACGCGCTGGGACTACGTGAGCTGTTTATTACGGCGGCCTTGCTCGACCCTGGGGGGACGATGAGGTGAAGACGGCGTGGCTGCGACATACCCAGGTGCAGGTGATGGACTACTGGGATGCGGTCACTGACCTTCGCAGGGCGGCGGTTAGCCCACGTCCAGACCAGCTTCGAGATGTGCCCGCTGCCATCGTGGAGATGTACACCGAGGCCCTGACGTGCCCCAATTGTAAGTTCCAATCAAACGGTGAGAATCGCGCCATTTGAGCCGCACCCAGATCCTGGTCCAGGCGTAAGGTTAGGAAACGGCGTTCCGTCGGCTGCCCGCGCACTCCAAAGGCTGTGTTATCCCCTTCCCTAATTGGCCGTCCGGGGCGGGTGTCCAACTGGCCAGAACCGCGGCTGGGGTTCGATTCCCCAGCGCACTATGGGGGCGTTCGTGGTTGTAGTCCAGACGCCACCGTTCAATCGTTTGCCGGGCATCCTCCAGGGATGCAAACCAATGTTGGTCCAGACACGCATCCCGGAAGCGGCCGTTGAAGGCTTCGATATACGGGTTGTCGGTGGGCGTCCCTGGCCGGCTGAATTCTAATTGGATCCCGTGCTCGTGGGCCCAGGCGTCCAAGACCTTCGAAATACACTCAGGACCATTATCGACCGAGATGACGTTGGGCAGACCACGCGTCGCTTTCAGCCGGTTGAGCACCGCGACCACCCGCGGCCCGGTCAGCGACTGGCCGACTTCGATCGCCGGACATTCACGCGTTGCGGTATCGACCAGCGTCAGCATCCGAAAGCGCCGTCCAGCATACAGACTGTCGGTCATAAAATCCATGGCCCACCGCTCGTTTGGCTTGGTCGCTGGCGGCGCCACCACCCGTCCGGCGCTGATGCCCTTGCGGCGGTGTTTGAGGCGTAGCCCGAGCCCTTCCAGCCGATACAGGCGATAGACCCGTTTATGATTGACACGCCAGCCTTCACGGCGGAGGAGGACGTGCAATCGCCGATAGCCGTAGCGCACACGAGCAGCGGCCAGGTCGCGCAAGCGCATCCGGAGCGCGGTTTGATCCCGTGCCGCGCTGCGATAGCGCAGCGACGAGCGGCTGAGCTGGATCACCTCGGCTGCCCGTCGTTCACTGATGCGAAAGCCGGTTTGCAGAAACGTAACGAGCTCCCGTTTCTGCACCGGCTTCACAACTTTTTTCGGATCACCTCCTGCAGCATGTGCTTGTCCAGCGACAGATCGGCGACGAGTTGCTTGAGCTTGCGGTTCTCGTCTTCCAACTGCCGGAGGCGGTGGAGTTCAGCGACGCCCATGCCCGCGAAGCGCTTCTTCCAGCGATAGAATGTCTGCTCGCTGATCCCCAGCTTGCGGCAGAGCTCGGTCGCCGTTGTACCCTGCTCGACCTGCCGCAAGGCGTACACGATCTGCTCGTCAGTAAAGCTCGATTTCTTCATGTCCTGGTCCTCCCGTAGATGAAAATTCTAACCTATGCCGTGGACCAGGATTCGGGGCTCAGATCACAGCGCTCTCGAGCGCGGGCTGCGCAGCGAACGGGCCCTCACCCTCGCGCTTGCCGAAATGTATGTGCAGGGCGTCTCAACCCGCAAGGTGGCGGCGATTACCGAGCAGCTTTGCGGGGTGGAACTTGACTCGATGCAGGTCAGCCGCGCTGCCGCCCAGCTCGATGAAAGTCTCACCCGGTGGCGGACGCGCCGCCTCGGTCGCACCCGCTATCTGTATCTGGACGCCCGGTACGAAAAGCTGCGGATCGACGGGCAGGTTCGTGATGCAGCCGTGCTGCTGGCCATGGGGGTGCTGCCGGATGGCAAGCGGGCACTCCTGGGCGTGTCGGTTGCCAGTAGCGAGCAGGAAGTGCATTGGCGCCAGTTCCTCCAAGCGTTGGTCGAACGCGGTCTATGCGGCGTCGAACTGGTCATCAGTGATGCGCATACTGGCCTGCAAGCAGCACGGAGAGCGGTGTTGGGCGGCGTCCCCTGGCAGCGTTGCCAATTTCACCTCCAGCAGAATGCGGGCGCCTTTGTACCACGCCAGGACCTGAAAGCGGAGGTCGCGGCGGCCATGCGGGCCATCTTTAACGCGCCTACGCGTGCGGCCGCTGAGGCGCTGCTCGCGCAGACGGTGCAGACGTACAGCAAGACCGCATCCTGGCTCGCGAGCTGGCTAGAAACAGCTATTCCCGAGGGCTTGACCGTGTTTGCCGTTCCTGCCAGTCATCGTCAGCGCTTACGCACGACGAATGGACTGGAACGGCTCAACCAGGAGATCCGGCGGCGCACGCGCGTCGTGGGGGTGTTTCCTAACGAAGCCTCCTGCCTTCGGCTCGTGACCGCACTTGCAATGGAAACCAGCGATGAATGGGCGGCCGGTAAGGTCTATCTGTCCCTATCAGCCTGACCCGCTGCCCGGGGCAACCGTCGTTGCCGAGGATCACCTCAAAAGTACAGAAGAGATGTTGACTAATCGCCTAGTTCCTCGATAGCTCATACCTTCTCTCTATCTTAACGTGCTAGGGATAGAGAAAGGTACCATCAAACAACAAATTAGCCTAGCTAGCATACTTCCACTATCTGTGAAATG
>JADDQE010000162.1 GCA_016781525.1 bacterium | reverse complement strand
GCTTCTGGCCCGCGAGCACCGCGTGCAGCTGCTGGACAAACCCTTTATCTTTCCGTGAATACGAGATGAATATATCGGCCATATTGAACAGTCCTTTTACGGCGGCCGGGACGTTATGTTTTTTCCACCACGAGATGTTCTTCGATCACCTTCACGATCGTGTCAGGATTGTCCGAAATGTCCAAGCCACGCAGCAACCCGGACTCGACAAAGCTTCGTGCACGGCCATCGGGCGCGTCGTCACAGAGGGCACTCGCCAGCTCGTCGGCGGTGCCACCGCTACCGTGGATCGCGATCACCGGCCGACGCGCGAAAATACTTTCCGCCGCATCTTCATACGCAATCCTGCCGCCACTTACCAGCACGGTCACTGTTGGGGCCTCCGCGGCGAGAACAGCTGCAACGTCCGATATCCACGCCACCTCATCGCCCCATTTAGACCCCGGCACGAGTACGATGTGCGTATGGAAGGGTTCGAGCGGTGCTGACGAAGGCGATGTTTGTGGACTTCCGGGGAGATCAACCGTCCCAACCGCCGCTACACCGATTAACGGAAATGTGCCTTGTACTTCTGCGCGGGCCTGACCCATGAGCCGCATCACACCCGCGTCGGTACCACCATCCACCACACCCGCTCCGAGACTCTCGACAACCGGAGCAATCACATTAGTAAAAAGTGGATGTAGACAGTCCAGATCGGCTGCGCTAAGGCGACCCGCACCACCGATCAAAACCATGGTGGGGACGGTACGCCGGAGTCCGAGCGCTTCAAGCGCATCTGGGAGCTCATTCAGATTGTGTACCTGAACCGCCTTTGCGGCGCGCCCGTTGGCGAATTGAACCGTAAACGAGTCTACCATTCGTCGTTATTCCTTGTAACTCGCCGCGTACATTGCAGCAGGCTAGGTCGAACACCCACGTCCTTAACCTCAGCTGTGATGAGTGCGCGGCTGTGATAAACCAATTGGATGCAATGTGACTAAAGAGAGGTAGCGTAACAGCTACACTGCTAGCTCAGCTGAAGAACGCGATCCAGGCGTTTATCCTGGAGCCAATCGAGCAGACCAGGCTGCTTTGAATGTTGATGTGCGGGGCGACCGCATTCCTTTGGACGCTCGGGTCCAAGCCTCTGCCAAACAACTGTGCCCGTTCGCGCACAGCGCAACGTCTCTGACCGCTTTGTCGCTTGTCGAGACAACTCTCCGCCGAGGAGTTTTGGAAAAAGCTAGCAACCCAAGCTGCAGCATGACACCAAATGTATCTCGCCGCATAGGCCTGCAATACCGATTTGTGGCTGGCCCATGCGCCCACTCTTATCGGGACGCGCTCAACCGCGACCGGAAATAACTAGGCTCAAGGCAGTAGCACGTCTCGGGCTGTGGCTGCGGACCCGTTATTTGCCGCGCTTCCGGAGCTTGCCAGCCTGTTGCTTCAACGTTTGGAAGTAGTCGGTGTCCGTGATCTCGGCGACCTGATTAGCTTGCTTCTCGGTGTCGATTGCAATTGTGACCGCCTCAGCCTGCGCTTGCTGTTCAGTCTCTGCCAGCGCCTCTGCCGGCGACAAAGCCCGGCCTGCTACCCACGCCTGTTCCACGGCCCGTGCTCCCAGCGCATCACGCGCGATTTGGAGCCACCGATCTAGCCGCACCTTGCCAACTGGAAAAAGTGGAGCCCCGATCGATGCCCGCAGAGTTGTGGCGGCTCCCGCAAGATGCAGGGCGTGCGCGGGCCGCCGCTCAAGTGCAGCCAAACCAGCGAAGGCCTCCAGTGATTCTGCAACACCCCACTTGTCGTCAAGCGCCTGACGCAGTGCAAGGCTCTCTTCATAGTGTTTGCGAGCCGTCGCGTAGTCGCCGCGTTCGCAAGCGATGATGCCGCGATAATGGAGCGACCGTGCAATGCGACCTTGATCGCCAAGTTGGCGACCTAGCACATCGCTCTCAGACAGTAGGGCGCCAGCCCGTTCGTAGTCACCTTGCTCGAGCGCTGCCCAGCCCAAGTTATTGAGTGATTGGAGTAGGCCTTGCTTGTCGCCCTGTTGCTTGCGCAGAGCGAGACTCTCCTCGTACAACGGCTGCGCCCGGGCAAAGTCACACTCGTTCATCGCGATGTTACCAAGCGCATTGAGGACGAATGCCAGGCTTTGCGTGTCGTCCAGCTCCTGGGCCACGGCCCGACTCTCTTCCAACAGCGGCAGCGCGCGTTCATAATCAGCCTGGTGTTCCGCCAGTACCGCCGCGCCAAGTAGCACCTTGAGCCGGCGGGCGGCGGGCACTGCCTGGCTTCCGGTTAGTGTGGCCTCGAGCCAGCGGCGGCCTGTGCTGAGATGACCGCGCATTCGCCAGAAACGCCACAGCGCTCCACTCAAACGGGCTGCAGTCTCCGCATGACCGGCCTCTACCGCCCATTGCAGTGCCGAAGTCAGATTATCATGCTCACGGTCCAAACGCTCAAACCAAACGCCCTGCTGCGATCCTGTCAAGTGCTGCTCGGCAGTCTCGGCCAGGTCCACAAAATAAGCGGCGTGGCGCTTCCGCAATACGTCCGCGTCCCCGCTCGCCACTAAACACTCGACCGCGTATTCCCGAATTGTTTGAAGCATAACAAAGCGGCTTGTGGCCTCCGGCGCCGTCCCTTCATCCCGTCGAATCAGGCTCTTGTCAAGCAACGACTCCAGATTATCGAACAAATCCAGGTCCACGCCGCCATCGGTGCTGCAAATCGCCTCCGCGGCCTCAAAGGTCCACCCGCCCATAAAGACGCCAAGCCGACGAAAGAGCGCCTGCTCCGCTCCGGTGAGTAGATGGTAGCTCCAGTCAATAGTGCTGCGCAGCGTGCGCTGGCGCTCTGGCACTCCACGCATGCCACCTGTCAAAACCTCTAGCCGCTTATCGAGCCGCTCAAGCAAGAGCTGTGGAGCTAGGAGCTTGACCCGGGCCGCCGCTAGCTCAATTGCGAGGGGCAGCCCATCCAGTCGGCAACAAATCTTAGCTACCGCAGATGCGTTAGCCTTGCTGAGGACAAAATCCGGCTTGACGGCTGAGGCACGCTCGACAAATAGGCGCACGGAGGGATACTGCATTAGAACCGCTTCGTGATCCACGCCCTCAACGTCGAGCCGCTGCGGGTCCGGTAGCCCAAGCGCTGGCACTGGAAACTCTTGCTCGCCATACACGCGCAGTGCTGCTCGGCTGGTCACCATCACCTTCATTTGTGGCGCGGCTTGGAGCAGGCTGGCCACGACTGCTGAAGCCTCCAGCACTTGCTCGAAGTTGTCGAGAAACAGCAGCGCACGCTTGTCGCGCAGCGCATCCATTAAGCTTTGTAGCACTGTCTGCCCGACGACCTCTTTCACGTTGACTGTCTGTGCAATCACGGATGCGAGCAACGTCGGATCGCTAATCGACGCCAAGGGCACGAAGAACACTTCGTCGTCGAAATCACGCAGCAATCCTTCCACAACCTGAAGACCGAGACGCGTCTTTCCGATGCCGCCTGGACCCGTGAGGGTCAACAGACGCACCTCTGGACGCCGGAGCAAACCCCGTACTTTCACAACTTCTCGCTCGCGACCGACGAGCGACGTGAATTGGGCAGGAAGATTGTTCATAACTATTGCTCTTTACTGATGAGATATATTCGAGACGACAACGAGGACGAAAGTGGAGCGCAGCAGGTATCGAAAATCTTATAGTCCTGGCTTGTGCCTATGACCCTACCCTATGTTCTACATTACCAACCTCAGGGCCTATGTCCCGACGAGTTGGCTGCAGCATCTGTCCATCGGATAGTGTTCTGCTCAGCTTTGAGCTCGGCGACCGGGGCAACAACCGCACGGCGTGGGAAGACATAGGGTACGTTGGCCCTGCACCGACGACCGCTCTAAGCGCCCCCACACAAGTGTTATTCCGCTGACCGCCATGTATGACCCAACTGAAGGTACCCACAATAGGCATTCTCGAGGGACGCCGCCTGCCCACAAATCAGACCGCCTAAGATGCTCCAAAGTTAAGACGGGATTGTGCACGGAGTCTCTGAGCATATTTGCTCTCCATGCCAACGCGGGACAGCCTCGCCGCTAAGCTCGATCAGTTCGAGGCCATAACTTCGGGTCGTCTGCAGCATAGCAAACCTCGGCTCTCCCGCGTCCACATAATCGTGGTCATCAACGAGCATCAGCAGACTGTTGTTCACCAGCACAGTGATGCCATCCAGCCCCGCCACGCCTGGCTGCCCCATCGCTACCCACATTGTCTCCGCCGCAGCCAGCGTAAATTCGGCAGGGAAGATACACAGCCATCGAAACAGGCGCTGCTCTTGTTCCTTCAGGAGCTGATAGCTCCAAGCGATTGCATCCCGGAGCGTTTGGTGCCGCGACGGTTGATCCCAGCTCCCGCCGGTCAACAGCTTCATCCAACTGCCGGATCGTTCCAGCAGCGCTGCTGGCGGCAGAACGTGAGTGCGTGTCGCGGCCAGTTCGATTGCCAGCGGGAGGCCATCCAACCGCCTGCAAATTTCGACTACTGCCTCAGTCGTATGTTCTGCCAGGCGGAAGGATGGGTTGACCGCGCGCGCACGCTCTACGAACAGGGCGACCGCCGGGTTCTGCAGCAACGTCTCAGGGCTCTGGAGCCGTTCGAGATCTGGTAATTCAAGTGGTTGCACCCGCATATTGCGCGCGCCGCGTAGGGATAGTACAACTCGGCTTGTGACTAAGATTGTTAGCTTCGGGCACGCCGCGAGCAGCTGTGCGAGCCGCCGCGCAGCTGGCAGAACATGCTCAAAATTATCGAGTACCAGGAGCACATGCCGCCCTCGGAGCACCTCCTCGGCACTAGGGCGCAGCCTACCAGTACTCGTCGCAAGCGCAGCTACCGCCTCGGCAACGATGTCACCTACCTCGTCTGCACTCATCAGCGGCGCAAGGTCGACACAGAACACCCCGTCGGAAAAAGTACCGGTCAGCTGGGCGGCAACCTCCAGGGCCAAGCGAGTTTTTCCCACACCGCCAGGACCGTACAGCGTTACCATGCGGCACGAGGGCTGCATCAACCAGGCGCTAATCTGCTCTACTTCGCTTGTTCTGCCCAACAGCGGCGTTGGTGGCCGCGACAAGCTCGCCGCTGCTTGCCCGCGCAGCGGCGTCGCGTTAAACACACCCCCACGAATCTGCTGGTAAAGCTCGGTTGTTTCCGGTGTCGGCTCGACCCCCAGCTCTTCCGCTAGTATGCGTTGACACGTCTGGTACTGGATCAGCGCTGTATCTCGCTGACCCTTACGCGCCAGCAGACGCATCAGCTCGCGATGGGCCTCCTCACTCCAGGGATCGAGATCGAGCAGTCGACGCAGCAGTGCGATGGCGTTTAGGCCTTTGTTTTGGCTCGAATATTCTAAAACCAACCGATGGAGCCCTTCAAGGGCCAGCTGACGCTGCTCCTCCCGCTGAGCTAGCATCCATTCGTTAAAATCTGGGGCGTCACGGACGTAAAAGCCTTGTAAAAACGCTCCTGTGTACAGATCGACTGCTTCTTGAAGCCGTCCTAAAGTAACCTCACCAGTACCCGAAGTGGCTGGCAGTGTTTGCTGAAAGAGCTCGATGTCAGCCCAGTAGGGCTGGTTCGGATTGAATGCGACCGTATCACGTGTAATCGTCAGATACGGACCAAGGAGCTGGTGCAGGTTGGATAAGGTGACACGAAGATTCGCGTTCGCTGCCTGCTGCGCATGATCCCCCCAGAAGAAGGCCGCCAGCGCCGAGCGTAAGTGTGCACGCCGCGTAACCACGAGGTAGCAAAACAGGGCGCGAGCTTTGTTGGAAACGAAGCCCGTCACAGCTTGCTCATCCTGGGCAATTCGTAATCCTCCCAGCAGCTGTAGGTATAAGGTCCCAGCCATTATAGTGCTTTTCGATTAGGAAACAGGCTTGACAATTGCGAAGCGGCCGTTACACAATACCATTGATTGGATGGCTCGTAAAGAGGTCGTAA
>JADDQE010000073.1 GCA_016781525.1 bacterium | reverse complement strand
TCTCAAATGATGTTCCAATTCCCAGAATGAATATCGTCATTGGTCTAGTCTAAGACGTCGGCTATGGAGTGAGGTGGATTTTTCATAACCGGAAGGGCCGATTTCGTTACCGAGTGCGTCCGCCGGGCGGCCGTGATGTGTGGCACACAGTGATTGGCCACGAATAGGCGAGGTGGCATGATGCGCAGGATATCTCCGAATGGTTTGGCCGGAAGAGATTAAGCGTGGACACATACTCGCCCAGCAACAAGGCAGGGTCCCGCTCGCCTGACGAGCGGGACCCTGGAGCGCGAGGAGCGCGCGAGCGGTTGGGTATTAGCGTGCAGCCGCAGTGCGGGGGGCGGGTCGAACCTTGCGACGGGTGCGGGCTGCCGCGACGATCCCGTTCCTCCAAGCTGTACCTGGTAGATATGTGCTGCTTGGCATGCCTCCGGACCGCAGCTGTCCTAGCCTCCGTTGGTTGGTTCGTAAATGCTGAAAGGAAGGGTGATTTTCATGGTCTAGTTTCGATTAACCAAAAAGTACTGCAGGGAGTGGGAGTGGTACCCTGCCAGAATTCGGTACAGTACTATGCGCAGGCGTATGTTCGTTTAGGTCCCATGCTTCGTTCGTTCGGCTTTGGCGATTGTCATCGATGCGGCGATACCGCGCCGATCGAAGTACGGCCCGCCGGGCTAATCTTTAGGTCCGTCTTTCTCCAGCTAAGGATAACTATGCTTCCGGAGTGTTCAATACGCCGGTCCCTGTGGACTCTTGTGCTTGTCGTTACGCTGCCGCTCGCCACCATGCTAGCAGTAGGCCTGCGCTTGGAGCACCTCGAAGAAGTTGAACGGGCGCATGCGACGGCAGGGGCTGTCGCCCAAATCGCGGCGCTGCAAACCGAACACCTACTCGACGAAGCCATGGCCGCGCTGACGATTATCAGTGAGCGACCACTCGTACAGTCAATCGACCCCAGACACTGCGATCCATTCCTCACTGATTTCATAGAAGTCCACCCCCAGTTCACTAATATTGGTGTCACTACCCAAGGCGGTGACGTCGTCTGCTCCGCGATGTCGTCCAGGAGGAACGGGCCGACGTCCGTTCGTTCGCTCCCATGGTGGTTGCCGGTAACTTCCGCCTCGGCTCCCGTTGTGAGTGAGCCCTTTGTTGGCCCATGGTCAAATCGCTGGGTCTCAGCAGTTGCCTACCCACTGCGCGATGCAGCCGGTGCTTTTCGCGGCGCCCTTTGGGTGTCGATCGACCTGGCACGCTTCCAATCTTCATTAGAAGAGGTAGGAACGCCGACAGGGTTCACAGTCACTATCGCTACCAATAATGGGATTATCACGGCACGCTCAATGGAAGCCGAGAATTGGATCGGTCGGTCGCTGACGGAGCGAGGGGCCCAGCTTCCCGTGGGGATGTCTGGTGGGCCGTTAGAGGGCTCGGATGCGGATGGGGTGGAGCGGCTGAGGGCCTTAACCACTGTGCCGGCGACAGGCTGGCGTGTGACCGCCGACATCCCGAAAGACGTAGCACTTGCACCGGCGCGAACCAAGGCACTTTGGGAGAGCATGGTTGCACTTCTTGGTATCGCAGTTGTCGGCGGCCTGGCCTCACTCCTCCGCCGGCGGGTCGAGCGTCCAGTAGAGCGCTTGGCGGCGGCAGCCGCCGCGGCAGCGGAGGGGGACCTTTCAACGCGACTGGCCCTGGAGGGGCCGAAGGAGATTGCCGAGGTCGGACGGCAACTTAACCGTCTCCTGGTTAATCGCCAGGAGGTTGAGGACGCGCTTCGCCAGTCCGAAACGCGCTTCGCCACGGCCTTCAACGTCAATCCGCTTCCGGTCTGCCTTGCCGTCGCAGATACAGGACGCTTTATCGACGTCAACGAGCAATTTGTGGAGCTCACAGGTTATACGCGTGACGAGCTAATCGGGCATACCTCGTTGGAGCTTGGGCTTTGGGCAAACCCAGACGACCGCAAGCGGCTGGTCGCGATGCTCGACACGACGAGCACCAGACAGGTCATACCCTCCCAGCTTAGGCCAAGATCCGGGATGATTCGCGAGGTTGAGTCGACCTTTGTCTCGGTGACGCTTGGTGGCGAGCGCTGTGTGCTAAGCCTAATTCAGGATGTGACCGAGCGCAAGCGGATGGAGGAGGCTCTCGAGCAGGCTCGCGTCCAAAGCGAGATGGAACGCAAACGGCTGCAGGCAGTGCTGGAGATCTTGCCGGTGGGCGTGGTGATCGCCGATACAGCCGGCAATATCCTGGAGACCAACGCGGCGACGCGCGGGATATGGGGCGAAGACTTTCCAGTTGACTCTGACGCTGCGCAATTTGGTGCGCTAAGTGGGCAGGTAGTCGTGACCGGCGAGCGAATAACGCCGAGGGAGTGGCCGCTCCTCCGCGCGCTATTTCGTGGTGAAACGGTAGCCAACGAAGAGATCGTCATCGCAACCTGTGGCGGTACCCGGAAAACCCTCCTCGCCTCGGCGGTGCCTGTCCGCGGCGAGAGGGGAGCGATCGTTAACGCCGTCTCGGTGGAGGTCGATATTACAGAGCGCAAGCGACGTGAGGAGGCGCTGCGCAGCAACGAGGCACAGCTGGCTGGAATTATCGACTCGGCGATGGATGCAATCATCAGCATGGACCAGAACCAACAAATCGTTGTTTTCAACCGTGCGGCTGAGGGCATGTTCAGGTGCACCGCCGATGAGGTGCTAGGTCAAACACTTGACCGCTTTATTCCGGAGCCCTACCGCGACCGTCATGGTCGGCACATTGCCTCCTTCGGCCGTAGTGGCGTGCAAAGGCGGCCACTAAAGGCGGCCAGCAAGCTGCAAGCGCAGCGCGCTACCGGAGAGCTGTTTCCTATCGAGGCGTCTATCTCCCAGGTCACGGTCGACGACAGGCCAATCTATACGGTGATCATGCGCGACATCACGGAGCGCAAGCAGCTCGAAGCGCAGCTGGTGCAGTCCCAAAAGATGGAAAGCGTGGGACAGCTAGCCGGGGGGATCGCCCACGACTTCAATAACCTCCTCATGGGCATTATGGGTTATACGCAGCTTGCGCTGCAGCAGGTATCGCCGGAAAGTGAGCTGGCTGCCGATCTTGAGGAGATTGCCAAGGCGAGCGATCGAGCCGCAGCACTAACACATCAGCTCCTGGCATTTGCTCGGAAGCAAGTGATTGAGCCGCGTGTCACGACATTGAACCAGCTCCTGCTCGACCTTGACAAGCTGCTTCGACGGCTGATGGGTGCTGGTATTGAGCTGGTGACGCGACCGAATGGCTCAGGTGGCCGTGTGAGGGTGGATCCGGGTCAGATCGAGCAAGTGCTGGTGAACTTGGCAGTGAACGCACGTGATGCGATGCCGCATGGTGGCCGGCTGACAATCATGACCGAGCAGCTGGTCCTGCGGCGGGATGACCCACGTTTGCCCTTTGATCTTGAGCCTGGAAACTATCTCGCACTCCGAGTGACCGATACCGGCGTAGGGATGGACGAGACGATCCGAGCCCGAATATTTGAGCCGTTCTTTACTACCAAGGAACCTGGCAAGGGAACCGGCCTAGGGCTGGCAACCTGCTATGGCATTGTGAAGCAACACGGCGGACACATTGCCGTAGACAGCGTGGTTGGCGAAGGCTCCACTTTTCATATTTACCTACCACTGGTAGTGGAGCAGCACGACGATCCCGCAGACGCGATGGATTTAGATGCCGAAGCAGTGCGGGCCGGCTCCGAGACCATTCTGCTGGTCGAAGACGAGCCACAGGTTCGCACACTCACGGCGCGGGTGCTGACCAGGTACGGATATCGTGTCTTGATGGCCGCAAACGGGCTGGAGGCGTTGGAGTTGGTCCGTGCGCAGCGCGAGGAAATTGCGTTGCTGCTGACCGATGTTGTGATGCCACAGATGGGTGGAGTAGCGCTGGCTCGAGAGATTGAAGCGCTCTGTCCAAACCTGAAGATTGTTTTTATGTCGGGCTATACCGGCCAAGCCGCGCCACTGCCTGATGAGCTTGCTCCAAGCACGTTCTTCATCCAGAAGCCGTTTGTACCAACCGTGCTGGGACGTAAGCTACGCGAGATGCTAGATGCCAAGGCGTCACACGTGCCCATGTAAGTGTGGCCAAGGTCAGGTGGTTCGAATTCAGGGAGCTGGACGAGATTGTGGACTGGCCACGAGCTCCGTGCGAGGACTTGGCCAGTCTTAAGGTCGGTTGGAGGGAGAGAGGCGGCTGATGAGCGTACGGCCGACGAACGTTTAAGTTCGACGCGTGTCGGCAAGCCCTCTGCGCCCGGCGCGTACGGCGCGCACCGATAGCACCACGAACGTGATTGCGGTCAACGGTGCGACAAAGAGCAGCATGACCCTGCTGTATAAGGGCAGTGCGTCGTGCTCCGTAGTGGCCAGGATTAGGTAGCCTGTGTAGGCGACATAATACAGCACAAACAGAATGCCTTCCCAGCGGTAGATCGTGTAGCCGATGAAAAACACCGGCAGGCAGGCAACGGCCACCGCAATCATGACCGGCATGTCAAAGCTGAGCATAGCTGGCGCTACTACCAGCCCACCAGGAGTGACGATGCCGGATAGGCCAAGAATTGAAAGGATGTTAAACAAATTACTGCCCACGACATTGCCGACCGCAATATCGCGCTCGCCGCGTGTGGCTGCCACGACCGATGTCGCCAGCTCGGGCAGGGATGTTCCGGCTGCCACGATGGTAAGGCCGATCACAACCTGACTCACGCCCAGCACCTCGGCAATCGCCACCGCACCGTCCACCAGCCAGCGCGATCCAAGCACCAATAGAGCCAGCCCGGCCACGATCAGCCCAATCTGAAGCAACAGTTGCCCACTCGTTTGTGGGGCTTCCCTGCCGAACTCCTGATCGTACTCCGCTTGAACTTGCTTGCTTTCCTTGCGACTCTGCCGAATCGCGAACGCTGTATACGCGACGATACCGCTAAACAACACTACGCCATCCCAGAAACCGATCCGGCCATCGAGTGCCAGGAGATACAGCAGCACCGAAACCCCGATGAGCAGCGGTACTTCGAGCCGGACAAGCTGCTGGGATACTACCAGCGGCACGATTGCAGCTGACAAACCGAGAATGAGGAGGGTATTGAAGATATTGCTGCCGACGACATTGCCCATGGCGATATCGGCTTGCCCGGCCAACCCAGATTGAATGCTGACCGCCAGCTCTGGTGCGCTTGTTCCGAATGCTACGACGGTGAGACCCACCACGAGAGGTGATATCCCAACCGCAGTTGCTAGTCGGGAAGCACCGTGCACGAGCAGCTCTGCGCCCGCTACCAGAAATCCCAGACCTACAACTAACAACGCAATTGTGAGAAAGTCCATAACCGCGTAGGGCTCCTTTACATGGCGCTAGTTATACCACAGAGGCCAGTACAGCCTGTCCGCTCAAGCTGGTCTCAGGTTACTTTGCCTCATAGGCCTAGCTCTCCTCGCTAGGCGCCTCCGCGGTAACCAGTGCCGGCAGCATAACCGTAATCTTGCTGCCTTCACCGACGGCGCTTTGGACACGGATGGCACCATGGTGAGTACGTACAATGCCCATCACTGCTGCCATGCTCATTCCTCGTCCAGTTGGCTTCGTGGTGAAGAAAGGCTCGAAGATGCGGGCCCGCGTGGCTTCGTCCATGCCACGACCAGTATCGCTGACCTCCAGGCAGACGTACGACCAAGGCTGGAGTGGGGTGTCGTCGTTAGGACCAGTCGAGCTCTGCTTGCCCACGGTTGTGTGTGTAGTCGTAATCACAATGCTGCCTGGTTCATTGCCGATGGCTTCCGCATC
>JADDQE010000252.1 GCA_016781525.1 bacterium | reverse complement strand
TGTAGTCACCCGCCGCGTTAAGGTGGTCGTACGCCGTGACAAGGTAGGCGAGGTATTGGTCAAGCACACAGCCACTTTCGGCGGGCCGGAGGCGCATGCCCGCGTTCCACGCCTGAACCACCCCAGCGTAACGGTCCCACTCACAATCCTGTCGGAGCAGCCGTTTGCGCCACTCGCCAGGATGCTGGGTGATACCTGCCCATGACTCCCCTGGACACAGCATATCCTCGCGCGGGACAACACCTGCCGGTTGGAGCCGCATGGGATACGTCTGGCAGGCGCTCGGGCGGTGAGAGTAGATGCCGCAACGCTGGACACCTCCACGCAGCTGCATGAGGAAGATGCACGGCCGCTCGTTGCGGCGGTCGTACTGGTGACGCAGCGAAATAGCATAAGTCGGCCCGCCAGGACGGAGCAAAAATCCAGCCGAGGTCGGGTACTCCTCGGGCTCGCGCTGAACAAAGACGACCGGATCCAGTCGCTGCTCCTGGACAATGCGCCATACATCGTCGCCATTCAACTGTACGATATAGGCACTGCAGCAACGGCCCTCGCACGAAAGACAAGCGTTAACGCTCGCGCTCATGCCGCACCTTCCGTCGAGGTGCCTGACATGCGGACGGAGTACGCCCGCATCAGGTAGTCGCAGTAATCGGTCAGGCGATACGTAGGATGCGGTGCTGCCTCGACCTGCACATTCCATTCTGCGATGATCCGGCGGTCCACCTCGCGCTCGGCAGCTTCCTGCTCCAACAGCAACCGAGCCGCCTCGCGGTCCATATCTGCGAGGCTCCAAGCACGGCATGTGCAGACATGATTTGCGTCGAGACGGACAGCACCAGTGGCCCAGACGGCCGGCCAAGCCTGGCATGAAAGCGGACGGAGATCGCCCAGGCCACAGCGCGCGACCTCGTCCCGCAGCTGCATCAGAAACACACAGGCCGCCTGCCGCCCTTTCAGCGCGCGACGTGCCAGCACAACATGGACCCGCCGCCCGTTTGGCTCGAGCAGGACACCGTCTTCTGCGCCCGGCTCGGCCGGAATGGTCCGCAGAAAGGAGTCCGGTGGTACCTGCAGCTGCGTGGCAATGCGCCAGACATCGCCCCCCGTAGGCAAAACCGTTCGGACCGAACAGCAGCGTTTCGCCGCGCAGCTCAGCCAGAGCAGCTCGTGGAAAGAAGGAGATCTCATATTTCTTGCCAGTATCGATCCCACTGTGCACGTGCGCACCGGTTTGCCCACCAGCTACCTCGACGTGAAGCTGCTGCATTGGATATAGCCGCTGGGCCTCAGCACGTGTATCCAAAAGCCCCCGTGGAACCGGCGAATTGCACGATCGCCACCCCGATGTATCCTACCACAGCCTCCCCAACCATGTGTGTCGATCAGCCTTTCCCTTGCGGAAGCGCAAGTCAATCGATTCCGTAGAAGCGGCCCTCCAACCAGTATCCTCATCAGCCTCAAATATGTTCGCATCGCGAGACCGAGCATGTAACTTGGAACGCAGGTGCGGGAAGTCCGGGCTACCGCGTTACAGCCGTGCTCACGGAACGGGCCGGCGTGAACGACGGCGAGGAAGCCCGCGTGACAATCGTGGTAGGATGTGGCGATGGAGACAGAGCTCATGAATTGGCTAACGGCATTGCAAGGATTGCGCTGGGATACGGCCGGACAAATCGTACTCGCCGCGTTCCTTGGAGGAATGATCGGCTTCGAACGTGCTTGGCATGGCCATCCTGCCGGCCTCCGCACTACCAGCCTCGTTGCTGTAGGTGCGTGCTTATTCACGATCCTATCAATTAGCGCCTTTCCTGTCCGCGGTACCGCCCAAGACACCGCTCGTATCGCTGCTCAAATAGTAAGCGGCATTGGGTTTATCGGCGCGGGAGTCTTGTTACAAAGCAAGAATCGCATCCGAGGCATTACGACTGCCGCCACAATTTGGCTTGTGGCGGCCATCGGCATGGCCGTTGGTGCCGGTGTGTACTTTCTGGCGATCTTTACCACCGTATTCAGTACGGCAGTGCTTGTGTTGTTGCACCCAATCAGCGCCTGGCTTCTGCGCCGGGCACGTGAGAGACGGAAAAACTCCGACAATCTCCTCCCAGCAGATCAGGAGGTACAGGTACAACCGGAGCGTACGCGAGACAGACGAATCTAAACCCATTTTATAACCGTGCCGGCTCAGCTGCTGCTAGGCGCAAGAGTACCCAGTTGCCCGATGACTGTCCCCGGTTCTGCGGAGCCACTGCGACAACCAGGTTCCTAACCCATATCGGGACGGGATGTTAAGAAAGTCCGAGGCAGGTTTCCAAAGCTTGGGCGGCGTAGCCACAGCTATGCCATTCTCGGTGCAGCCCCGCTCAGCCCAATTGGATGTCATGTCAATGTAAGGGGCGTAGTCAGCTTTGAAACGGCATCAAGTGGACAAAAGTTGGTCCGGTATAGACTTTTGTCTTGCCTGAAGACTGCGTCGAAAATCCAATACCCTCGGCCGTCGTCCGTACTACCATATAAGGGTCAGGAATAGCGACGCCTCCGACACCCCGGGTTGCTGCGTCGTCTTATTCAGAGTCCAGCTACGGACGAGCTTGTCTATGCAGTCTGCTAGCCACATCCATGTTGCTCGCCGCTCTGCGATCATTCCGAATCTGTTCGCATCTCGGCTGTTCCTGCACAATCTGCCCCGACTCATTCAGTCGCTGAAGCGACAAAGTTCGCCGCAATAGATGTAAAGCGGAGGTCGCTTAAGAATTTTCGGAGTAACTAGACGTGATAACCTCGGTGAATCGAACCATTCATAGCCGTAATCTCATCGCAGTTACCGCGGCCGCTGGCGGACTTCTCGGTATCGCTCTAACTCTGCCGTTTGCTTATGCATCGTACCTCAACACAGGCGGCCCCACTCCCTGGTGGCGTCCTCCGGTTGAAGCTGTATTTCCATTCCAATTCGGGTCGGTTGCGACGGTTTACAGGAGCTACGGGCGAATCTATCTTCTGCCGATGCTGCTTGAGCTATGGGCCTTCTATGCGCTTCGGGGGTTCATGGAAAGTAAAGGGATCGGCTTTGATCGACTCGGCTTACGTCTGGTTACATACGGAATATGGCTCGCGACAGTGGGAGTGCTAACCGATTATTGGACCGGCACTCCGCCGGCGTTCTATGGGGCAATGCTCGGCGCGGTCCTGATGTTGGCGGGTCTCATTTGCCTCGCCGTCCGCGGGTGGCGCAGCAGGAAACAATCTGGCTGGGTGGTAGCGGCGACGTTAGCGATTTTGCCTGCCGAGGTCGCATCGCTGGCCTTTGTGCATGGGCATGTGCCCAGTGGTCCGCTACTCCCTTTTCATGTGCTATGGCTCGCTACCGCCATGGTCCTACTACTCGGGAAGGCTGGCGTCAGACGAATGCCGACCTAAGCTTGTCCGCCCACTCGTTCAGAGCGACAGTTTTTGGCATTGGACGAGAGCATCGGCCCGACGGGCTCATTAACATTGCCTCGGCCGCTCCATGACTCCTTGCACGGTTCTTGCTTGAGTTGCCTTATATTGCCTGACATGGAGGGACTTATGGGCAGAGGTATCATTGGCACGATTATCCTGATTATTGTGGTAGTCATCGTTCTACGGGTGTTGGGCGTCATCTAACTTTTTCCCGCCGACGCAGATGCACAATCCACTGCGCAGAGGACGCAAAACGGGCGCTGGGATAATCCCCGCTCGTTTTGCTTTGGCGCCAACCCACATGAGTGCTCTCGCACACTGGGCCGAGCGTCGACGACTCTCAAACCCTGGCTGGCCCACAGCTTATATTTCACGGCGAGCGTGATGCTCAGGCTGCACTTCGTTTTCGCTTAGACCCTACCGCCACTCCACATCAATGCCGTAGCCTTCCGCCGATAGGTTCCGGCATTATGCGCTCGCTCATCTTATGTGCCGCTTATGAAGGTAGGCAAGCACCAGCCCCTTACGCGCCCACACCCACACTCACGGCAACCTGCCTTGGCCGACCTAGCGCATCGTTCCTTGTCTGGAGGTGGCGGCTATGGTATCGAAACGCTAAATCTCCGCGTTGTAGAAGTAGAGCCACCGGCGCATGCTCTGCAAGAGACGCCCAGGGCAAGGAATAAGGAATCACAACACCTATCTCGTTCATTGCCTTAACCAAGCGAGCTGGAGTTAGAGTACATGCGAGCATCCTGGAAGGCGGCAACACGACAACAACGACAACTTCGCCTCGGGCTCACAATTCTTGTGCTAAGCGCGGCCCTCGGATGGAAAATTGGTGGCTTTGGTTTGGAAATCCGCCATGACGGCTCGATCGCCTGGCGTAAACCTCTACCAAGCCCGACACCGCTTGCCAACACCGAGAGCGTCGAAGCGAAGAATCCACTCGAGGTTTTACAAAAATCAATCCCTGACTTCTTCGGATTCGACGAGGGGCCGGCTGCTCCTGCGGTTGAGGTCGGGAGTGAGTTGTTCGTGGGTTCTGAGTACGTACCGCCCACGAGCACTGCGGTCCCATCTCCAACCAGGGCTACAAGCCCTACCATATCGGCGAGCAGTGACGGGAACCGAGCGCCAAGTACACCGACTGCGGCGGTGCCAGCGGCTATCCGGAATACTGCCGCCCCGATCAGGCCGGCACCGGCACGACCAACGCCCACTCGTACGCCATCGCCGGCTACCGCGACGTCAGCGCCTGCTAGAGCGTCGGATCCAGACGTTCCCGTAACTCCCACTTCCACAGCAATACCAGCCCGGCCGAGCCCGAGTCCAGAGGCGGATCCTCCAATCTTGGCACCATCGGTTCCAGAGCGCACAGGCGCTCCACAGCCGTCAACAGCTCCGGTGGCCACAACTTCGCCATCACGAACACCAACTCGACAGCCGACGCAACCTCAGCAACCGATGCCATCTCGCGTGCCTGTGCCGACGGATATGCCAACGCCAACCAACACGCCAACGTTAACAGCTAGGCCGACGGTAACAGCCAGGCCAACGAAGGAGCCCACGCCAACGGATCGGCCGAGGCCGACTGACGAGCCGACCCCAACCGAGAAGCCCAAGCCAACGAAGGAGCCCACGCCAACCGATCGGCCGAGGCTGAACGACGAGCCGACCCCAACCGAGAAGCCCAAGCCAACGAAGGAGCCGACCCCGACCGACGAGCCCACGCCGACCCAGGAGCCGACGCCGACTCAGGAGCCGACGCCTACCGACCGGCCGACCGAGGAGCCGACCCCGACCGACGAGCCGACGCCGACCCAGGAGCCGACGCTCGCCCCAGAGCCGACGCCGACCGAGAAATCGGACGACCAGTCGCCGCCGTAGGGATGGGGGCACTCGATGGATTGATTGAGCTGGTGACCGGAACTTAGCCTCTCGACTTTGAAGGTAGCGAGGAATATCAAGCTGATGGGAGGACTTCGCCGGTGTCGCTCCAAAGCGGCGAACTCACACCGCGAACGCCCCAAGGACGCGCCGATTTCGACAGGAAACGCAGTTAACGTTAGTGCCCGAGTTCGAATACTTTCTCGCCCGCACGGATCGGTACACTGACCCGATTTTCGGCCGGTGGGATTGGGCACGACCACCGCTCATTGTAGGCACAGTATGGATTGTAGGCTAGATTGAAATCAATCAGAAAGCGATTGTCGTCAAGCTGCACCGGCTCGAGGTAGCGCCCGGCGCCGTAGGTCTCCGTGCCCGCGAGTGCATCGACAAAGGGAAGAAAGTAGCCGTGCGGGCTTTCGTATATCGTCAGCGCTGCTGCTTGGTCATCCACCATAAACCGAAAACGTCCGTACCGACGATACAGTCGCTCGTCGCCTGTCGATGTCGGCATCACGACCTCGTCCTGTGTCGGG
>JADDQE010000091.1 GCA_016781525.1 bacterium | reverse complement strand
CTCCCCATTGGCACTTAGTTCGGGTTCAGCAACCTTGCTAGCTCGCAGAGCTTACGTTCAGCCCACTGCTTGGCACCTTCAAGGGCGTGAAACGTAATCCTTGCCGGATACACCACAGCTCCATCTTCAATACGCGCAATCCAGACGCCATCCACCTTTGTGACAACCGCTCGGTATTGGTTCAGACACGCAACCCAACCTGCCGGTGACATTTGTACCCAGATAATAGGCATCACACCCTCCACGACACTGTGTACGGGTTCGTATTCTCATGCAGGTTTCGGAATGCGTAGAATTACGGTGTCTTCGCGGTTCTCGGGGTTCACAAGAAGGACCTCGGCCTCTTCTCCGTTGTCACGGAAGGATTCAACCTCGTAGGCAACCCAGTAGGATGCGTGCACTTCGTGCCGTAGGGACAATAATTGCCCTGGCGCGAGCGTGATTTGGATTTGCTCGCTCATGTCGGTCGGTCCTCGGTGTTACCCGCTGGTGCCGGCCGCCGCTGGACATTCTTCGCAGCGTCACGGACCAGCCGCACGATAATCTGGGATGCCGTCTCGCCGCTCGCGTCCTCGAGGGCCGTCAATGCCTCTTCGATATCTTCAACGTCGTCTTTACGAACCGAGAGGTACAGCCGGCCGCCCCCCTCTTTACGCCGCTCAATCTTCACCATAGTTAATTCCTTGAATATTTCTAGTCTAGCATAATGTACGTACATTACAACAAGAAGTTTTGAAGGAAATATGCAATTGTCCTATTGACAACTGTACGTACAGTAATATACTGTACGTACATTAACAAAACGGCCCGCCAGTGTTCGTACCACTGACGAGCCAACGCCCACAGGAGGGAAGGTCCTATGAGCAGTCCAATTCTAGCACAGTCGATCAGCCCTCAAACCGTCGGCAACGCCCTGCGCCTCATGCGCCATGAGTGCCGCTTCAAGAGCCGGGAAGTTACCGCCCTCAACCGCGCCGCGCTCAACCTCGAGGCCTGCACCTGGCAATACGACGGCGAGGCCCTCGTGATTGAGTCCGCCTCGACGATGCACCAGCGCTACCACGTGCAGCACACCGGCTGCGATTGCAAGGCTGGCAGCGCCGGCCGCCCCTGCTGGCACCTGGCCGCCTTCACCCTGATTCGCCACGCTATTGAGCTCGCCTTGACGCCGACGAAGCCACCATGAGCGATGCCGAGTACGCCAGGGCCGTTGCCGCTGTGGAGGAGTGGTATTGAGACGCAAAAAAACGGCTGGAGATGGTCCAATCTCCAGCCGTTTCTCCCGCCTCTCACCCCTTCTGAAATTATTAGCAGCAGAGGCTATGCCACCAGGGAAGGAACACGCCGCGCTGGCTCAGTACAGACAAAACGACACCACCGCGAGGCGCCATTGACTCGTGGTGGTGCTTGAGCAAAGGAGATAGTGTTGTCAGCGTACACGCGTGGGAACACCTGCACCATCCATCATTCGTCCCCTTATTGACCATCTGCGAGGCATGTTATGACTCAGGCTGACCTCCCAGCCGGCGAGATGAAGTACAGCTTCAAAGTGCATGTGCAGGCGCACGGCTTTGCCGGCGATCAGATTATCAGCAGCACAACCGTCAACGACCTCGTAAAATCCATTCGGCTGCTGGGCCACGCCGGCATTGAGCCTACGACGGCCGCGACGTTGCCCATCGGCAACACGCCCGTCTGTCCCGTTCATCAACGCCCGATGAAGGCGAGCAAGCGCCCCGGCTCGTTCTTCTGCACCGCTAAGGTCGGCGAGGGGTATTGTCAGGAGAAGGCCTGCTAGTAGGGCTGAAAGGAATCACCGCCATCGATACCACGTCCACGCCATTCACCGGTTGCACCGTCGGCACGCTCTTCATGGTCCATGACAACCGCGACAACACGGTTGCGATTGAGCAGAAGGGGAAGCCGGCGCTTGTCCTCAGCCCAAACGAGGCTGTCGAGCTGGCCGCGTTTCTCACGCGCCGGCTGCTCACGATCCAGGATACCCAGCCTGAGCAGGAGTAGCGAGCCACTCCAGCACCAGCAGCGCCCCGGTCAACCATACCCGGGCGCTGCTCTGTAGCATAGCTCGCTGGGCATTCCGACATGCTTCCACGATAGTACACCCGAGACACGACTCTGGCCTATGCACCGCGAGTAGTGGCCTACGGTTTGCTTCTAGCCGCCCTGGTCAATGACGAGTGCATCCCGAGCGCGCCAGAGACTCACAGGACGACGTACACAACGTAATTTAGGAGGCCACACGGGAGCGTTATGATCAGTGACGACCAGACCAGCGCCACATCTCAGGAAGCAGCGCATCGCCTTCCCCAGATACGCACCTCAGATGCACCACCAACTGGGCCGTACATTCTCATCATTGACGATGATGCCGCTGTCGTTGATCTGCTGTGCGACTTCCTAGAAGACGAGGGCTGGAGCACCATCGGGATGCGCAATAGCATGGCTGGCTGGAATTTTCTGAAGAACGTCCGGCTCATTCCCTCGCTCATTCTGCTTGATCAAATGATGCCAGACATGCTTGGGACGGAGTTCATGATCTATCAACACGCCGATGACGAGCTCGATCGGATCCCCGTGGTGCTCATGTCGGCCGGCGTCAATCTGCAGCAGTTGCCCCCAAACCTCAATGTCGTCGGGTTTCTGCCGAAGCCATTTGATCTTCCACACTTATTCGAGATCTGCACGACCTACTGCCGGCGCACGAAGGCGCCAGATTCAGGTAGTCCAGACGCCAACAGCGCCACATAAACACCAACAACAGCAGCGCCCCGGTCGATGTGGCTGGGGCGTTGCTATCGTGCGAAGATCGGTGCAAGATACGCCCATGTATTCTGTACCGATTGGGGGCATGATGGAGGATCGAACTGCACCAGTGACGCTTCAACCTGGATGGTACTGGCATCACCATTCGCAACGGCCAGCCTATGTGTACCAGGGGTCCCAGGGCTGGCAAGCCCGCTTCTTGTGGGCTGATCCGGAGCACCTCGGCTCAATCCAACACGACGGCCTCCTCAATAGCATCAACGTTGATCTCCCACTGGAACTCTACCTACAACTCGTCCCCCTCTTTCAACGTCCAAGCATTGAAGCAGAACGCAGGCGTACACCTGCCTACCCGCTCGTGCTTCCCTGTCAGGAGTGTGGTCTGCCGACCCCCAGTTCCTTCATGCCCGCCGGTGATGGGACATGGGTAGCCCGCCCGCGCTGCGATGTCCATAAGGGACTCGCATAAAACTGCGCTCATTGCCTAGCAGACGGCCTACACCGCCCTGGTCGCTTGGCCGGGGCGTTTTTGTGAAGCTCGAGCACACAAAAGTTTATTTATCATGCATCAATAATAGACAGCGGGTGCTCTGAGGAGTAGAGTTGTGGACACGAGGCGTCGATATGCGGCTGGTAGTTGCTGGGGGGTGCTGCCAACCCCCGCATATCGACGCCTCGTCTCAATCATAGCAGGAATGAATACCGTAACTGCATGCCTCACACGGGTCTGGCAGAGGAGGATGAACGGGTGACGCACCTACCGGCGGATGTTGGTACAGTAACGGTGCGTTCGACACCCCCTCCTCTGTAGCATCGTTTTATCTTGAACGCACCATTTTATGCTTGAGCGCCTCGGTCCACGTCGACCGGGGTGTTTTTTGTGTGCTCCGTACAAGGAAAAAGGTCACGTCCTACGGTATACTGCCGAGACACGTTGGTAGGGAGCTGACTATGTGGACTCGTGAAGAAAAGCAGAAGATTGTCGCCTACTATCGCCGGGCGCATATCGCGCGGTGCCCCACGGATCGTGCGCTCCTCACCATGCAAGATGTCCGCACGGGTTCAGAACCGGATGATGATTCAACGGCCGCGTTTGTTGTGTACTGCCCAACCTGCCGCCAGAGCTTCATGTCTAGCACTGTGGAATTGCCTCCACCAGGAAACTCGCCTTGTTTGGACTAGCTATTTAAAATAACGGGTGGAAGAGTACGTTAAGTAATTTCGCCCGTTTCCCCATTCCCAGCCCCATTTTCGCGCTCGAGTGTCAAGTGTAACGCCGATGACGAGCTGTCACTCACGGCAGTGCTTGGCCACCTGAGAATGCCTTACAGCGCCCTGGAAAGAAGGAACACGCCCACCCCAGCGCCTGTATACCTGTGACACTGTAGGAGCCATTTCGCCGCGTTATGTGCTGGTTTCGAGTGTTTGCTGCCTAGACGTAGGCTGTTCGGCATGCCGTAGGCGTTGTGGCATGCTTTCGAGGTGTTTCATAAGGCCAGAGCCCAGCATCGCCTAGCTCGATGCCAGTAGATATGTAGCCAAGTTCAGATAGCACCAACACGAACCCGTAGCAGCGTACCAATTGCTGCATCCACGTCACTCCCGTATGACATTTGTGGATCAATAGATGGCAGTTGAAGGACCGTCATCGGAAGGAGAGAACTATGCGGAAACTCTACCTGGTGCTATCCATCGTCGCCTTAACTCTCGGTCTCGCGTCGGCGACGTTCGCTCATGAGCGAGCGAACGTCTACCGCGTCGACCTGAACGAGTTGAACGATTCAGGTGTCACGGGCAAGGCAACGTTAATTCAACAAGGTGACGACCTGCGCGTCCATATCGTTGCGCGGGGTCTCGAAGCCAATATCCTGCACCGCCAGCACATTCATGGTCTGGAGCATCATGAGAATGCAACTTGTCCGGGACGCGAGGCGGATACGGACAGTGATGGCCTCGTTGATCTTATTGAAGGACTACCATTCTATGGTCCCGTCCTCTTAGGGCTGGAGCCCTTCCCGACGGCCGATGCGCGGGGCAAGATCACCTTCAACGAGAGCTACATGATCAAAAATATGGATCTGCAGCACTTGGAAGATGAAGTCATCGTGTTACACGGCATGACGGTTGATGGTGCCTACGTCGCAACGTTGCCCGTCGCGTGTGGCCAGATTATGCAACGCTCGGGCGGTCATCGCTAACACGTACCGCAGTCGCTAGATTAGCAGTGTGTCACGCACGAACTGTAATACTGTGAAACATGAGAACGGGCGGGGCTATCAGTGCCCCGCCCGTTTCGCTACATCAGCGGCCGTTGCTTGAGGGTCAAACTGGTATAACCGATATGGCATACTTCTTGCCCCCTGATATGCCGAGACGACTACCCACCAGAGATGATTCGATCGTCCTAGCTGCTTCGCTCTCGTCGCAGCAGGAGCAAGGAGCCACGAATGACCGAGACGCAAGCGAACGCCTTGAAAGCCGAGATCGAGCGTGACTCGCCCCAGCTCATCTGCGAGCTCCGGCCGAGGATCCATACCGGTCATGATGTCGCCGCACCTGACGTGGACGATGACTGGGCCCTGGTCGTCACCAACGCCTCGACTGGGGTCGTCGTGAACATTACGAGCCACACCCAGTGGCGCGAGCAAATCGAACCTGCGCATGGATCCATGTAGCAGGAGTACGTCGCCTGCCCTTCCATGTATCATGTGGAGCTTGATGCAGCCAGTCGTAACCGGTTACTAGAAAAAAGCACCCTGATCCGATGTGGATCAGGGTGCAGCGTTAACAACCTTGTCCAACTCTGTGACCGACTCAGCGGGCAAGGTAGGTGACAGAACCACCCGCACTTTCTTGCCGCTCGATCAACCCCGCACTCGCGAGTGTCTCCAGCGCCGTACCTGCTTCCGTGGTTGAGCAATCGATGGCTTCACAGACATCGCCCGCACCAAATGGTGCTCGGGGGTTTTGCCGGAGGTAGGCTAACACCTTCTGAGCTGTGGGCCCCAGCTGTTGTTCGTTCGCCATGGCAGTGCTCCTTTCCGTAGCAGCTCATGCAGCAGAGCACATGCCACCATACCCACCACAAACGAGCGCTACTCACACGGGCACACCCTGCCGCCCCTCGCCCGGACCAGCCGTCCGAACCCGCTTCTCCGCTTCCAGGCGGGCCCGCTGCGCCCGCTCAACTGTTCGATAATGCCTTACAGCGCCTTGGGAAGAAGCACCACGCCCGCTCTAGCCTGGTGCATGCTGTGACGCTGAGGGAGCGATCCTGCCGCGTTGTTGTGTGGTTTCGCGTGATTGTCTAGGCACTGGGCTTAGTCCA
>JADDQE010000231.1 GCA_016781525.1 bacterium | reverse complement strand
CGCACTCCTGGGAGCAGACCATTCCGGCAGCAATCGAGCAATGGGAGCGAATCGCTCAACGTGTATCTGTCGCCTCGGATACAGTCTTTCTGTGTGTCGGATCTGGCACCTCGCTGTACCTTGCGCAAAGTGCCGCTCAAGCGTTTCAAGAGGTGACGCAGCATCTCGCTCTGGCAGTTCCAAGCTCTGAGGTATTTCTCTCGCCTACGTCGACCGTTCCGACCGGTGTTCCCGTGATTGCCTTTGTGATCTCCCGCTCTGGAGCAACCTCCGAGGCAGTTATGGCAGCCGAGTACCTCCAGCAACATTTTTCGAATGTGGCGGTGATCGGCATCACCTGCAACCACGATACGGACCTTGGCAAGCGGTCCCAGCACATCATTACGTTACCCCACGCAACCGAGCAATCGGTGGTGATGACGCAGTCCTACACCAACATGCTCCTGGCGCTGCAGATTGTCGCCGCATTGATTGCTGGTAACGATTCACTACTGCGGGAGCTTGCGACCCTACCTGGCATTCTCCAAGCGGAGCTCCCCACGCTCGAGGCCGCCGCGCAGCGCATCGGCGGAGATCTTGCTCTACGAGCATTCATCTATCTTGGTCTCGGTCCCAACTACGGCCTAGCCCAGGAGGCGACGCTCAAGCTCAAGGAGATGACGCAAACGCCGTGTGAAGCGTACAACCCGCTCGAGTTTCGGCATGGTCCGATCTCGATCGTCTCCCCAGGGACCGCTGTGGTATTGCTTGAAAGCCTGCGCGAGCGCTCGTATGTTCAGGACGTTGAGACAGATGTAAAGCAGCACGGCGCGTACGTTGTCGCCGTCGGCCCGTACTCTTCGGCTGCAGATACGCACATCTCCTTACCCGACAGCCTATCCGATATCTCACGCTGCGTGCTCTATTTGCCGCCAGTCCAGCTTATCGCTTACTATCGCGCGCTTGCCCTAAGCCTTAATCCGGACCAGCCGCGCAATCTCAACCAAGTTGTGGTGTTGAATGGTTCATGAGCTCGAGCCCCCAATGGCAATTGTCGGTAACTTAAACGTAGACCTATGGGTCCAGACGGTTAACCGCTTCCCGGCTTGGGACGAAGAGCAGATCGTGAATTCGGCGCGGGTTGAGCTAGCTGGAACCGCCGGATATCTCATCCTCGCGTGTCGAGGACTTGGCATCGACGCTTTCGCCGTGTCGACTGTCGGTGACGATCTTTTCGGTCATTTCCTACGCGACCAGCTCGAAAGGCTCGGGGTGGGCCACCAAGGCATCGAGATTGTCGCAGGGGAAGAAAGTCCGCTGAGCCTGATCTTTGTCGGCGAAGGCGGCCGGCGGAGTATTTTATCGACGCTAGGCGCTCATAAGTACATGGATCTGGACGTCGTTCGACGCCATGCCGCGCGCATTCAACCCTGTCGGGAAGTTTTTCTTTGCGGCAACTACCTGCTGCCGCGTCTCGCTCCAGCGGATGTGTTGAGCTATGCCCAGGAAGTGCGCAGGCGTGGGCAGATCGTGGCGTTCGATCCAAGCTGGGATCCCGCTGGATGGGGGGAGCAGACCCGCGGCCATACGTACCGCTTGCTCAATGAGGTGGATGTTTATCTCCCCAACGAAGAAGAGTTGACCCATCTGACGGGACACGCCGATTGGCGCGAGGCATTGCGCGAGGTCGTGAGCCTGCCACGCGAGGTCGTGCTCAAACGTGGTCCGGCAGGCGCGGTGTATGCCGACGCGTCGGGCTGGGTTGAAGTTCCGGCGTTTTCCGTAAAGGTTGTTAACACGGTCGGCGCTGGCGATGTCTTCGACGTCGGCTATCTATGGGGTAGACGGATGGGCTGGACCCCACAGCGGCGAGTTCAATTTGCGTGCGCGCTGGCGGCGATCGTCGTCTCCCAGCCAGGGGCGCGGTCGTATCCGGATGCGGCAACCGTCCTCGCGTTCCTCAATCAGCACCTTTGGGAGCCGATCGGCTAGCGGCCGACGCGTGAGGCCCGCACTGCGCCTAAAACCAGGCTCTTGGAAGGCGGAGCACGCCTTTCGAGCGCGTCCCTCAGGCAGGCAAGCGAGCAAGTGCGCCAACCTGGTCGAGGATGACCGGCGCAAGCCGCCTGCTAGCTGCCCGACGGAAGTGATATCTGAAACGATACGCAAAATTATGGTGCGGCTGCACCATAAGCATTAGGGGAGGGCGAATGCTGGACGTTGAACGGAGGCAGCAGATGATCGCTTTCATCGAGCAGCAGAACGGCGCGACAGTTGAAGAGCTTAGTCGACACTTCGTCGTGAGTGAAGCAACCGTCCGGCGAGATATCGTACTGCTTAGCAAACGCGGGCTGGTTGAGCGCGCCTACGGCGGCGCAGCCCCCAAGCGGCACCAGCATACGCATGGCGTCTCGGAGCCGCCGCTACTCAAGCGGGCCGCACTTCTAGCTGACGAGAAACAGCGCATCGGTCGCGCAGCGGCGGCGCACGTTGCTGATGAGGATACCGTGATTATCGCGGGAGGAACTACCACCTGGGAAATGATCCCGCACCTCGCCCAGCGGCGCAAGCTCACCGTCATCACAAATACGCTTAACATCGCAACGCGGCTGGCAGCCTTCCCGCATATCACGGTGATCGTTCTGGGCGGCACGTTGCGCCATTCCGAATTGTCGATGCTTGGCCTGTTGATGGAGAACGCCCTCGAAAATTTGCGTGTTGACAAACTCTTCATGGGCACGCCCTCGATCCATGTTGATTATGGGCTTTCAGCCGACGATCTGGCTGAGGTACGGAGCGATCAAGTGCTGATGAGTGTCGCACGGGAGATTACAGTGGTGGCAGATCACACCAAGTTTGGACGCATTTCAACTATGCGCGTAGCACCGATCAAGCGGGTACACCGGGTTATTACCGACGACAGCACCTCTCAGGAGCATGTCGAGGCATTGCGGGACCAAGGCGTTGTGGCGGAAGTTGTATAGCGAGGGCACTCACATCTTGCGTTTCAATCAAGGATGCGCATAGACTATCAGATTCGCGCTTGACAGCGCATGCCACGTACGCGAGAATGCGCTTATTACTCCGGCTTGGTTATAACCCGCTACGTCTCCGAACAGTGCAACACCAGGACAATCCCGGCTTGCGTAGCGTCGCTGGCGAAGCGGCTAAAAAGCACGACGATAACAAACGAACGGGGTAGAGTACGATGCAGGATCTATTGCTCAAAGATTTCCACCCGCAGGCGGAAGTGCGTTTACCAGCACATCGCGTAACCCGTCCAAAGTTTTCCGTGATTGATGCCCATATTCATCTCGGCCCGGAATTTTCCTGTGGCTGGTATGGCCGTGATGCAGCGGAGCTCGTGCCCGTGCTGGATGAAATGGGGGTCGATTTAGTGGTTGATCTTGATGGCGGGTGGGGTACGGATTTGGATGCCAGGATTGCTGACTACCAGGCCCGCTTCCCCGACCGGTTCCTACATTTTGCCCGTGTGGATTGGGAGACGGCGCTGCAGGGCGACCATCCGGGCGAATATGCTGCTGAGCAGCTGCATGATAGCGTGCGGCGCGGCGCGCGAGGACTCAAAGTTTGGAAGGACCTCGGCCTTTCCTTCCGTGATCGACATGGCCAACGCGTGCGCGTTGACGACGAGCGGCTGGATCCGCTGTGGGCGGCAGCCCGGGACCTACGAGCTCCAGTCATGATCCATGTTGGCGATCCCGCTGCGTTTTTTCGACCACTCGATAACCGTAACGAACGGGCGGAACAGCTAATAAAGCGTCCTGAGTGGCACTTTTACCCCGATTACCCACCCCTAGAAGAGCTGCTGAGTCAGCTGGAGCGGGTGGTCCTGCGCCATCCAGGCACAACCTTTATCGGCGCGCACGTTGGCTGCTACGCCGAAAACCTCGCGTGGGTCGGCTCTCTCATGGACCGTGCAGCGAACTGGTACGTCGATATTTCTGCCCGCCTCGGCGAGCTAGGACGTCAACCGCGAGCCGCGCGGAAGTTGATCGAGGATCACCCGGACCGGGTGCTCTTTGGCACAGATATGTGCGGTCAGCCCGAAAAGAATGCGACTTACTACCGCTTCCTAGAGACCGAGGACGAGTGCTTTTCCTACCGACCAGACCCGGATGATTACATCAATGGGCGCTGGCGCATCTACGGGCTGGGACTGCCCGACCATCTGCTGCAGGCTGTCTATCGCGATAATGCGCGCAGGGTTTTAGACCTATAACCGGAGCCGAGACCTGCTTGAGTTGTTTCGAAGCACACCGGAGGAACGGCAATTAACGTCATTGTAAGCATTCTCGATACATTGCGACGCGATCGACTCGGCTGTTATGGCAATCCGTGGAGTCAGGATGGCGATAGTTGACGACGCGGTCATCATCGCGGAAACGTCGGAAGATTTTTCGGCAGGCGCTATCGTTATACTCAGCTCATCCACCCGCTGCGGCCACCGTGGTGTCTTAGCCTTCAAGCTGGCTTGCCGAGGCGTTGACGTGATAACATGCGCTGGGATCTCGCCCTAGCATAAGGAGATACATGGATGCGACAGTTTGACGCGAGCAATTTGATCGTCCATCCTGGCAATAGCGCAGATCCCGATGTCATCGTCGAGATCACACCGAGTCAGACTGGCCTGGACTATATTCATTTTCAGGTGCGTCGGCTTAGCAGCGGCCAGACATGGATATACGAGACCGGCGAGCACGAATTAGTGGTTGTGCTGCTGAGCGGCGACATTGGAGTCGAATCCGACTACGGCCTTTGGTCCAGCATCGGTAACCGTCGAGATGTTTTTTCCGATCCACCCTCGGCCCTGTATCTGCCTCGGCGGACCGCGTTTACTGTTACGGCAGCCACTAACAGTGAGTTTGCGGTTGCGTGGGTTGCCACGGACCAAGACCATGAGCCAGGGCTTGTCACGCCTCAGGATGTTCCGGTCGAGATTCGCGGCGGCGATAATGCCACCCGTCATATTAACGGCATTATTCCGCCGGGCTTTCCCTGCCAACGTGTCGTGGTTGTGGAAGTTTACACACCCAGCGGGAACTGGTCGAGCTACCCGCCCCACAAGCATGACATCCATAAAACGGACGGGACCGGAAACGTGCTGGAAGCCGATTTGGAAGAGATTTACTACTACAAACTTGACCGGCCCGAGGGCTTTGCCTTTCAACGGGTGTACACCGAGCCGGAGTCGCCACTGCATCGGGCCGGCTTTCCGATCGATACTGCCCTTGTGGTCCGCAACAATGATGTGGTGCTGATCCCAGAGGGCCACCATCCGGTCTGCAGCGCACCCGGCTATACGACCTACTATCTCAATGTATTGGCTGGAAGCGCGCAGTCCCTAGCGAACAGCGAAGACCCCGCACACGCGTGGGTCAAAGATACCTACCAATCGCGTGATCCGCGCGTGCCGATCTACGGTGTGCAACAAAGCTCGTAATATGGCATTTATAGAACAATCGCCTCCGACTGTGACAAAGGTGCGATAGTTCGTGTTTCACCTGGAGAGCAGAATCTAGATGGCGAGCACAAAAACCTACGATATCCTTGCGATGGGGCGATCGTCGATCGATCTATACTCCAATGACATTGGGGTACCCTTCGAGGAGATCGCCAGCTTCGGGGCCTATGTCGGCGGCTGTCCGCTCAATATCAGCGTCGGGACTCGGCGGCTCGGCAGCCGCTCGGCGCTGTTAACCGCGGTCGGCGTCGATAAGGTCGGCGATTTTATTCTGCATTTCTTGCGCAAGGAAGGGGTCGAGACGCGCTTCACGCCGCGCAAGCCGGGCAAGCGCTCAAGTGCGGTGGTGCTTGGCATCGAGCCTCCGGATCGCTTCCCGCTGACCTTTTACCGCGACAACTGTGCCGATATCGAGCTAACCATCGACGATGTGCTCCACTCGCCCGTCGCCGATAGCCGCGTTTTACTGATCAGCGGCACGGGCCTCAGCAAAGAGCCGAGTCGCAGTGCTACGTTGTTCGCCGCGGAGATAGCGCGTCAGGCCGGGACAACCGTGGCTCTGGATATCGATTTCCGGCCCGATCAGTGGCATGACCCGCGCGCCTTTGGGGTAACGCTTCGCTCGGCGCTGCGCCTCGTCGATATTGTCTTGGGCACTGAGGATGAGATCAACGCGGCGATGTTGTCCGACCCAGCCCAGATTAGCTTGACGCACTCCCAACTTTCGGATGCCCGGGTTGGCGGCGACCTCGAGCATGCGATTCGAGCGATACTGGCGTTGGGCCCGCGCGTGCTGCTACAAAAGCGTGGTGCGGCAGGCTCGCGTGTGCATCTCGTGGCACCCGACGGGGGGCAACAGCAGATCGATGCCCCGGGCTTCCCGGTCGACGTGTTCAGCATCCTCGGCGCCGGCGATGCCTTTGCCTCGGGCGCGCTGTATGGTTTTGTCCAAGGCTGGGACTGGTACAAGGTGGCGCGGCTGGGCAACGCGTGCGGCGCGATTGTGGTGACGAAGCCCGGCTGCGCGAATTTCATGCCGACATTCGATGAGGTGGGTGCATTCGTTGAACAACACGGCGGTTGGTAGTCCGAAGCGTAAAGGCGTGGAGTATGCCTATGAGTGAACATTCGACCCGGTGCATGACCATGGCCCAGGCTGTCGTTGCGTTTCTTAAGCAGCAGTACACGGAGCGTGATGGGCAGGAGCAGCCCTTTTTCGCCGGCTGCTTCGGCATTTTTGGCCACGGGAATGTTGCCGGGATTGGTCAAGCACTTCAGCAGATGCCCGAGCTCCGCTATTACCAGGCGCGCAACGAACAAGCCATGGTCCATGCGGCTACCGCATACGCTAAGACCAAGAATCGCCTGCAAACGCTGGTCTGCACGTCGTCGATTGGTCCTGGCGCAACAAACATGGTAACGGGCGCTGCTGCCGCGACCGTCAACCGTCTACCGGTGCTGCTGCTGCCCGGCGATATCTTTGCCCGCCGCAACGTCGCGCCGGTGCTCCAGCAGATCGAATCATCGCTGACTCAGGATATTTCAGTCAACGACTGCTTCAAGCCGGTCAGTCGCTACTGGGACCGGATCAACCGCCCGGATCAACTGCTTACGTCACTCCCAGAGGCAATGCGTGTGCTGACTAGTCCCACCGAGACGGGCGCCGTAACAATCGCTCTGCCTCAGGATGTTCAGACCGAGGCCTACGTATATCCAGCCGGCTTCTTCCGCAAGCGGGTCTGGCACATCTCGCGCAATCGCCCCGATCGCCGTAGCTTAGAGCAAGCGGCTGCGTGGATTCGTGGCAGCCAACGGCCATTGATTATCGCGGGCGGGGGCGTCATTTATGCCGAAGCTACCGACACCTTACGTCGCTTCGTGGAGCAGACAGGTATTCCGGTCGGCGAGACAATGGCCGGGAAAGGCGGCTTGCGCTACGATCATCCACTGAACCTGGGGGCGATCGGCGTGACTGGTACCTTTGCCGCAAATCGCGTCGCCCACGATGCCGATCTGGTGATCGGCATCGGCACGCGCTATCAAGATTTCACGACTGCATCAAAGACCGCCTTCCAACATCCCGACGTACGCTTTGTCAACATCAACGTCGTCGAGCTCGACGCTTTCAAGCATCATGGGTTGGCGCTTGTAGGCGATGCACGAGCGACATTGGACGAGCTAGCCGAGCTGCTGGATGGCTATCAGGTAGATTCGGAGTACCGACGGCTGGCCGAGCGGCTCCACACGGAGTGGGACGCCGAAGTTGAGCGAATCTACGCTCTCCGGCACGTTCCGCTCCCCAGTCAAGGTGAGTTGATCGGCGCGGTGAACGAGCTCGGTGATCCAGAGGCGATCATGGTCTGTGCCGCCGGCAGCCTGCCAGGCGATCTGCATAAAGTCTGGCGTGCGCGCCATCCGAAGCAGTACCATCTCGAGTATGGCTTTAGTACGATGGGCTACGAGATCGCCGGCGGCCTCGGCGTTAAAATGGCGGCGCCTGAGCGCGAAGTGTATGTTATGGTCGGCGATGGGTCGTACTTAATGATGCAGACCGAAATTGTGACGTCGATCCAGGAGCGCCGCAAGCTGACCATTGTGTTGCTCGACAACGCGGGCTATAAAAGTATTGGAGGTCTCAGCCGATCGCTGGGGCAAGAGGGCTTCGGGACACGCTATGTTTACCCAGAGGATGGCGCGTGGCCGACCGATGCCGCCGGGACCAAGGTACAAACGTTACCGGTTGATCTTGCAGCTAATGCCCGCAGCCTCGGCGCGCATGTCATTCAATGCGAGCACTTCGACGAGTTTGCCCGGGCGCTCGAGGAGGCAGCGGCCAGCAACCGAACCACAGTTATTTACATTCAAAACGATCGCTGGCAGAGCATCGAAGGCTACGAGAGCTGGTGGGACGTTCCAGTTGCCGAAGTGAGCGAGATGCCGACGGTAAATGCAGCACGCAGAGAGTGGGAAGCCATGCGGGCCAAAGAGCGTGATTTCCTGTAAGCGATGGCAGAGGGCGTAGCGAGTCTCCCTTGAAGAATAATTGTGGGCCATGATGACTGCTGAACCTGGAGGCGCGGATGATCAGCAGCAACTAGGGAGGGGAACAATCATGATTCAGAATGGACAGCTGCTCAACTATATTAACGGTACATGGGTCCGCTCCCCGGCGACGGAGTTCTCCGAGGTGAAGAATCCCGCGACCGGTGAAACGATGGTCCGCGTGCCGCTCTCGTCACGCGACGAAGTCGATTCAGTGGTGCAGGCTGCGCAAGTCGCCTGGGACGGTTGGCGACGGACACCGGCAACTGACCGGGTCCAATATCTTTACCGGCTGAAAGAGCTGTTGGAACAGCACTTCGACGAAATTGCCCGCATCACCACCAATGAGTCCGGCAAAACCTTCGCCGAGGCACAAGGCGAGCTCCGGCGCGGGATTGAGAACGTGGAAGTAGCCTGCGGGATTCCAAGCTTGATGCAGGGCTACAACAGCGAAGACATCGCGCGCGGGGTCGACGAAATCATGATCCGCCAGCCGGTCGGCGTTGTGGCCGCAATTACGCCGTTCAACTTTCCGGGCATGATCCCGCTCTGGTTCTTACCCTACGCGATTGCCTGCGGTAACTGCTTCATCCTCAAGCCGTCGGAGAAGGTGCCGATGACGATGAGCCGCATCTTCGAGCTGTTCGATCAGCTTGGACTACCGCCGGGGGTGCTGCAGCTGGTTAATGGCGGTAAGGAGACCGTGGATGCCCTGCTTGATCATCCTGGCATTCGGGCAATCTCATTTGTCGGCTCGTCGCCAGTGGCCAAGTATGTGTACAGCCGCGCAGCAGCGAATGGGAAGCGGGCGCAGTGCCAGGGTGGCGCGAAGAACCCCGTTATTATTCTGCCCGATGCCGATATGGATACGACCACGCGTATCGTAGCGGACTCGGCTTTTGGCTGCGCGGGGCAGCGCTGCCTTGCTTCGTCGGTCGCGATCACGGTCGGGAATGCGCGTACCTCGTTTACTGGTCGGATTGCCGAGGCGGCAGCATCACGCAGCGTGGGCTACGGCTTGGACGCGGATGTGCAGATGGGCCCGGTAATCAGCAACGAGAGCAAACAACGGATCGAGCGACTGATCGGCAAAGGTCTGAGTGAGGGGGCCGAGGCGCTGGTTGACGGACGGAATGCGCAAATCCACGGCTACGAGCGGGGCTCTTTCATCCGGCCGACAATCCTCAACAATGTCGATCCACGCAGCGAAATTGCTGGGACCGAAATCTTCGGACCGGTACTCAGTCTTATGCACGCCAACACCATCGACGATGCAATCGGGATTGTCAACGGAGGCGCGTACGGCAACCAGGCCTGTTTATTTACCAGCAGCGGGGCCGCGGCGCGAAAGTTTCGCTATGAGGCGCGGGCAGGCAATATCGGGATCAATATTGCGGTCGCAGCGCCAATGGCGTTCTTCCCATTCTCCGGCTGGCGCGACAGCTTCTTCGGCGATCTCCATGGACAGGGGCGCGATGCGATCGACTTCTACACAGAGAAGAAGGTGGTCGTCGAGCGCTGGCCGACGGAGTGGACCCGAACCTTCTAGACACGCTAGCAGCGGCGCCACGTAATCGCCCTGGCGCCGTTAATCTATCGCAGGAAAGACACCGATGAAAGGCATACAGATCGGCAACGCGCCGTGCTCGTGGGGCACGCTCGAGTTCGAAGGACTCGCCGGCGAGCGGATGGGCTCCACGCAAATGCTGGATGAGCTACAGGCCACCGGCTATACCGGTACAGAGCTTGGCGACTGGGGCTTTATGCCGACCGAGCCACAGGCGCTACGCGGGGAGCTGCTCCAACGCGGCTTAACGCTGACCGGGGCATTCGTGCCGGTGGCGTTGAAATACGCGGAGGCCCATCCAGAAGGTGAAGCCAGTGCGCTGCGCGTAGCACGGTTGCTGGCAGAAGCGGGCTGCGGTAACCTGCCGTTCTTGGTTCTCGCCGATGCAAACGGTACGGATCCGGTACGAACGCAACACGCGGGCCGAGTGACACCGGAGATGGGGCTGAACGAGGCAGAATGGAGCACCTTTGCCAAGGGTGCTGAACGTATTGCCCGCGGCGTGCGCGAGGAGACAGGGCTGCGCACCGTGTTTCATCACCATTGTGCGGGATTTGTCGAGACGCCTGGTGAAATTGCGCGTCTGCTTGAGCTGACCGATCCAGCGCTACTTGGGCTGGTCTTTGACACGGGTCACTACTTGTACGGCACGGGTAGCAACGACCAAGCCGCTGTCCTCGCGGGTCTCAATCGCTTCGCGGAGCGGATTTGGTACATGCATTTCAAAGATTGCTCCAGAGAGATTGCCCAGCGTGCACGTGCCGAAGGCTGGGATTACTTTACAGCGGTGCAGCAGGGACTGTTCTGTGAGCTTGGGCAGGGCGGCGTCGATTTTCGTGCTATACGCGATTGGCTCGACGAGCACCACTACAGCGGCTGGATCACAGTCGAGCAAGATGTCCTCCCCGGGATGGGTGCCCCTAAGGCCAGCGCCGAACGCAACCGTGCATACTTACAGGCGATCGGATTGTAGTCAGCACTCGGGCACAAATGAGAGCAAGCTCAACCTCGTATTCTTGGTTGCGGCTTGGTGTCTTTGTGATTCAACAGACCTATGTCTATGCAGCCCCTCAGCATCGGAATAATCGGCGCCGGGCGGATTGGACGCCTTCACGCCGAGAATCTGACGCTACGCACTCCGCGAACGAATGTCCTGATGGTCGCGGATGTTTCTGAGGACGCGGCCCGTGATTGTGCACGGCGATATCGCATTCAACACGCCGTTACAGACTATCGGGCTGTGCTGGAAAGCCCCGAGATCGAGGCGGTGCTAATCTGCTCCTCCACGGATACACATGCGCGGATGATCGAGGAGGCAGCCGAGGCCGGTAAGCACATTTTTTGTGAGAAGCCGATTGCGTTAAGTCTTCCGGCAATCGATCAGGCGCTCGCCGCCGTTGATCGAGCGGGAGTTAAGCTCCAGACCGGCTTCAACCGGCGCTTCGACCCGAACTATCGCCGGGTACGGCAGGCCGTCGAGCAAGGCGAGATCGGCCAAATCTCGATCATCCACATTGTCAGCCGCGATCCGGCACCGCCGTCGATTGAGTATGTGAAAGTTTCCGGCGGCATGTTTCTGGATATGACCATCCATGACTTCGATATGGCGCGCTTCCTGGTTGGCAGCGAGGTCGAGGAGGTTTTCACTGCCGCCGGCGTCATGGTGGACCCGGCCATCGGCGAGGCGGGCGATGTGGACACCGCGGTGATAATGCTGAGATTTGCAAACGGCGTCATCGGTACGATCGACAACAGCCGCCGCGCCGTCTACGGCTACGACCAGCGGGTTGAGCTCCTGGGAAGCGCGGGAGCGATCAAGACCGAGAATAACTATCCGAACAGTGCCGTGGTCAGCAACGGCCTAAGCGTTCACCGTGATCTACCGCTTAACTTCTTTATCGAGCGCTATACGGACAGCTATGTCGCTGAGCTAGCGGCGTTTGTGGATGCCGTGCTCCACGACAAGCCCACGCCTGTCTCTGGACAAGACGGCCGGACCCCGGTCGTTATGGGCTTGGCGGCTGGCAAGTCCTACCGCGAAAATCGGCCGGTCCGACTTAGCGAGGTCGAGCACGGGTGATGACGCTGGCGGCTAGAAGATTGCTGTGATGGTATCAAACGCTGGTTGTTGTAACACATGATACTTTCGGTCCGCGGCACGATATAGGGCATGACGGGACAAGGCATGGGCGAACGCCGGTAGAGCAACCAAGGCTGCCGCTTTGTAGCGGGTGAGATTTCTAGCTATGCTCGCGTACGTCCAGTATTGTTGCGCGGCTACTGGTCGAGCTGCGGCGTCGCACGAGAGGGGAGGCACCGATGACCGAGGCGGAAGCGAAGGATTTGAAAGCCCTAATTGAGCGCGATATGCCGTACGTGACGTGTGAGGTACGGCCGCGCATTCATACGGGGCATGATATAGCCGCGCCTGATGTGGACGATGATCGGGCCCTGGTGGTAACAAACGCGACGACGGGTATTGTTGTGAACATTACGAGCCGGGCACACTGGCGCGAGCAGATCGAGCCGGCTCTAGCGCGGCTCGATTGATTTGGCCGTCACCTCAGCGCTCGGACTTGTAGGTCGTTTTTGGCTCGCGAGCGCCGGCGCCGACGGTGTTCTCGCAGCGCATCGAAAACGAACAGCACGGGTCTCACCCCCTATAAGTGGGCGAGACCCGTGCTCTTGCTATTCTGTGTTGAGCACTCAAGCGATGCTGGGGTCTGCCGCTCTCATACGACTGCTCGAGATGTTTCCACCAGCCCTTGAAGCGCTACCTCTTCACGCTTCCATCCTGAAGGGGTTAAGCGGCACGTCGAGCATAACAGCCCGTTCTTGCAGATGCACACGAGAACGCCCTCGGTGCGAGAAAGATAACAGCACCATAGAAGTACTGGCAGCAATCTTCTCTAGCGCGAGGCAGCTTGCTTAGGTTTCACACGTTACGCTAGCAGCAAGCCTGCTCCGGGTGCCGCGACCACGGGATAAATGCTCGGCTGAAGGCCGGTCGCCCGCGTGTAAGCCTCGGCGACACCGCTGGCAAAGCGCTCGACATGGTCGGCCTCAACCAGCGCCACCATGCAGCCGCCAAAGCCTGCTCCGGCCTGCCGCGCCCCGATAACGCCAGGCCCCTGCAGCATGGCATTCATCATGGCCTCCATCGGCGGCACAGCAATCTCATACAGATCGCGCGCTCCCACGTATGACGCATGCAACAGGTGGTGTAGCTTCTGCCTGTCGCCGTGCGGCAATGCGTCCTTCAGCTCAAGCACGCGGCTATTCTCTTCGATGATGAACCGACAGCGCTGTGCAACGGCTGGTGGTAAGTCCTGCTGGTATCTTTGAAATACGTCGATCGAAACATCGCGCAATGACGAAATCTCCGGCTGCCGCTGCTGAAGCACCCGCACGCCTGCTTCGCATTGCCGTCGTCGGTCTGTGTATTCGGTGCCGATCAGCTGGCGCGGAGCCTTGGTATCACAAATGACTACTCCGATATCGGGATGGATCGGCACGTCAAGGCTCGTTAGGTCGCGGCAGTCCAAGAGCAGAGCAGCGCCTGCTCGTCCCAGCGCCGAGCTATATTGATCCAGGATGCCACAGTTGACCCCCACAAACTGGTTCTCGGCTCGCTGACCCAGCCGCGCCATCTCTACGGTATCCAAATGGAAGCCGCTTAGCTCCTGAAACGCAATCGCGGTCGCCATCTCCAGCGCCGCGGATGAGCTTAGTCCACTGCCGAGGGGTATCGTACTGTGAATCAGCCCGTCAAAGCCTGCCAGCCTGTGACCCGCCTCTTGCAAAACCTTTGCTACGCCACGGATGTAATCGGTCCAGCGTAGCTCCGAGTCGCCGGCGGGCTGGATGTCGTCGAGCGAGAACTGCGCCGAGCCGGGAAGATTGAGCGAAGCGACGTGGACTTCCCGATCCCCGCGTGGACGGGCCGCCAGCCAAGTGTCGCGATCGACGGTCATCGTCATCACGTAGCCGAGGTTGTAGTCGGTGTGGCTACCCATGAGGTCGACGCGTCCCGGTGCACGGCACCAGGACGACGGCTCCGCTCCAAAACGCGTTCTAAACGCGTTGGTTACCCTTTCTAGACGCTCTTGCGTATTCATGATCGCTCACTCGCCTGTCGCGGCATGCTCGTCCCGTCTGAAGGGAGCACGCTGGCAAAGAAACGTAGTGTTGCCGGCAGTCGATCGGACCAATAGGCCCAGTCGTGACCACCCGGATACTCCTCGTAGCGGTGCGGAATGCCGGCTGCCTGCAATTCACGACTCAGGCTACGGTTGTGCTCGAGAAATGTATCTTCCGTACCACAGTCGAAGCGCGTAGGCGGGAGCTGACCGCGATGCTGCAGCATCCAAAAGAGGACAGAGCCATCATCCCGCTGATCCGGCTGGAACGGCAGCTCCTTGGTCACCAGCCTGCGCTGCACCTCCAGGGTAACAAACGCCGAGTGGGCTGACGCACCCTTGAAGATCTGCGGATACTTCGCGCTTAGTCGTAGTGCCGCATAGCCGCCCATCGAGAGCCCGGCAATAAAGACGTGCGACCGGAGACTGATCTGCGGCACGCATTCTCTGACACAGTCGAGCACGTCCTCGACGATCCAGCGCTCGTAATCCGCCGCGGCGTGACGCAGATATCCGCTGCCTTCCGCCCATAGCCCATCCGACGGCATGACCATGACCATTGGCGGTATCTGCTCCAAACGAATGAGGTCGTCCGCTATGTGATGGGCACCGGCCTTATAGGCCCAGGCCCAGTGACTGCAATACACGCCATGCAGGAGGAGCACGACCGGAAGATCGGCCGCAGTGTCCCTGCCGGATGGTATGTAAAGCGTCACGTCGCCACGTCTGCCTAGGGCCGGGCTGTTAAAGGTTAGAAAGCGCAAGTTGTCACGCTCGAAGCGTGGATCGGAGAGCTCAATCTTGCCAAAGCGCTCAGAGCGCATTCCTGTGATCATGGGATTACCAGGACGCCCTTTGCGTTTGTGCCGGCCAGCATGTCGTCAATCGCGAGCGGGGCATCGTCAAGGGTGTATCTACGCGTCACCAGCTCCTCCAGCTTCAACAGCCCGCGAGCGTACAGCGCGAGAATCTGGGGGACGTCGACGCTCGGGCGGCACATGCCGTAGCGCGGGTTGATGTACACCTTGTCCCATTCAAACAAGCGCATGTCGATCATGATCTCCTCTTCGATGCCGCTGGCCTGCACCGCGACACCGGCATTCCGAACCATCGCCAAGGGCGCTGTGCCGAGCGCGGGAACCGAGGTGGCCTCAAACGCATAATCGGCGCCGCGGCCGCCTATCATCGCTTTGATCTGCTCGGCTGTTTGGATCAGGCCGCGATCGTCGCGCGCTGCCAGCACCAGATCAGTCGCCCCAAACTCTTGTGCCAGCTCAAGCTTGCGCGGGTTGATATCCACGGCAATGACACGTGCGGCGCCCGCGACACGCGCAGCTTGAATAATGTTCAGGCCCACGCCGCCGGCACCAATGACGACCACACTTGAGCCAGGCTGTACCTTCGCCGCGTTGACCACGGAGCCGTAGCCTGTCATTACGGCACAGCCGACAACGCACGCGGCTTCAAATGAGATCTCCACGTCGAGCCTGTTCACGGCCTGTTTGGCAACCACGGTATGGGAACACATGGCACCAAGGTAGAACGCTCGATCAATGCCGGTGCCGTTGTAGCGCGTGCGATGCAGCGGGGGGTGGCGCCGGCTCTCACACAAGCTATGGTTACCGCGCTGACACTGAAAGCACTCTCCACAGTTGGTTGCCCAATTCAGCAGCACACGGTCACCAGGCTTTACATGTGTGACGCCAGGCCCAACGTCGACGACAACCCCCGCGCCTTCGTGCCCAAGGATGCGTTGGATACCGCGGAACATGTACTTATGATCGGTGTGGCACACACCGGCGGCTTTGATCTGCACTAAGACCTCGTCGGCCTGCGGCGGGTCGACCTCAACGGTATCGACGAAGATCCTGCCGTGACCGTCGGTAAGCGCGGCTTTACACTGCAACATACGCATTTCCTAAAGCACTACGGGGCCTTGTCTACCGCAACGTGGTAGATGCCGTGAGATTGGACGCCTACGGATCGGTAGCCGCGCACGCCCTGATGGCTGACGCCGGAACACCTTCCGACCGTTTCCCGAGCAGCGTTACCACCCGAAACGTGACCCGTGACCGGTCCGCGTTTACAACCGGGTTAGATCGAATGACGTCACTGCCGTCTCCCGCCCCAGCACGTCGCGCACCAGCTCCGGCCACCAGTTCTTCTGCTCGCCATTCCGTTCCAGGTCCGTTAAGACATCAGCCGTCGTCGCGCGAAGCTCCCACCCGCGCTTGACGGCCTCTTGCGGCTTCATGTCGAGCTTGGGCAGCAGCCACTTGCGCCCGATGTGAACATGCAGAACTTCGTCGGCCCAATCGTAGTCCTGGATGAAGGCAGCCAGCGGATCGTTGGCGTTACGGCTGATCTCGTATTCCAGGCGCTTGCCCTGGTTCGCCGGCATCAGGTTTTGTTCAATCGCATACAGCACATTGTGCGCTTCGTGGACGCCGAGCGAGTGCAAGCGAATCGCCATACCAGGGTGGATCGCAATCTGTTTCTTCCAGTCGACGCCGCGGCTTTCGAAGTAGATTGTGCCAAGCATCGCATGGCGCACTTCGTCCCACAGCTGCCGGGTCATCTCGACATAATATTCCCATGGCTCGTTCTGTGATTCGGCGATGATGCGCGTCATGTATTCGGGCACATCCATCTCCACGATACGCCGACACATCAGGGCTAGCGTGCGCTCATCGAGCGGGACCGCCTCATTCAGGGAAACTTGGCGCTGAGGATTCGTAAAGTTCCAGCGCATGGCGAAACGCTCGTCACGCCTGGGGTAGTAGTCCGGGCTAAACGTACCCGTGGAGCGTGGCTCAGGTAGCTCTGCCGGTTTTTCGTCCAGACCCGCGATACCACCGGCGGCCAGCAGATATTGTGTTAAATGTTCCTGCCACGCTTGGGCACGGGCGCGGTCTTCCGGGGTTGCGACGATTGCCTGCACGGCCTGTTGCCCCCATTCATCGATCTCTTCGTGGTCGACGATCAGGTGTCGCAACATATAGCGGGTCGGATAATCGGCCACTGGATTACTGTTGGCGTAGTGGGCGCGGTAGGCTTCCAGCAGGGCCGGCCGGAGCACGTCGTACACAGCCACAATCTTTTCGAGCGTGTCCTTGGCGGTCAGGAGCTCCTCGAAGAAGCGATCGATCGCCTCGTCCGGGCTCACGTCCATGCGTGGGGCTGGGTTGCGCATCTCGCTAACGCGCTCGCGTAGCGCAGCCACATGCAGCGCATCGAGGTGGGCATGTAGCCCAAGCGCCTCTTTCGCTTCCCACTCGGGTGTTGAGGCAAGCCAGTACATGGCAAGGTCCATCAACCGTTTTTCAAACCAGGCGTAGCGCCAGAATCGCTGCACATTCGCTTCGACGTCGAACCCGACGTGGGCAGCCTGGTGGTAGCTCGCAAGGCCAGCCAACGGTGGCAATGTCATGGTTGTACCTCCCGCAAATCATAGGCGAACGAGAGTTGGCCCATATTACACTGGCAAAGCATCCCGGCCTAGGCAAAGACCAAGGTCGCGACAGAATGTGGAGGAAGCTCCACATACCAGCGGTCCATGCCATCCTGGTGCACTTCGAGCATTTTGGCTTGGACGTGGTTCGGGTCGTCGACAGTATTCATCGCCTCCGCACTTTCCGCAGCCACGATCTCAGCTGACGCCGTACGATGATCGTTAACACCATTAACCAGTACTTGCGCCGGTCGATCAAAATGGGCATTCACGACTGTTATCGCCATGCCTTTCGCCGAACCCGAGGCTGTCGCGCTTACCGCCGGCCGGCCATCGGGTAGGCTGTCCCCACTCACGGGTTGTATCGGTAAAGCGGTCGCGCCGATATGCGGCGTGTGCAGGCGCATCACATGGTAGTTCGGCGTACACCACATACGGCTGCCATCTGTCATCACCGGCGCCTGCAGCATATTAGCAATGTGCGCCTGGTTCGCCAGCGAGACCCGGTTGCATTGCCGATGAAACGCGGCCAGCACCAGCGCGGATGTAAGCGCATCGCGCATGGTACTGGCTTGCTCGTAGGTTACTGGCCGGCGCCCCTGAGATGCCCCAGGCCCAAAGTCGCGGACTTCGGGGTGCCAGACGCCCCACTCGTCGACGGCGATTCCTATATGCCGGCGGCCGTCGAAGACCGAGTCGATGATCGCCGCGGTACGGCTAATATAGTCCTCGATTTCGCATGCCTCCGCCAACAGCGCGTAGTAGTCGTCCACGCTGAAGCCGAGCTCGGCGCCCCCGCGGAAGAAGTACGGATGGATCGCCAAGTGGTCGACTAGGTACGGGTGATCGGCCAGCGTCTCCAGCACCCGGGTGTTCCAGTCGGCGTCATGACCGACCATCACCAGCTCCGCCTTCCGATCGACGTGGCGCAGCATCGTCGCGTAGCGCCGGTACTCATGCGCATATATTACCGGGTCGTAGTTGCCGCCGCAGCCCCAGGTCTCGTTACCTACGCCCCACAGCCGTACATCGAACGGCTCGCTTGCACCGTTGGATATGCGCCGTTCGGTCAGTGTCGTCCGCTGCCGCCTGTTGCAGTATTCGAGCCAGTCGCAGAGCTCCTGCGGTGAGCCGGTACCTACATTTCCGGCTAGATAAGGTTCTGCACCCAGCATTGAGCACAAGTGCATAAATTCGTGCGTTCCTAGTCCGTTATCGTCCTCGACCTGCAGGTCACACGACATGCCGAGGCGGCGTGGGCGCTCCGCGCTTGGCCCAATCCCGTCCTGCCAGTGATAATGGTCAGCGTAGCAGCCGCCGGGCCAACGGATCATCGGTACCGGTAATGCCCGAAGTGCCTCGAGAATATCGTTGCGGAAGCCACCCGTGTGCGGAATATCCTGGCAGTCACGCCCCACCCATAGCCCGCCGTAGCAAGATCGGCCGAGATGTTCGGCGAACCAGCCATACAGCCGTGGTGAAATTGTTCCGATAGGCTCGTCCGGCCGTACTTCTAACGTCGCGCGGTTCATATCTGCTCCTGTAACATGTCGTTCCCAAGCCAAAGGATTAGCGGTACCCCGTCGGGTAGCTCCATACTCCAGCGATCGGCGGGATACCTAAATTGTCAATTTCCGCTCTTATCATTCTTGGAGCCTCCAGCGCAACGCAAGGCTATTCATGCGCTTGTTTGGCAATGTTCATGTCGCTTGATGCCGACGGGTGGACTGACGGCCGAACAAAGCTCAACCAGAGAAGTAGATGCTGCATAGCCGCTTCGCTTCCCCTCCGCCAATCTTGAAAGCAGCCTCGTTTACCACTCGGCGAAGGTGCCGTCTGCATGGCGCCAAATCGGATTTTTCCACGAATGCCCGCGCGCAGCCGCCTCTCGGACAACTTCCTCATTTATGGTTATGCCTAAGCCAGGGCTTTGGGGTATCGCGACAAAACCTTCGGCATAGGCGAACACCGTCTGGTCCGCGAGATAATCGAGCAGATCACTGCCTTCATTGTAGTGGATTTTAAGGCTCTGCTCTTGTATAAAGACGTTCGGCGTGACGGCGTCGACTTGCAGGCAGGCGGCAAGCGCGATCGGGCCGAGCGGGCAATGTGGCGCAACCGCGACGTCATACGCCTCGGCCATCGTCGCGATTTTGCGTAGCTCCGAAATGCCGCCGGCATGCGAGACATCAGGCTGGATGATGTCGACGTAGCCGTCATGCAGCAGCCGTTTATAGTCCCAGCGCGAATACATGCGCTCGCCGGTCGCGATCGGGATCGTTGTGTGAGCAGCAATCTCCCGCAGCGCCTCATTGTTTTCGGATAGCACCGGCTCCTCGATAAACATTGGATGCAGTGGCTCGAGCTCTTTGGCGATCACTTTGGCCATTGCTTTATGAATACGGCCATGGAAATCGATGCCAATCCCCACGTCGTTGCCAACCGCCTCACGCACTGCCGCGACCCGCGCGACGACCTCCTCCACCTTGCGGAACGAATCGATGTAATGCATCTCGCTGGAAGCATTCATCTTAAGCGCGGTAAAGCCGGCAGCTACCTGCTGTGCCGCCGCTGTGCCTACCTCGGCCGGTCGGTCGCCGCCAATCCATGAGTAGACGCGAACCTTATCGCGCACCCGTCCGCCTAACATTTGGTAGATGGGCAGGCCGTAGCGCTTACCCTTAATGTCCCAGAGGGCCTGGTCGATCCCGGCAAGCGCACTCATCAGGATCGGCCCACCCCGGTAGAAACCGCCCCGGTATAACACCTGCCACAGATCCTCGATATCGTCTGGGTCACGACCTACCAGATATGGCTCAAGCTCGCGGACCGCAGCCGCGACTGTTTCTGCTCGTCCTTCGACGATCGGCTCGCCCCATCCAAACACGCCGTCATCGGTAAGCAGCTTCAAAAAGAGCCAGCGCGGCTCCACCAAAAACAACTCCATGCCTGTGATTTTCATGGTTGGGTGCCCTCCCGCGAGCTGCCGGGCACGTCGCCCGGACACAAATAGTAACGGCTGTTGCTGGGCCGACCACACGTCAAAACGATCTCGGCCGGTGCTTGGCTCCGCGACCGTCACGCGATGCCATCAAATCCTCGGTCTGCGGCATCTCAGGCTGTTGGACCTCCTTGCCAAATATACAAAGCTGACCCGTTGGGCTTCATCTGCTGGTGTGTGGCCTTACCACTTACGCCGGGCCCATGTTGACGCTATTCTTGCTGCGTGCAGCAGCCTCGATACGGGCCAGATACTGGTGTCGCGGCTCGTGCACGCAGCACGTCAAGAGCAGGAATGCAGAGAGACCGCATGCTCCTGCGCCGATAAATGCGGCCGGATAGCCATAGGCTTCTACCAGCCAGCCGCCAACCAGGGGTGCGATCAAGATTGCCGGCGCGATCAAGGTGCCATGCAGACCGAGGTAGGTTACGCGCTGGGCTTCCGGCGCGAATTCAACCACAAGATTGAGCGCCGTGGTGAAGAACAGGCCTGTCGCCGCCCCGACCAACGCAAAGACGATCGAAAAGTGCAAAGTTGTGGTCGCGGCCAGTGCTAGCCCCATTGCAACAGCTAGCGCGGCTAGGGCAAACTGCATTGACGTTTTGTAGCCGTGCCGATCGGCAAGCATGCCGAAGAGCGGTGTCGTGATCACCTGGGTGCCGAGCATCCAAGCAGTAAAGCGACCCGCGAGGCTATTGGGCAGGCCGCGCTGCTCCGTCGCATAAATTGCTACGAAGGCCACGGCCATCGCGCCAAAGGCGCCTAGGATGCGCACCACGATGAACATGCTAAAATCGCGATCGCGCCGCAGTACATCGAAGATCTGATGGATGTAGTCGCCGATGGCGACGGCCGGCGTCCGCTCCTCGGCAACTGGCTCACGCAGTGCTAGTAGCCCTAGAAAGGACACGAGGAGGCAGACGCTGGCGGCTGCGAAGCATGCCGCGAAATTGTAGGGGAAGGCAAACGCGGCAAGCGCGCGCTCTGCCCCCAGCCCACCTGTAACGCCGAGCAGACCGCTCAAGGCTCCACTCCAGCCAAAGAGCTTGCCGCGCATCCGAGCGGGTGTGACGCGCGCCACAATATCCATCCAAGCCGGCAAACATAAGCCGCCGGCGAGCCCAAAGATTGCAAGCAGGCACGCCGTGATAACGAGCATGGCGCGGGGGTACTGTGGTGCCAGGACGAGGCAGAGCATCGCCAAGAGCGGCCAGGGTAGCCGCTCCCCGAGAGTCATCTTTAGGAGAAACGGGAGCTTACGCTCGAGCGGGGCGATGTACGGCGCGACGAAGAGCGGTGGAAGCATCTGTCCTGCCTGCACGAGAGCCGGCATAAGTCCGACAATCAGTGCCGAGCCGCCTAGCTCGCGAATGAAGACCGGCACGATCGTGGTCATTGAGGCGAAGGCGAGCGCCAAGGAAAAGAACATCGAGTCGACGAAGTTGGCCGCGAAGTTGCGCCGCCAGTGCAGCTGCACCTCGGAGGGAGCGGACAGCGGATTGGTGTCGGGTTGGGCTGTGGCGCTGCTTTGGGTCATAATGGCTGGCGTACTCCTGGGTATAACTGCTTGGTAGTGCTGACGTCCCATAGGCTACCGCATCATTCGACTTCGGCCAAGTCTGGAGTCCGCACCCGATAGTGCCCCTAGACGCTGTTCCATACGCGGTTGCCGCCGCTTTCGTTGGCGTACGATGTTTTGGTGCCCTCATTATCTCATTGCGGTACGAAACATGCGGCGCACGCCTCCACGCAGCAAGCTCCCTGCTGTGCTGTGGAGCGAGTAATCAAAGGAATTATCACATGTCGAAGCCGACCAAGCCAACTCCGATCCCCTTTTCGGTGCTCGATCTGGCCCCGATCCTCGCCGGCGGTGATGCTTCAGGGGCCTTCCGCAACACGCTCGATCTGGCGCGTCACGTGGAGCAGTGGGGCTATCACCGCTACTGGCTGGCCGAGCACCACAATATGCCTGGCGTGGCGAGCGCCGCTACGGCAGCGGTGATCGGGTACGTTGCCGGCGGAACCTCTTCGATCCGGGTAGGTGCCGGGGGTATCATGCTCCCGAATCACGCGCCCCTCGTAATCGCCGAGCAGTTTGGTACGTTGGAGGCGCTCTATCCCGGCCGGATTGATCTGGGCCTAGGACGGGCACCAGGCACGGACATGCTTGCCGCCCGCGCGTTACGCCGTTCGCTCCAAGGTGGCGATACCTTTCCAGACGATGTACAGGAGCTCGACTTTGTACATTTCTAGGAATAGCAGACAGCGT
>JADDQE010000254.1 GCA_016781525.1 bacterium | reverse complement strand
GCACGGTGCGCTATGCTGCAAGTCCTCCTACAAAAAATGCAAAGGTAGTGGACATACATCCACAAACAAAAGTCGTCAAACTCGGCTATCATGGCGGTGTCCTCCAGCATGGATGGGTGTGTTCCGGCAAGAACGCCCAAACTATACTGGAGGACGTCTCATCCATCAATCGGAACTAGCACAACGGCCAACTAGTAATATTGTCGGATGTAGCTATACGCTTTGTTGAACAACTCCTGGTCCTTAATTTTGTATTTCAGGTAGAGCACATCACGGAGACTCTTTTGTACAAGGCGTTCGCCCTGGCTGGTGTTTTGCCAGTCGTCGAAGCGAACTTTCTTCACGATGTCGTCGATGTCGGCCACGATACGCTCAACGATGATATGCGTTTCCTTGGTCTTCGCTTCATTGAAGAGCTCAGTCAGCGCTTCCTTGGCCCTATCACGCTCCTCTTCTGGGTCATTCTCCCGCTCTGCTTCGAGTACTTCCTTGGCTACTTCAAGGATGGCTTTTAGAAATTCCAAGCTCGTAAGGACGCCTTGCTCATGGCGTTCCTTGATCTTCTCCAGGCGTTCGCCCAGGGCGGTGAACGCGGGGTTGCCGGCGTGCTTCCGCAGACGGGCGATGAGCTTAATCTCGATCTCGCGCGCCTTCTTGTCTGGCTCGGCGTCGTTAAGCAGCTCTTCCAGCACCTGCGCGTCCATGACCAGTGTCTCGATGTCATCGCGCACAGCTTCGACGTGAACGTTCTGGTTAATCAGATCGATGGTCTTGGCCCCTAGCGCGTGCCAGAGTAGCTTTCCATTGCCACCGGGTGGCCTCACCGACTCATAGACTTGGGTCAGCCAGTGGTAGTCGTTCCGGTATGGGCTGAGCACGGGATCGGGTGAAAGCGCTTCCCAAATCGTGCCGAGCACAGAATACTCGGCGGCATACTTGTCGCGCACGTCGTTGTTCGGGAGGCATTGTTGCGCAGACATCAGTCCTTCATAGCTACCGACGCTTCGGTTTATGTCAGGGAAAAACGCAAGGCACTTCTGCATTTGCATGGGTAGCTTTTGCCGTAGTTCGTCGATATTCGACACCACCTGTTGCACGGCTTTCTCGTCGAAATCGAGGGCACGGGCTACATCGTCGAAGATGCCGATGTAGTCCACGATCAACCCATGGGTCTTTGTCTGATCATACGTGCGGTTGGTGCGGCAGATGGCCTGGAGAAGGTTGTGGTCCTTCATCGGCTTATCCAGATACATGGCCTGGAGGATCGGCGCATCGAAACCCGTGAGCAGCTTGCTGGTGACGATGACGAATTTCAGGGGATCAGCCGGGTCGCGGAAGCGGTCGAGTAACTTCTCCTCTGCATCCTTGTCACGGACGTGCTGTCTCCATTCAGGCGGGTCGTTCTGAGCGGCGCTCATAACGATGGCACTGGAGGCAGGCCCGATGAACTCGTCCATCACGGCCTTGTAGAGTACACAGCACTCGCGGTCGAAGACGACGACCTGCGCCTTGAAGCCATTTGGCTCCACCTTAGACTGGAAGTGTTTGATGATGTGGCTCACAACAGAGCGAACACGTTCGGGGTTCTTGACGAGCACAGCCATCTTGGCCGCACGTTTGGCCAGGTCGTCACGATCCTGATCGCTCAACCGTCCCGTAAGTTGCTGGTAGGCTTCGTCGATGGCGGCCTTGTCGATCTTCAGTTTGACTTCGGGTGCCTCAAAGTGCAGTGGCAGAGTGGCCTTGTCACGAATGGAATCTTGAAACGAATAGCGGCTCATGTACCCCTGGGTGTCCTCGTCCGCCCCAAAGGCCCAGTAGGTATTGCGGTCAGCGCGATTGATCGGCGTACCCGTGAGGCCGAAGAGAAACGCATTCGGCAGCGCATCGCGCATCTTGCGGCCGAGGTCACCTTCTTGGGTGCGATGTGCTTCATCCACCAACACAATGATGTTCGAGCGCTCGTTCAGCTTCCCGCCGGCCTCGCCGAACTTATGGATGGTGGTGATAAGCACCTTGCGAACGTCCTGCCCAAGCAGCGTCTGAAGTTCCTGCCGGCTGGCCACGCCCACCATGTTCGCCACGTCGGATGCGTTGAAAGTAGCGGTAATTTGCGTATCGAGGTCGATACGATCTACCACGATCATGACTGTCGGGTTGCCCAGCTTCGGGTGCAAGCGCAGCTTCTGCGCGGCGAAAACCATGAGCAATGACTTGCCGCTACCCTGGAAATGCCAGATCAAGCCTTTCTTCGGATAGCCCTTGACCACGCGCTCCACGATCTGATTGGTGGTGAAATACTGCTGGTAGCGGCAGATGACCTTGATGCGCCGATGCTTCTTATCGGTGGCGAAGAGTGTAAAGTTTTGCAGGATATCCAGCACGACCTCGGGCCGGAGCATACTCTGCACTGTCGCCCGGACGTGGTGCAGTTGGCCTTCCGCCTGGTTCTCGTCGTCGCGCCATGGACCCCACATGTCAATTGGCATGCGGATGGAGCCGTACCGAAACAGGCGGCCGTCGGTGGCGAAGGAGAAGACGTTCGGCACGAACATAGCCGGGACCTGCTTCTCGTAAATCTCGTTTACCTGGTACGCGCCGTCGAACCACGTCACAGCGCTACGGGTAGGTGTTTTAGCCTCGCCGATGACTAGAGGTAGCCCGTTCACGACAAAGACCACGTCGAATCGCTTCTCCACCGCGCCTGCTTGAAAGGTCCACTGGTTGCAGACCGTCAGCCGGTTGTTGGCCGGGTTAGAAGTATCCACCAACCGTACGGTCACATGCTCTCCGTTGGGACCAAAAGGCATGGTCTTTTCGGCACGCAGCCAAGCCATGAAGTTCTCGTTGGCGCGAACCAGTCCATCAGCTTGCACGGAAAGTAGGATGGCACGTAGGTTGTAGATAACCTCGTCGGCGCGATTTGGCTGGGCCGCGATTTCCGGGTTGAGCCGGATGAGCGCTTCACGTACCCATATCTCTACCATCACATCGCTGCGCTGGCGCGGAAGTTGTGGGCCGGGCGCATATTCCCAACGGGCCGGACGAAATTCGTTGCCGAGTGAATCGCCATAGCCCAGTGGTTTCTCGTGTACCACGGACGGCATCGCGATGCGTGCGGCAACGGCATCGAGGATCATTTGCTCGATGGTGTTGGATTCGTTGAAGTTCATGGAAGTATCCCGTTCAGGTAGCATCGCATAACATTCGTCATTTCGGCTTGCGCCAGTTGAATCGATGTTAGTCCGGAATCGATGTTCTGAATCCCAGCAATCACTTGTATTTGTTCTTCGATCGGCGGGATGGGGACGGGAAACTCCTTCACCACTGTCGAGTTGATTGTATTAGGACTTTCGCTTGAAGACCGGGTATGCTAGCATTTTGCCTATGATCACCAAACAACAGTACGTCGAATATCTGGTGAGCTCGCCAATCAACTACACCTGTAGCAACCTTGCTGCGCATCTTGAGGACGTGAGTCACGATGCTGTCACGGACTATCTTGAGCGTGAGCGCCACACCGCTCGTCAGCTGTGGGAGTTGGCCCAGCACTTAATCGCTGACTCGCCTGATGCGTTCCTCATCATTGATGATAGCGTGCACGACAAGCGCTACTCGCGCAAGATTGAGCTGGTCAAACGGCAGTACAGTGGCAACGAACACGGGGTGATCGCCGGCATTGGCGTAGTCAATCTTGTCCACACGCCTGCTACGGACGGCGATTTCTATCCGATTGACTACCGTATCTATGCCCCAGATGCTGATGGCAAAACCAAGAATGACCACTTTCGTGATATGCTCGTCGCGGCCATTGCTGACAAGCGACTCCAAGCACGGACTATCCTGTTCGACTCGTGGTATGCCTCGGCGGACAACCTCAAACTTGTGCATCGCGCCCATCGCATCTTCTACACGACCTTGAAAGCCAATCGGCTCGTCAGCCTTGACAAGGCTGAGGGCTACCTGCATCTTTCCGACATCGACTGGACTGGAGACCGCTTGCAGCATGGCGTGACGGTTCGGTTGCAGAAAGTTCCCTTTGACGTACAGTTATTCAAGCTGGTTGCCACAAACGGCGACATTGACTGGGTTATCACCAATGACCCAGATTCCACTCTGACTGCGCAGGCCGTTCAAGACGCGAACGACGTGCGGTGGCAAGTGGAAGAACTGCATCGTGGCCTCAAGCAACTCACGGGTATTGAACGCTGCCAATGTCGCAAAGCCCGCTCGCAACGCAACCATCTTGCCTGTTGCTATCACGCCTGGCTCTCACTCAAGGTACACGCCAAACGACTCGGGAAGACGCTATATCAAGTTCGCACGGATTTGTTTCGCGACTACTTGCGCGCCGAGCTTGCCAACCCACACGTTCACGCCTTGTAGCTTGTCAAGCGAAAGTCCTATGTATTCAAGCCACTCGAACTCTTTGCACGACTGCGAATGTAACTTTGTCCACCAGCGCTGTTGATATAGAGATTGAGGTAATCTGGCAGGAGCGTGTTCGAACAGCGCACTCGAATGAGATGATTTTGGTGTAGCATCTCTGGCAATTCTGCTTGCCATACCGCTGCACGACCAATCTCCTCAACACTCGCATGACCCTCCACGACCAACACGTCGCCGTTCATCAACGCGAACTTCGTTGTTTCATCCTCGGTGCAGTTAATGGTTTTTATATCCTTGAGGTCTACGCGTTCCCGAAGAACATTCGCTACACGGAGATAGGGGCGCGTCTGCGGTAACGAGGATCGGTAGCCGCCGAGAGTAATGCCGTAGCTGATGTTGGCGACATGCTCTAGCGGTTGTTTTTGTCCCTTTAATGCTGCTACTGCGAAGTGTTCTTCCACCGAGCTAATTCTTGTGTGTTGCAGCGCTCTGTTCACATTATCGTAGTGCCGCTGAACTTCATCTAATGCCCAAAGGATGTCCGCGATGCACCTCTGCTGGTCGAGAGGTGGGAGTTCGAACTCCTGAAGTTGCAGCGTAGTCCAGTTAATCGTGGGCGAGAGCGAACCAACCGAAATCTCCACGGCTCGGTTCATGAACTTGTCACTCATCATGAAGAATGGCAGGAACTCAGGCAGCACAACATCTGGCTTGGCACGTAGTATCATTCCGTGCGCCGAAAAGAACCCATCGTGTGGAGCAATAGCCACACGGCGAAGGTAAGCGTTACGTCTGGCGAACAAGATGTCGCCTTTCCGCATCTTGAGCTTCTGCCCCTTCAGGTCTGCGCCGCTGCCCCAGCGGCGCACGTGCAGAGAATCGGTATCCAGGTGCTCCAAGCCGATGTAGGTGGATGAGTCTTCAGGTGTTGGTTGACCAGTCTCTCGAATATTCTCGGCCATTTGATCGAAGCGAAGCCGCTGCCACTTGGTGCGATCGAGCCAGGCTGGCATGACAACCTTCAGCTTGTCTGGATCGGGCAGCGGCTGACTGCTCATTCCAGTCGCTAGCACGGCACTGATGCAAGCGCGAACGTTTTCTGCTCCATCCAACCACCCTGCAAATATTCCCTCTAGTGAGCCTCCTGATGAGCGAATCCCGGTTCGGTGATACTCAGTATTCACAACATAGAGGGGGATGTTGATGTTGGAGTCCTGCTTGCGAATTTCATCAACCGTCACCACACGAGTGAAGCCAGGTTCCTCTTTGAACTCTCGATGCGCAGCGACAATGCGCTCGATGTGGTCCTCTGTGAGGAAGCTCTGAGCACGTTCGCGGGTGACCAAGTTGATGGCGTTGATGAAGAGAATCCGACCTTTGCGGTCAGTGGGTTTGTTAGTGCGACAAATGACGACGCAAGCTTCCATCGGTGAGTTGTAGAACAGGTTCGGTCCGAGGCCGAGTACACATTCAATGACATCAGCCTCGATCAGCTTGCGCCGCATTTCCGCCTCCTCCTGACGGAAGAGGACTCCATGGGGGAAGAGGATGGCGCAGCGCCCGGACCCTGACTTGAGGCTGCAAAGAATGTGCTGCCAGAAGGCGTAGTCCGCCCTGCCTTGTGGCGGAGTGCCGTACAGGTTGCGCCCCAGGGATCTGAGGCAAACGTATCGCGGTCCCATTGCTTGATCGAGTAGGGCGGGTTGGCTAGGACGACGTCGAATTGCATCAGACGGTCGCCCTGTACCAGCTTTGGTTCAGCCAAGGTGTCGCCCCGCACAATCTGAAAATCTTCGATGCCGTGGAGGAAGCAAT
>JADDQE010000257.1 GCA_016781525.1 bacterium | reverse complement strand
CCTCTTGTTCTGTCGGAGTTTGCAGAGTACGGTACAATCACCCTACGTATCCGTGGACAAGGCGGGTACGAGGCGTTTATGCATCTACTGCATGGACGTGTGAAATTCGCGACCCTTCCGCTGATCATCGCAGCACCACAACTCGTCACTTTCGCTGCGTAATCCGTGACAAGATACATTGCAACGGCGACATTGATTTCATAAGAGCGGCGCGCCGACGTGCGGCTGCGTTCCAACCGGCCTCATTCTTGATCATCCGCTGGACGCCCCGCCGCCACTGGTAGTAGCCAGGCAATCAAGGCCTGAGCCGACCTGTGTTGCGCGTCTCAGTCGTGTGGTTGCAACGTATTCTTTCGCAGCACGTACTGATCTGTTAACGTTCCAGGAGCCACGATGATCCAGAACCCGAGCGACTTAATGTTAGGGGTAATGTCCTCAACCGACGTGCCCGCGAGGCTCAACGTGCTCCGATCACACACGCTTGTGGCCACGGAGATCCGCGTCGAAATGCGTATTATCGGAGAGAGCCACTGGGTGACGCTGCAGCATGGTGATCGCGTGCTCCATGAGGTACTGGCGTGTGTCCCGATCGCGCCCAGCGCTTGTATCTTCCACCACACATTTCGGACGGTTCAAGAGCTGAGCTATGGGCATCAACGCTATGCAGTACAAGCTATGTTAGCCCCAATGACGGAGCAGCTAGCGGCACGCGGCAGTGATAAACCTTCAATCGAAGTGGCGTTTCCGCATCCCTTTGGCGGCACGCCTTTGCCGGTTACCCGGATCTGGTGGCACTCCGACCACACTCAGATGCGCTGGTGGACCATACACACGTATCCGCTACACGACGAGACCGTCGCCGTGCTGTCGGCATCACGTTATGTCGTGAGCAGATAGTTGCGTCTCCGGCTGGTCCACTTCCATACCGAGGTGAATGACCTGCACCAGAAATGAGGACGAGGAATGTTGTTATGGCTTGTTGCCACAGTCATGCTGCTGGCTGGAAGTTTGATTGTGGTTTTGAGTCGCCGAGCCGACGGCGACGACCGCCCAATGGTGTACTGGCTCGCCTGGGGCATGGTGGTCGGCGGACTGCTGGTGCTTACCAGCCGCTTCAATCCCCTACGTGAGACCTATGTTGGCTGGAGCACTGCCCTCGCCGTCATCCTCACAGTTCTTTTTCTGGCGGGCAAGGTCAACAACCGATTTCTTCCGGCGGCTTGGTGCGGTGTCGGTATTCTCGCGGCCAACGTGCTCTTGGTGGCCCTTGGCCGCTGGCTCCCGACGAACATGCTAGGGCTAGGCTTCGCGGTATTCTCTGTCGGCCTGCTCCTCCTCGGCTATAGGCTGCGTACCGCCGGCAATCCGTATTACGACGCCGCCTACAGCACGGCGGCGATGTCGCTTGTGCTCGGGGCTCTGCTCAGCACTCATACCATCCGCACTCCGCTCGAACACCTCAACGAGGTTGCCATCCCGCATCTCAATCAGGCGTTCACTGCGGCTCAGACCCGGCTCACCAGCTACGACCGAGCCATCGATCAGGCCCGGCAGTACCGTGCCCAAATCGACACGCAGTTTGGTGCTGAGGAGGCCGCCAACCTTGAGATAGCGGATCGTTATATCGAGACTGCAACAACCCATCATAGCAAGGCGCAGCAGCTTGTGCACCAGCTTGGCGCGCCCGAGCAACATGTCGCAGCATACGATACCGCGACGGCGACACGTATCCAAGAACGAACGGAGCAAGCGAAGCAGGCCGCCGAGACCGCCCAGCTGTCCCTTGATCAATTGGATGGCGTTCGCAAGCACTTCGAGAACCTTTCGCAGGAGTGGATTAAAGAATATCTATGGTTCGAAGTCGATGGCTTCTGGACCTCCGAGGAAAATGAAAGCCCGTCCTACGACGTTTGCTATTACGGCGAGCGGTTCAGCGTTCGAGCTGAGGACGATGTGCGCGAGGAGATTGTCTCCGACGAAGCCGACCGAACCGGCAGCTCGTCCTTATTTGACTCGGATCGCCAGGGCGTCGACTGGAAATACTTTACAGTTGAAGACTACAACGAGCTGGTAAATACAGGACTGGTGCCGGCGTCGAGCTCCACCATCTTTTCGGATACGGAAGCAGGCTACTACTTATGCGGCACTAGCCCGCAGACCGGCCAGTACGGAGCGTTGGGCGAACCGGTGGTCGTCATCGAAAAAGGATACGGCTCGCTACGGCGCGAGATCGGCGATGAAGGCGCATCCTTTGTGGGTGATGAGCGCTACGGCACATGGTGTACGGTCGGAAGTGATGGGCAGACAACCCCGGTTCCAGAAGGCCAGGAGCCGCCAGTGGATGCGAAGTGGTGCTGGTACCAGAAGCCGGGCGATGCCACTGACCGCTATTGGGAGCGGCGCCTACACGGTAATACGGTGATGTGGGTTTCGAGCCATCGGCGTTGTGTTTATTGTGCGCCACAAACACGCTGGGCAGGCCCGGAATTGGTTCCGGACTCGGAGATGGCGCGCGCCAATGGGACCGACGGGTCTACGACGCGCGGGCCCTTAGATCAAGGTGGCGGTCCTGGGACTGGTAAATGACGCACCTGACGCGGTCGTTCGCGGGCAGGCTGGAGGTACCTCTGGCAGCTCGGATGGTTATTGTTTCGATGGCCTTTAGCGGGGTGCCCGCGTCAGTCAAGGAACTAACGCAGTTTTAGCTGTGAGGTGAACATGGACGTACTCGGTCGGGTCGGCGAATTGATCGCTATCGAATTATTCTGGAATGTCGTCGTCTGGCTGCCCACGCTGGCCTTTAGCCTCCTATTTATCCGGGTGGCGCTAGGAATTCGTATGAGCGAGCTGCTAGCCGAGGTCGAGGAGCACCAGACCGCGGCGGTAGGGGCCGTCTTCTTTTGGACCTCGTTTGGCTTCAGCATGCTCACCAGCAAGGCAATTGCGGATCCGCCAGCGGAAGTTACTTCGTATACGGAAGCTTTCTTCTGGCTCGCAGTCGGGCTCACGCTCGTAGGCCTCTTCTTTCTCCTCGGTGCGGCGGTCGTCTTTGGGCTGCTGGCGCGACGGCGGCGTGAAAGTATGTTTGTGTACATTCAGCGCGAGCTGCGCACCGAGCATAACCTATCTTTGTCGATGATCATGGGCGCGCTCTTTATCGTGCCAGTCATCGTCGCCTACCATATGACGGTGTAGGAGGTCGCGTGCTTCGATCACTCGGCCAGTGGAGTCTTCCGTGGGTGCAGCGCGATCGGACCTTGCTGCTGGTCTACCTGACCACGGCTATCTTTGGCTTCACCGCGATCGCCCATCAAAACAACCTGGGTGCGACATCGAGCCTGCTTGCAGGGGACTCGATGACGCAGTACGGCTGGACGATCGGCCTAACGCTCTTGGGGCTGGGCATCGGCTTCTTTTTGTCACGATACGTGCATGATCGTCATATCGTCGCGATGTTCATCAACGCCGAAATCCTGTTGACCTTGGTCAGCGGCTTCTCGGTGGTCCTGGCATTCTGGGGCTACGGGAATCTCCCGGCCGCCTATATCTGGTTTCTACGGCTGGTCTCGCTGTCGATCGCGATTCTGATCGGCGTGGAAGATGCCATGCTGGTCCGTATTGCCGAAGAGCGTGAGCGGGACGTGGCTCAGTCGGTCGGCCTGACGTTCTGGTTCTCCAACATTGGAGGGGCATTCGCTGGCTTTAGCTTTGGTCAGCTGCTCATTCCATATCTGGGTGTGTTTAACCTTGCGCTCGTGCTCGGTCTCGTCGACGGGCTGTTCGTTCTGGTCAATCTGCTCTATTTTCGACCGGCCCTGCACTATGTTTCCGTCAAGATCGTCATAACCTTGGTGATTATGGGAGCGTTATTTGCCACGCTTTCGGCCAACAAGTCCGTTGCATCGCTCTTGACCCAAAGCCTGTACGAGGACAAGGTGGTCAAGGAGTGGAACGGCGCATACGGCTCAAAGGTCTTAACCTGTAGCCCAACCCAGAGCTGTAAGCTTTTCTTGAACGGTCAGCTCCAGTTTTCCTCCAAGGATGAGTACCAGTATCACGAGCGACTGGTTCATCCCGCCATGTCAATCGTTACGGAGCGCGTGAAGAACCGCCCGATCTCGGTGCTGGTCGCGGGAGGTGGTGACGGACTAGCCGCACGCGAGCTATTAAAGTACGAGCAGGTCGGCTCGATCGTCATCGTCGATCTTGACCCGGACATGACCGGGCGCGTCGCAATCGAGGAGCCGGTGGTCAGCTACAATCGTGGAGCGCTCCTGGACCAGCGGGTGCGGGTGCGCAACGAGGATGCGTTTACGTTTCTGCGCGACGTAGACGAAGTGTTTGATTTGATCGTCGTCGACCTGGTCGATCCCGACAGCGAGAACACCGCCAAGCTTTACGCCGAGGAGTTTTACCGATTCGCGGCGAAGAAACTTGCGCATGGTGGTGTGTTTGTTACCCAAAGCACCAGCCCCTGGTATGCGCCGCGCGTCTTCTGGACAATCCACCTGACACTCCGGGAAGTCTTTCCACAGGTCGTGCCTTTTCGATGGAACGTTCCCAGCTTCGGCGATTGGGGTTGGAACATCGCGTCAAACGTGCCCTTCAACACCGAGGCGGTAGGCATCGACCAGAACAAGACGCGCGGCTTGACCACGGAGGGCTGGCACGCTAGCTTGCTCTTCGAGCGTGATGAGCTCGCGATCCGCGACCAGCTTGCAGCGAAGGGCATTACATCAACCCTCGCGTCACCTGCGGTCTTGCTGTATTACCGCGAAGCGGGCGCATGGGACGACTGGGGTGATGCGGCGGGCGCCAATAATTAGCGATAGCATGTGAAGGACGAAATATATGGACTTGCGGCTTGATCAATTCAAAGTAGGTGATGTGCTGCGGATCGTGGGCGAGATCGAAGAGCTACCGATTGAGAAAGTATGGCTTAGTCAGCAGGGTCCGTATCGCTGGGTAGACTATGAAACCCGCAGCCGCAGAACACAGCGCCGGGTCATCGTAAGTGTTGAGTACGATGATGGTGAATGGGAGGCGGTGATGTACGACGCCTTTCCAGAAGCGCACGAAATTCCAAGTGCTGGGACCCTTCCCTCCACAATCCGCTGGGAAGGCGATACGTTCCAGCGGGAAGAGCGTGGTCGCTGCACGACAGAGCTCATCTCGCACGGCGAGCCGGCAATTGACTGCCAGTACGCCGATTATTCGAACGACGGGGATCGCACCATCGCGGTTGAAGTCTTTGGAGGGTCGCAGCCGAACGAAGCCGAGGTAGAAATTTTTGTCGGACGCACGCTCCGGCCAACCGACGTTCAGCTATACCTACCGGTCGATACACAGCCGCGGGTTAGTCTTGTCGCCAACCAGTCCGTGAGCTCGGCGGGCTCGGCGGGTAGCGGAGGGGTTACGCTGACGTGGCGCCAGCTTGTGATCGGCTGTGTGGTGCTGGCGATCGCCGTTTTGTTTATCATCATGGCGGCCAGCTCCTAATCCGATGCTCATGCCCTCGCAAGCTCTGATCCGCACCCTACATCCGCCCGCTCGGTTGACCTTATGACCGGCAGGAGATGCGCAGGCGGGTGGCTGCTCTACTCAGCCGCTGGCCTGCGCGCCATTTTCCCTCGCAGCACCCGCATCAGCGCTGCACGAGTGTCTGCTGGAGCCACATTGCGACCGACTCCCCTACCAGCTCGTAATTAGCGAGCGCAACCACGGTGTAGCCGCTGCTTTGATACATCTCAACCTGCGCATCAACTCCAGGGAAGGCTCCGCTGTGGCCGACGATCCGCTCATCACCCGCTTTGCGAGCGATAAAACCGTATCCATAGCGAAGCCAGGCCGCTCAAAATCGACGCGGTCCGTGAGCAGCTGGGTAGTGCTCTCAGGGCTCAGCAGGATGTGGCTGCGGAGCGCCCGGTCAAATTTGAGCAGATCGTGAGTCCTCCCGGGCCAACCGGCGACATGTTTTCCGCGACGAACTTGTCTAGCGCATGCTTATCTCCCGCATTGAAGATCGCGAGGTAAGCGGCGGCCTGACGTCCGGCCGGAGTATCGGGCAGCGCCTGCAATGCCCAGTTTGCAGTCGGGGTA
>JADDQE010000097.1 GCA_016781525.1 bacterium | reverse complement strand
CGTTCTATGCGGCGCAGAAAGTGAGCAATGCAGATATGCCAAAAGTAACACTGATTGGTGCAGGTAGCGCGGTATTTGCCCGCCAGTTGATCACGGATATACTGGCGATCGATGGCCTACCAAGCGGCACGTTCGCTCTGGTCGACATCGACGCCGAACGGCTCGATCTAGCGCGTCAGATTGCGGAGCGGCTTGTGCAGGCGACTGGTAAAGATTGGCACGTCGAGGCAAGCACGGACCGCCTGGACGTGCTGCGCGGTACCGACTTCCTCATTAACTCGATTGAGGTCGCCGGGCTAGCGAACGTACGCCACGACTACGAGATTCCACTTAAATATGGCGTTGATCAATGTATTGGAGATACAATCGGACCGGGTGGTATCTTCAAAGCGCTGCGCACTGGTCCAGTATGGCTTGACATCCTGCGCGATGCCGAGCGGGAATGCCCCCAGGCGCTGGTGCTGAACTACACCAACCCGATGTCGATCTTGACCCTGGCCGCAGATCGCGCAACCACATTGAAGACAGTCGGCTTGTGCCACAGCGTGCAGGGCACGTCACGCCAGATCGCGAGCTATCTCGACGTACCCTACGAAGAGCTGCACTGGCGCTGCGCGGGGATCAATCACAATGCCTGGTTTACGCTGCTCGAGTATGCCGGTGAGGATGCGTACCCACGCCTCCGCGAGCGTGCCACAGATCCCACGGTTTACGAGCAAGATCCCGTCCGCTTCGAGATGATGCTGCACCTCGGCGCATTCGTGACGGAATCTAGCGGGCATTTTTCCGAGTACGTGCCCTATTTTCGCAAGCGTCCTGAGCTAATCGAGCGGTATTGCCGTTCGGGATACGGCGGCGAGTCCGGCTTCTACGCGAATAATTGGCCGACCTGGCGCCAGAACAACGACGACAGTATTCGGGCCATGCTGTCGGGCACAAAGCCACTGCCATTGCAACGCAGCCTCGAGTACGGCGCCGACATTATCGAGGCGATGACACTTCACAGGCCCAAAGTCATCTACGGCAACGTTCGGAATACCGGACTGATTTCGAATCTGCCCGACGGCTGTATCGAGGTCGCCTGCCTCGTCGATCGAAATGGTGTTCAGCCCACGCACTTCGGTACGCTGCCGGAGCAGCTGGCTGCTCTCAACCGGAGCCATATGGCCGTACACGAGCTGGTCGTGCAGGCACTGCTCAAGCACGACCGGCAGGCTGCACTGTACGCCCTGATGATCGACCCTCTGACCGCCGCCGTCTGCTCGCCGGCGGAGATACGCCAGATGTTTGACGAGATGTGGACGGCTCAACGCGACCACTTGCAGCCCTTTGCGTGATCAGCAAGGAGCACCATGGCCGACAACTGCCGGCTAAAGCACACGTTACTGTTCCACTTCTGCGATGTTAGCGGACGAGCCAAGCCTATGCCTCACGTCGACATGGCTTAAGCGCAGGATAGCAGGGTGTCCCTCTTGGTGGGGCACCCACGCTTGATGCGCCAAGGTCGGCAGCGCATCACAGAGCTGTCAGGGCAGCTCGCAGCAGACGGGTCAGCTGGACGCAGCATCCCCTCGGGCCAACCGTCGCGCGGTACGCAGCCTGCTCAGGTAGGCAGCAACTGGGTCGGTGCGCTGCAGCGCTGTGATGCTGAGCGCTGTCGCGCACACGTTGGAGGAGGTACACAGTGCACTACCGGACATTGGGCAAAACCGGACTGCAGGTATCGGAAATCGGATTTGGAGCGTGGGGTATCGGCAAGTCCGGCTGGGTCGGCGCAGAAGACGACGAGTCGTTGCGGGCCCTCCACCGGGCTATCGATCTCGGCTTGAATGTTATCGACACCGCGTATGGCTATGGTGAAGGTCACAGTGAACGGCTGATCGGGCAAGTGCTGCGTGAGCGCTCCGAGCAGGTGTATGTCGCCACCAAAATTCCCCCGAAAAACCGGCAATGGCCGGCCGCGCATACCACCCCGGTGGAAGACACGTTTCCAGGCGTGTATATACGGGAATACACAGAGCGCAGCTTGCGCAACTTAGGGGTCGAGGCACTCGATGTGCAACAATTTCACGTATGGTCGGATACATGGATGGATCAAGGCGACTGGCTCGACACGGTGCAGCAACTAAAAAACGAGGGCAAAATTCGCTTTTTCGGTGTATCGATCAACGACCACGAGCCCGACAGTGCCCTCAAGCTCGTGCGCAGCGGCGCGGTGGACGTGGTGCAGGTAATCTATAACATCTTCGACCAGAGTCCTGAAGATGAGCTGTTCCCGGCGTGCCAGGAGCATAATGTTGGTGTCATCGTGCGCGTGCCTTTCGACGAAGGCTCGCTGACGGGCACGATCACACCCGATACCGAATTTCCCGCCGAGGATTGGCGCAACCGGTATTTTCGCGACGACCGCAAGCGCGAAGTGTACCAGCGGGTGCAGGCGATTGCGCAAACGCTGAGCATTGAGCTGGAGCAATTGCCGGAAATGGCACTGCGTTACATTCTGAGCCATCCGGCCGTTTCAACCGTGATCCCGGGCATGCGGCGTGTGCGCAACGTCGAGCGCAACATGGTCGTCGGCGACGGCCAAGGCTTACCCGATGCACACGTGCAGCAGCTTAAGGCACATCGCTGGATCCGGAACTACTACAAATAAGACCATTAGTGAAACTGTCTGTCGAGCGTGGTCTGCCACCGGTAAGGTGATCCAACGTGCTGGTGGCAGACCAAGAGGCGCCAGCTCGACGGGGTCAGGTAAGGCGGCACGTATGCCTGCCGCCCCCTGGGCTAGCGCTCTTCACCCGGCGACGACGACCGCGCTGCCGAGGTACTCACCCTTCCACTCCGGCTTGTAGTATGAGTACACGCGCGAGCTGACCGGCTGCGCCCGCACGGGGTAGAGCGCGCGGGCCTCAAATTCCAGCACAAGTTCCTGGTTCGGCCGCATATCTTCGATGTACAGGATCACCTTGCGGCCTGCCAACTCCCAACGTTTGAGAACCGCTTCGCGCTGCACCAGGGCATCGACCGACTCCGCGACCGGCGCAAATCCGGTCGGCACAGCCACGTCCAGCACGACCATCCCGGCAGCCGTTGGCACGCCCGTCGGCGTCGGCGGAGGCGTGAACGTGATGCGCGCACGCACCGTGATCAGGTCGTCTACCTCGACCTGATCCGCGTCGTAGCGCACGTCAAGCTGAAAGACAGAATGTTCGGCCGTCTCGGCCACGGCAACATTAAAGCGCTGTACCAGCTGGCCCATGACCTCGCCACGGCCCCGCGGCTCGATCTGCAGGTCGAAGCCCACGGGCACTTCGACCACCTGTACCACGTCGGCGTTCTCTGGCCGTATCTCCACCGATTGCTGCCAGTCACCCGCGCTCAGGACAATCGTCGCGTTAATGTCGTCAAGACTGCGTCCCGCCGCTGTCGTAAGTGCCTGCAGTGCCACGACGGTATCCTGCGTCGACCCAAAACCACCGGAGGCATTACGTCGCGAGACAAGCCACCGTAGCGCCTTGCCTGAATTAATGCGATCCCCATGTTGTTGCAGCGCGAGCGCCGCATAGCCGGTCGTCTCAATCGCTGCGCTGCCGTTGACAGGCTGCTCGATCATACCGGGTACGAGCGGTGTCTCCGCCGGCACCTCCTTTCGAGTGTCGCCCCAGGACAGGCCCTCGTTGCTCTGTTCCGCCAGCGCGAGAAGCCGGTCGATCGCTCGCTGAGCCAGCCTGCTTCCCATGAGCGTCAGCGCGTACGTGGTGATTGCCAGCGCGTAGACCTCCTGGGTACTCTCGAGCTGGGCTTCGAGGTAGTCTGCCGCTCGCTGGGCCCCTAGCTCGTCGCCGGCTTCCTTCAACGCGATCGCTACGTAGGCCGTGAGAGCAGTGGTGCCGCTTAGACCGCCGAGAAGCTCCTGATGGTGTACGAAGCCCACGGGAGTAAATGATCCGTCGGCGCGCTGCTGCCCACCAATCCACGTACGGGCGTCGCCAAGCACACCCTCGTCGATATAGATCAGGTCGCGTGCCTGGGCAAACGTCTTAAGTACGAACGCCGTCAACCAGAGGCTACCGACGGGATCGGACTGGCCGAAGGCGGAAAAGCTGCCGTCGCTCCGCCGGTAGGTCAGCTCGCGCTGATACCCGGTCAGCATCAGCTTCTCGGCTTTGGCCATGATCTCGGGTTTTTCCTGTCCCGTCTCGCGGAGGTAGCGCGTGATGAAGACGTCGGGAGCAAAGAGCAACATGTTTTGCTCACCGCAGCCAAATGGCATCTGCAGCAAGCTCTCGAGGCCATCGATCGTCTGGCTGAGCATATTGCCTGTTATGGCAATAAAACCGCGTGCCGAGCCGGAGATGACGTCCGCAGGTAATGACCATCCGACTGTTCGCGGGCTCGCTGGAGCGAGAACCAGATTCGTAACGATCTCGCGCTGCATGCCCTCCGGCTCAACAATCAGCTCCTTGGTGATCGCGTCCGCTGCAGCCCGGCTACGCGCGGTTACGGTCAGCCCGTGGACACCAAGCTCCTTCGGCCGGATCGTGAACTCCACAGCGCCGACGGTGTTAGCCGCCACAGAGACTGTCTTACTGGTGACGTCGAGCAGATCGAACCACGGCGACGGCGACAGCTCGACGGTCACGTCTTCCGCGGTGGATCGGTAGTTGTAGAGCGCGACTTTCGCCGGGAACTCCTCGCCGCGAATCGCAGCGTAGGGCAGATCGATTTGCGCGAAGAAGGGCTGGAAGACCCGCAGCTGCCCCTCGACGATACCCAGCCCGTGCTCCTTTGACAGCGCAACAACCCGCAGCACCCAGGTCGTTATGCTGTCCGGAGCGGTGACCTTGTGAGTTGCGCTCCCCGCGCTGTCGGTCGCGAGCGTTGTCCAGAGCCATGTTTCGGGGAAGAACTGTCGCACGCGTTGTACCTCCGCGAGCCCCCCGCTCTTTCCTTCGGTAACCGTCAACGTCGCGGCCTCGGTCGTCGCTGCCGGTCCCGCGCTCCCTGTGTCCGCTCCTGCCGCCCCACCCGCCGCAGCGCCGGCAACGGCCATCTCCCGCTGGATTTGCTTGCCCTCAGGAAGGAGCTGGTTGGTTAGCACAAGCACGCCCGCGCCTTGAAAGGTCTCCTTGGCGCCGGGGATAGTGAGTGGCGCGAAGGGATCGAAGGCCTCGACGTCGTGCAGCTCTGCGCGCGGCTCGCTGTAGAGCCGCTCCAGCTCATCAAAAACCTGCTGCAGGTTGAGCCGATTCTCGGCGAGCATGAAGACCGAGCGATCGACCACAGCCAACCCGACACGCGCCTCGCCCGCGCTTTGGATCGCGATCGTCACCTCGTCCGCCGGCCGTGCCTCAGCGGCGTCAAAGGCCGCCGTAACCGCGTGCGGGTAGTCGCCCAGCACCGTGAGCGGCAGGTAATCGGCGGCTACTTCCGCCGTATCCAGGACGTGGTAGACCAGCACTCGCGCCTCGGGCGCCATGCCCGGCGTCAATACGATCTCAATCTCCGGCTCCTCAGTCCGGCCCGAGTACGCCACCATTCCGCGTGCTACCACCTCGTAGAACAGTGATCTGGTCTGGTGCGTCGTCGCGACGCGGAATCGTGCGGTATCGCCGACCTTCAGCTGACCCTGGCTGATCTGCTCAAGGTGGATGAAGCTCCCGCTCGGCGAGTACACTGCTCCGATCCGTGCTACAGCCGCGTCCGCGTTCTGTCCCGCTCCTTCCACCATCATGGAGAGAGCACCCTCGGGTGGTGTGAGATGCACCAGCGCAACGCCGTGCTGCGTCGTCACCGACTGCTGCTCCTCTCCCAGGACCTCGAAGTTTTCACCCTCAAAGACGATGCGAATCCGCGCCGCGATATCGACCGGCTGCTTATCGGGTGTCTCCGCTACCAACAGCAACCCAAATGGAAGGCCCGGCTTGAAGCTCTTGCTCTCCGGTATCAGCTGCAGATGAATCGGCATCGCCGCAATAGTTACCAGCTGACTGGTCGTCTCGGCATAGCCGGTCGCCTGCTCACGCACCGTTACGTTAAGCTGAACATTGCCGAGCCCGCCACCCTCGGGCGAGCCGGCGACAAACTGGACCGGCGGGAGCTCAAAAGCGCTCCGGCCATCGAGCTGCTGCGTGACTCGGGCGTATTCTTCCCACGCGCCGACGTAGCGGCGTGCGACGATCTCTACCTCGCCGACCACGGGCTTGCCGAAGCTGTACTCCGCCGCGACCGTGCCGCGGATAGTCTCGTTGGTCAGCGCCCAAGGCCGCGCGAGCTCAACCTTCACCTCGTACTTGGGCAGAACATAGCGCTCGACACGCACGTCGATCTGGCTGGATCGGTCGCCGCTTGCGGCCTCCACCTTCCACATTCCGAGGTTCGGCTCGGAAGAGAGCGGCAGCTCGACCGCGGCCATCCCCCACTCGTCCACTGCGACATGCCGCCTGAAGATTCTGATCCCCTGTGCGTCCAGCACGTCCACGACAGCCTTGCCGCTTGTAGGCCGGAGCAGCGCGTCGAGCATCAGGAGACGAATATGGATCGTCTGGCCCGGTTTATAGATTGGTTTGTCAGTCTCCACGAAGAGGACGCCGGCGCTCTCCACGCGCACCGGCGCCCGGTCGGTCATGCCAGCCGCGTTGAGCGTCACCTCATACTCGCCGGGTTCGAGCTGCGGCAGGTTGAGCTCTACCGTCCCTCGTCCATCGATTTCACCCGCCTGCTCCATCACTGCCTTGCCGTCTTTCACCAGCGCCAGTGCGACCGTTCCGGCGAGAGGGGTACCGCCATCGAAGAGCGCTATAGAGACCGCCGCACGCAGGCCCGAGCGGAAGACGCGCGGCGCGACCAAGACGTATCCCTTGCCGCGTTCCGCAGCGTTTCGAAGTGGGCGAGGGGTGGCAGTGGGCCGGCGAGCCTCCTTGCGATCCTGCGGCGCGGGCGGCACCTGGTTGCAGCCTACAGCAGAAAGCGCCGTCGCGGTAGCCGTCAGGAACATGCGCCGTGTCACACGCTGTTTCATTGGTCTTCTCCTGTGTCGCGGGGCCCGAGAGCAGCGCCAAGGCCCGCATGGAGATGTTCCCGCCAGCAGGTGCGGGTGCCGCAGCATCTCAAGACATCTACCGTAAAGATGCCGAGACGGCTCAGAAAGTTCCCGCAGGATGCAGCAACCCTTCCCGATGCAATGAGCGCATAGCTCAGCCTGGGCCAGCCGCGATCAAGCAAATGGGCCGCGGACTCTATTTGCTAACTCCAGTAGACGCGACCTTTGCTGAGTTCGGGCGCATAACGGAGCCGGCCTTGTTCACAAGAACACCCCGCTCCTCAAGGTTAGGAGCGGGGTGTTGCGCTCGGCGATGGAAGGGCGTTACTTTGCCCAGATTGGCCAGTTATCCTCGACCGTGTTGTCGGTCAACCGGGACACGTTGCTGTCCGATAGTCGCAGATGATAGATTTCGAAGTCGCCATCACGATTGCTGGCGAATGCGAGATCCGTGCCCTCGCTATTCCACGTCGGTGCTTGATCGACACTAGCGTCGTTGGTCAGGCGGCGCTGCTGTCCGCCATCGCTGTTCATCAGGTAAATCTCGGCGTTGCCGTCGCGGTTCCCCGTAAAGGCGATTTGCGAGCCGTCGGGGGAGAGGCGCGGATAACGATCATCGGTGTTGTTGTTGGTCAGGCGCGTGGCAACGTTGGGTGAGATCGGCTTGGCAAAGACCTGCTCCCGGGTTTCGGCGGTATAGCTTAGCGCGGCCCTGTAAATCTCGAAGTTCCCCCCCAAGCAATTGCTTTCGTAGACGAGTCCCGAGCCGTCCGGTAGCCAGGTTGGATACTGGTTGATGCAGCCTTCGGTCTCGGTCAGCCGGGTCAACAGATCGCTCGACGTGGGACGGATAAAAATCTCAGGGTTGCCATCACGGTCCGATATAAACGCGATTTTCGTCCCATCGGGCGAGACGGCGGCGTTGTAGTCGTTGCTCTCACTGTAGCTGCTAATCGGCAGCACCTGCTGGTTCGAGTATTGGCGGGCGATCAGCTGGCGCTTGGAGCCGAACTCGCGCGTATCGCCGTAGACGAACGAGGCCCCGCTGTAGGAGCGTGCCAGCGAGAAAGGTACTGCTTCCTTCTGACCATCGCCAAAGACCCAGTAGTTTTGTCCATTGTTAGGATTGCGCACGAAAATACTCAGCTCCGCGCCAAGCTGGCGCGATGCGAAATGCAGCGGTGCGGCACTGACAGTGGTCGGGTTCCAGGCACTGCCCAAGTGCGGGTAGCGCCACATGAAGTAATGCTGGCCCACGTTGCCCATTTCCACCTGGTATCGGGGCGCATTCGAGGGTGTATAGGTCAAGACGCGGCGCTCATAGAGTTGCACCAACACATCCTTGGCTTGCCCACCGACCTTGGTTTGGACCCAGTAGGCGTCGGTAATCGGCAGGCCGAACGCGGCGATCGCCGGAATCGGACCGGCGTTGCGGAAATCGTGGAAGATGCGCGGCACGTTGTGGCCGGTCACGCTCTCGTACACGGCGATGTCGGTACCGCGCTGCTCGGCCAGGTCTTGCCGGAAGCTAATCGCTCCATCCTTACCGATCGTGGCGCCCACCCGCTGTCCGACCTTATTCTGATCCTTGTAGCCGTTGTCCGTCGTGGCGACGCTGCGGAAGCTGGCATAGGTCGGCGCGTCGAGGTTCTCGGATTGGGGATCACCCGCGACTGGCAGCAGGGCCGGCTCGCGCTGCTCATTTTGATCAGGCCCAGTGCCATCGCCCAGCTTAAGCCGGCCCGACACAAGCTCAACCGGCAGCAGCCCATTGGTCACGCCGGCGAGCGGCCCGCTGGTGTTGGCCGGGTTGTTGATCTCCATGCGCGCCTTGTCGAAGTATTGCACCTGGCGCAAGCCATTCGGCGATTGCTGGTAGAACTCTTTGTAATCAAACCAGGGCCCGGGTCCCCACGTCCACGAACGATTGGTACGACCTTCCGCGACGGCGGCATCGGCGTCACGCCAGACTTTCTCGAAGCGCGGCGACGCAAACTCACGCTGCCGATTCCAGGGGGCGGCCTCTGCTGGACCCTCCGGCGCGATGCCGAGCGCTAGTCCGCCTAAGGTGAGGGTGGCTAAACCACGCTGTAGCCAACGGGATGATCTGCGGCGAAGCATTGAAAAATCCTTACACTATGCGGGTACACTATGCGGGTACTGATGGCACACATTGTATGAGCTGAACGAATGCTGGTGGATTGAGTGAGCCTGAAACTACGCTGACGACTGGTTCACGGAGCTATCAGGTTAGCGGCCGCTCAATCGGTTGCTGGCAATCAGGGCACGCTTCATTCTACCCTCGGCTGTGCGCAGAGCACAGGGACGGATGTCTAGTGTAAAAATAAAACCAATGTCGTACTACGAGCCGCAGTGGCGAGGAGGAGCAGGCCGCTGCCGGAGGACGTGATTGAGTGCTGCCCCCAATCGATCACGGGGCATCGACGTTGCAGCTGGGAGCGCGGATGGCGAGGGGGCGACGGGAGGCATTGAGGCAATCGGCAATATCCTTGGGCTGAAAAGCAGCTTCGGCCTGGCAACGTTCACAAGCCGGATGGTGCTGGCCGGGACCACCACGCGGGAAACGTCGCCTAGACCTGATTTTTACGTAAAGAGTTGACGATGCTAAAATCGCCCAACAGCGCCAGCCGCTTCGTACTGGACCCGAGAGACCTGGTTGCCCTGGTCATCACGCAGTTAGTCCCTTCGATCGGTGGGTGCAACCATTCGAGAGGGCCGAGAGCCAACCGCAGCAGGTCTGCAAGATTGCGATCAGGGTCCACGACCGCTAGCACAACACGAAGGACAATCGAACGCTATGCTCCGCTTAAGCTCAAACAAACGCTTTCTGATGCACGCCGACGGCACGCCCTTCTTCTACCTCGGGGACACCGCCTGGGAGCTATTTCACCGGCTCAGCCCTGACGAGGTTGATGTGTATCTCCGTGATCGTGCGGCGAAACGCTTCAGCGTGATCCAGGCGGTTGTGTTGGCCGAGTGCGATGGGCTGCTCACGCCCAACGCGGTCGGCCACACCCCGCTCGTCGACAACGATCCCACGCAGCCCAGCGAAGCATACTTCGCGCATGTCGACGCTGTTGTTGAGCGCGCCGGCGCATTCGGGCTCCATATCGGCATGCTGCCGACATGGGGCGATAAGTGGAACCAGAAGTGGGGCACGGGACCGGAGATTTTCACACCCGATAACGCTCGTGTCTATGGCCGGTTTCTCGGGCAACGCTATGCCGATGCTCCGATCATTTGGATTCTGGGCGGCGACCGGGCCGTGGAGACGGAGCAGCATCGCGCGATCATCGGTGCAATGGCGGAAGGGCTGCGTGAGGGCGATGGCGGACGGCACTTAATGAGCTTTCACCCGCAGGGACAGCAGGCCTCCTCGCAGTACTTTCACGATGCCGAGTGGCTGGACTTCAATATGGTCCAGAGCGGTCATCATCGCAATCAGCCGAATTGGCAATTTATCGAGGCCGATTACGCCCGCACACCAACCAAGCCGTGTATGGACGCGGAGCCGGGGTACGAAGATCATCCCGCGGGTTTCAATCTAGATAATGGCTATCTCGATGATTATGAGGTACGCAAGTCGTTGTACTGGGCACTCTTTGCAGGCGCGCACGGCCACACCTACGGCTGCCATCCGATCTGGCAATTTTGGCGTCCCGATCACGCGCCACTTAGCTACGTCCGCCGCCACTGGCGTGATGCGCTCCATCTTCCCGGCTCGGGACAGGTGCAGCACGCACGGGCCCTGTTACTGTCACGACCCTTCTTCGACCGTGTTCCCGATCAAGCGTTGATCGCGTCGGATCAAGGGAGCGGTTCCCATCATCTGCGGGCCACTCGAGGTCTGGATGGCAGCTACGCCTTCGTCTACACGCCGACCTACCGACCATTCGATGTCAATCTCCAGGGACTGGCCGGCCGTACACTGCTGGAGCATTGGTTCGATCCACGTACCGGCACTGCCGAACGCATCGGCGAAATCGCCAACGGTGGGCGATACACGTTCACTCCGCCGGCGGGCGGACCGGATTGGGTTCTCGTCCTTGACGACGCTGCAGGCGCTTTCCCCGCGCCGGGTGCATTTACCTACCCTCAGCGTGAGGGCCAGTCATGATGGGTGAAAGGGCTGATGCGCTGCGTTGCATCATCGATCAAGACCCCTATCTGCATCTGAATGGCGACAAATCCTGGCGCGAGCGCGGCCTTTGGCCGTGTGCCTGGATTGCATGCCCCGACACCCAGCCGCCCTTTGTCGCCGCCTATCGGCTGTGCTTCGCGCTCGAGCAAGATACAACCATTCGGACGCACGTCAGCGCGGACGAACGCTACGAGCTGTTCCTTGACGGCGAGCGTATCGGACGAGGCAGTGAGCAAGGGGCGCCCGATTGCTGGTTTTATGAGACCTATGATCTATCGCTCACGGCGGGTGAACATGTTCTCGTCGCGCGTGTCTGGGCGCTCGGTTCCCGCGCTGGCCTGGCGCAGATGAGCGTTCGCCCTGGCTTCCTCTTTGCGGCGGAGGGCAAGTGGATTGACCGTTTGGGCAGCGGCATCGCGCCCTGGGAGACGAAGCGGTTAAGCGGGTACTCCTTTGTGAGTCCTGCCCCGGCCCACTGGCGGGGCGACAATGTGTGCATTGACGGTTCCGCTTTTCCCTGGAACTTTGAGCAGGGCCTGGGAGATGGCTGGCAGCCCGCTATCACAGTCCGCCCCGCTATGGGCCGCCGGGTTGACTGGGAGCTCCCCCCGCAGCACCTCCTGCATCCCGCCACGCTGCCGCCGATGCTTGAGCAGGAGCTGAAGACCGGCACAGTGCGGCTGGTCACCGATGTGCCATCGGTGGACACCCAGGCACTTGAGGTGCGGTTGCGGGACAATCGGCCGGACGCTGACGATTGGACGGAGCTGCTCCGGGGGCGTGGGCACGTTACGGTACCATCGCACACCACGCGCCGCATCATTATCGATCTGGAAAACTACTACTGCGCCTACCCTGAGCTCGTTACGACTGGCGGTGCAGGTGCCCTGGTACGCGTGCTGTGGGCCGAATCGCTCTATCACGATCTCGATGCGCTACGCGGCCACAAGGGCCAGCGTGATGAAGTGGAGGGCAAGTATTTTATCGGCATTGGCGATACCTTTCTGCCAGATGGGGGTGAGCAGCGCCGGTTCAGCACGTTGTGGTGGCAGGCTGGCCGCTATATCGAGCTGCTTGTACGGACCGCCGAGGAGCCCATCACAATCGAGCGGTTCACGCTGCACGAAACACGCTACCCATTGGAGATGGAGAGCACGTTTGCCGCTGGTGACGAGCGACTGATGGACGTGATCCCGCTACTCGTGCGCGGCGTGCAGATGGACGCGCACGAAGTCTTCTCGGATAGTCCCTACTATGAGCAGCTCATGTACGCCGGTGACGCACGGCTGGAGGCGCTCCTCACTTACATTATGACCCGCGACGATCGGCTGCCCCGCAAGGCGCTACGCATGTTTGATCTCTCGCGGCTGCCATCCGGACTGACTCAATCACGTTACCCGAGCCGCCAGCTGCAGATTATCGCTCCATTTGCCATCTGGTGGATCGGGATGGTGCGCGACTACGCGCTGTGGCGCAACGATCGCGCCTTTGTCGAGAGTCTGATGCCGGGCGTACGCGCGACGATCGCCAGCTTCGATCGTTGGCTTGGCTCAGACGGACTACTGCATGCCCCTGAGGGCTGGAACACGCTGGACTGGGTCCCGGCCTGGGACGCTGGTATCCCCCCAGATGGCGTCTCGGGCGTAAGTGGAGTGCTCAACTGGCAGCTGGTGTATGGGCTCACGCAGGTGGCCGACCTGGAGACGCGACTCGGTGAAGCAGAGCTGGCAGCGCGCTCTGCCCGTCAGGCTGCGGTGTTGGCTCGGCGCCTGGAAGAGACATTCTGGGATGACGAGCGCGGACTGTTTGCCGATGATCGTGCCAGGGAGCACTTCTCCGAGCATACGCAGTGCCTAGCACTCCTCAGTGGCCAGCTCGACGCGGTACGGGGCCGACGGGTCGCCGCTGGGCTGCTCAACGACCAGGACCTCGCGCGGGCCACGATCTACTTTTCGCATTATCTCTTCGAGACCTACCGGGAGCTGGGACGCGTGGACCTCCTGCTCCGGCGGATGGAGCTCTGGTTCGAGCTGACGCGAATGGGCCTGAAAACACCGCTTGAATCGCCGGAGCCGAGCCGGTCCGACTGCCACGCCTGGGGCTCACACCCCCTCTACCACTACTTTGCAACCATCTTGGGTATTCGCCCCGCCGATCTCGGGTTCCAAACGGTGGAGGTTGTACCACAGCTTGCCTCGCTCAGTGCAGCGAGCGGCACGCTGGTCCATCCACGCGGCGACATCACGGTCGATGTTCGGGTCGAGAATGGCCAGCTCCACGGGAGTATCAGCTTGCCGGAAGGAGTTAGCGGGAGGCTGCGCCTGGGCGACCGGATGGTTGCATTACATGCGGGGAGACAAACATTTTAACAGCCGCGCTGCTCAAATGAAGCGCGGGCTCGTGACGGCACTCGACTCTGCAGACTACGCGGAGCACTGACGATCAGGGATGCTCCGTCGCTGCGACACCTGCTCAAAGCCAATTGTTGCGGGAGGCCGGACAGGGACGAGACCAGGCGGCTATTTAATTTTCATTTGTCCGGAAGAACAGGCCCAAGGACTCGCACCTCAGAACAGGCATACCGGAACAAAGTTGAGAAATCTAATAAACTCTGTTACCTTTATTTGTGAAGGGGAGATTTAGCTGAGAAGGAGGAGCAATGGCAACGGTGAAGCAGCCTTCATCACTGCAGCACGAGCTAGACGCTGCGGAACAACACCTGGCGGAAGTCGCGCCGGCAGAGGCAATTCAGACGATTAATGGCGGCATCGCAGGCCTTATCGCATCTGGGATCGCGGATCAAAGCCTTAAGGTAGGGGACCGCGCGCCAGACTTTACGCTGCCAAATGCTGCAGGCGGAACACTTACACTCTCGGAAGTGCTAAGGGCAGGGCCAGTCATACTCGTATTCTACCGGGGCGAGTGGTGCCCCTACTGCAACCTGCAGCTGCGTAGCTATCAGCGGGCGCTGGCTGCCTTTAAGACGTATAACGCAACGCTGATCGCGATCTCGCCACAGACGCCGGACAACTCGCTCACCACACTTGAGCAGAAGAATCTGGAGTTCCCGGTGCTTAGTGACGCCGGCAGTAGGGTGGCGCGTCAGTACAGGTTGGCCTATCAGGTCGACCGTGGAGTACTTGAAACGCTGCGCGGGCTGGGCATCGACCTATCCATTTATAACGGCGACGAGGCAGGCGAGCTGCCGCTGACGGGCACATTTATTATCGACCGGAATAGCGTTATCCGCTGGGCCGCGGTTGAAGCGGACTTCCGCCGCCGCCCGGATCCGTCGGACGTCGTTGCTGCACTCGCCGCAATTACCCCAAGCTAGGCACCGAAAATTGGCAGTGGTCGTAGCCATGGACTACGGCCACTGTATCATCAGCATTACTTCCTCTCCCACAGTTCTCTACGAACCCGCCACGGTATGTACTGAAGTTAGGACATGAACCACGTTGAGCGATGGCACGTGTGGCTTTCATGACCCGTGTTATGCACTACTCTGCCACCTGATCCCTGTTCCAACGTGTACACTTAATTTGCACATAGTCGACCCCAGGCCGCACCTGTGAGGTGGCCCAATCATATATACAGTTCAGCTCGCTTGCCCGGCATCCCTGTCCCCGATCGAACTATCAGGGTAGAGCTACCGAGTCATTCGGTAGAATTCAATCAGTGCACGTGCCGTGCTAGCCACGATCGTCGCCAGATACCGTTCGCCTGTGTCGGCCCGAGCTTGGTCGGGGCTATCTGTGAAGCCGTCGATGCTTTGCCAGGAGTCATGCAGCTCCACCCGATACGGGCTATAAAAGCTGCGTGGATCGGAGCCTCTTGGTGCGTCACGATGAGGGCGAGGTTCACGCACCAGATCGGGTCGTAGTGCGAGCATAAGTGATGTCTCGAACTTGCCGGAATGTCCCGGTAACTGAGCGTCGGCGTGAGCGTCTTCCGTGACGAGTCCATCCCAGGCGATCGTCCAGTACGAGGCAGCGGCGAGATTAACCGGGTGTTTCAGAGCCAGGTCGCGTGCGACCAATTGGATCAACTCATTGTTTCCGCCGTGTCCATTGAGAATAAAGATGCGGCGAAAGCCGTCGATAACGAGCGACTCGGCGATGTCAGAGAGCACGCGGTAGTACGTTTCCGTGCCAAGCGAAAGCGTACCGCTGAACGGTAAGTGATGGTGCGAGCTACCAAAGGGCAAGGTTGGTGTAACCAGCACTGGAACCTGTGCAGCTATCTCCGCGGCTGCCGTCCGCGCGATATACTCAACCGTGAAGCGATCTGTGCCGACGGGCAAGTGCGGTCCGTGCTGCTCGACCGCGCCGACCGGCAGGAGTGCCAGCGTGTCGGGTGCTTGTTTCCGAATCTCGTCGCGGGCCAATTCTTCAAATAACAGGCGCATGCCAAAGTTCCTTCTACGATGGCCGGATAAACCGCTTGCTAGTGCACGGGACGTGCGACCGGTTCCAGTCGATCCAGCCCTTCGCCTTCGCCATGTTTATGAATTTTCCCGGGTAATCGCCGCTGAGCATAAGCGCCTAGTAGCCGGCACGGTAGTGGAACGCAGTTAGAAGCGCGCGCAGCCTAGCGCGTGGCGGGTGCCATCGCCAGCGATGGCACGCGACTCGCCATCAGAACGTCGTCGCCCAAAAATGCCGCAGAATTACCTCCGCGCAGCCGCTCGATTGCGGCATCGGCAGACGGCTCCACGTTAGAGCAGGAGCCCTTCACCGTAACCAACCAGTCGCGCACGTCCGTCGTCACGCGGACCACCTCGGAGCTACCTCATTGCGATACTTCGCGGGCATTCCACTCCTGGCAGCACACGGTAAAGGCTAGATCGACCACGATCAGTTCAGCGTCACGAACCCATAAAGCTGGGTCGCAGCGGGATGCCACGATCGTTCCCTACGTGCCGACATAGGCGATCACATCGATCTCAACCATGATCCCGAGCAGTTGACTTCCGACGGTCGTTCGCACGGGCTTGGGGTCGGGGAAATAGGTGGCATACACGGCGTTATGCGTTATAGCGCTGGAACAGGCTGAGATCGCTTAAGCGAACGGTTGCTTTGACCACATCTGCCATCGACGCGCCAGCCGCTTCAAGGATCGTTTTGATGTTTTCGAGTGTTTGGGCGGTCTGCTCCTCAATCGTTTCACCGATAAGCTCGCGGGTCGCGGGATCATGCGGGCCCTGGCCGGCAACGAAGATGAAGTCGCCGACGCGCAAGGCAGGCGAGTACGCACCTCCAGGCTGTGGACCGTCTTCGGGCTGGATCAGTTGTTTTGGCATCATGTGCTCCTTGGTAGTCGTACCGTTGTCTGCGTTAGGTCCGAGCACCCCGCGCAAGGACTGGAAAGATCTCCGCTACTCGTCCGCCGTCCACACCGATCAAGGTGTCTGAAAGGTTGACCGTTGTGCAGACGTGAATCGGATGGAACGCGATCCGCTCGCCAATCCGCGGGTTGCATCCTGGCGCGAGCCGCACGACGCCGTGCTCTTCGGTCATACTCTCGAGGTAGGCGTTCAGCCCGACGGCGCGAGCGTAGCCACGTAATCCGAGGCGTGCCGGCACGACATCGCCCCCGAACGTTTTGGAGCCGCCATCGATCGTTGCAATATCTGGGGCTGGCCGGCTAATTACCGTGCAGAGGATCGTGAGCGCGATCTCGTCGTCATCGATAAAGCCGCCAGCTGCCTGCATGTAGTCGCCGAAGATGTAGGTGCCGGGCCGAACTTCTGTCACGCCTGGCACGCGCGCGGCCGCGGCAGCGGTTGGCGTCGAGCCAACGCTCACGGTTCGAATCGGCAAGCCTATCGCCCGTATATGCTCGGCGAGCGCGACCATGATTGATCCTTCTTCGTACGCCAGTTCGTCGGCTGAGCGATCACCTGCGTCAGCGAAGAAAGCGCCCCGGTACGTAAAGATCCCGTCCAGCTCGAGGCCAGGCAGGTCGTGCACGATCCGGCACAGCGCTGGGGCATCAGCGGGCTGTACGCCGGAGCGATGAAGCCCAGTATCAATCTCGACGCAGACGCGAACGGAAACATCTGCCACCTGTGCTGCTGTGCTCAGACCTTCCGCTCCGACCACGCTATCGACGCCGACGGTGAGCGTGCAACGCTGCGCTAGTACGCAAGCCCGCCGCCACTTTTCCGCACCGATGAGCGGATAGGCGATGAAGATGTCCTCGCAGCCGTGCGCAGCAAAGATCTCAGCTTCGGCCAGCTTCGCGACAGTGATGCCAGCTGCGCCGGTGTCGAGCTGCATACGCCAATCGCTGGTGATTTATGTGTCTTAACATGGGGCCGAAGCTGCACACCGGAGTTCGTAATGTCTGCTTGCCAGCGGTCGATATTTGCCGCCATCCGCTCAAGATCTACCAGGAGGCAAGGAGTGTCGAGCTCGGCTACTGGCATTCCAACATGAATCATGCCCTGCCTCCCGAAACGATCCGTAGGATCGATCGACGATGATTACTCCAGACGCTTGGTTGCTGCGTCCATTTCGTCAACCGCTTGGTTCCCGCACCGGAATGTTTTCAATCCACCGAAATAGCTCAATCGGACTATAAGCTGCTGTCGGCTGAGGTGTCAAGCAAGGTATGATACCTCCGATTATTGATGCCGAGCGTGTATACGACGCTAACACTGATCGGGATAAACAATTCTTAAGACCACAAGACGTAGCGAGCGTCGCTCTTCCACCGGCGCCCAACCGTGATCTCGTGGGCTCAAGGCTACCTGCCCATCCGCGACAAGCAAACTAGAATAACTGCCTTCGCTCTTTTATGTATCAATGCTTACCCAGCCAAAATACCTCCACTGACGTTGAACGCTTCGCCAGTGATATAGCCTGAGTCGGGACCGACGAGGAACGAAACAAGCGCGGCAACCTCTTCGGGCTGCTCGATCCTGCCCATCGGGATCCGCGCGACGCGCTCAGCCCGAATCTCTGCGGGTGATTTTCCCGTGATGCGCGCAAACTCTTGATCGACGATGTCCTGCATCGGCGTGTCGACTACACCAGGGCAGACCGCATTGATGCGAATTCCCTCGAGGGCGTACGCCAGCGCGAGCGTCTTGGTCATCGCGATCACGGCCGCTTTACTCACGTTGTAGATGGGATGATAGATTGTACTTGCGAGCTTACCCGCGATCGACGCGATATTGACGATCCGTCCGCTGTGGTGCGCTGCCATGTGGCGAAGCGCCACTTGACAGCAGAAGAAGACCGCTTTGGCATTGACGTTCATCAGCGCGTCCCAGTGCTCTTCGGTCACGTCGCTGGGGAGTGCTGCACGTTGCATTGCCGCGTTGTTGACGAGAACATCAAGCCGGCCGAAGCGTTCCAACGTCGCGTCAAGCATAACCTGCCGAGCGTCCGCGAGCGTGACATCGATCGCAAGCGCCAAGGCTTGGCGACCACGTGTACGTACCTCGTCAGCTACCGCCTCGGCCTGTGCACCCTGCCGATCGACAACCACGACATGCATACCATCACGCGCCAGACGGAGTGCGATCGCGCGTCCAATACCCTGACCACCACCGGTAATGATCGCGACCTGATCTGTGACGGAGCCTTCCACCTCACCCTCCTTCTTTAGCTATCGAATAGCACGCCTCGCTAGAGGTATTGTCAACCGATCGCCTGACACGAAGGCCGGTGCCTAGCAATTGGATGCGGCTCCCCTTCGCTCCCTGCGGCGTACCACATCGCACTGCGTGATAGTACACCGTTCAACCTCGGTCGTGTCAGATGCTGCACCTATACCTGCAGGCAGTCCGGCAGAGCACGAACACGGCCCAAGGGAGCCTGCACGGCTTGGCGCTCGGATCAGAGCGCCCGAGAGAATCCTGTTCGCGCTACGGCGTGCTGGAAGCGTTCGGTGTCGAGCTCAATCCCGAAGCCAGGCCGATCCGGAATCACGACCCGACCCTCGGCCACCTTGTATTGCGACGTATCAAGCCCGGGCACGCTGGCGTCATCCCACTCGACGAAGGTCAGCCCCCGGATGGCACCGGCAAGGTGACCCGCGGCATAGTTGCCGTAGTGCCCGCCGTAATGGTGCGGCGCAGAGCGCACGTTCCAGCCGTCGAGCTGCGGGCCAAGCGTGAGCCAGTTCGTGAAGCCGTGGCTAAAGATATCGTATTGGACAACATCGACCAGGCCGGCCTGTGCCCAGGCGAGCAAGCGTGGATCAGCCTGCCCCTCACCATCGGCGATCAGGATTGGCAGTTGACGCGCCTCGAGCCATTTCTGCAGATCGCTATATAAGACATCGTCTTCGTGAAATGCTTCCTCCAACCAGAAGATCGCGCAGTCAGCGGTGGCCTCAAGCACATGCTTGGCCAGGTTTAGAGTGTACCCGTTGTTTGCGTCCAGCAGCAGCTGCGCGTCCGCTCCCACGGCCGCGCGCACTGCCTTTACGATGGCAATGTCACGGCGGGTTCCGGCGTCGTGCGGCATATGCCGGGCACCCCGGCCGACTTTGAGTTTGAACGCGCGGTGGCCCTGGTCATACCCAGCTCGCGCCTCGCTTGCCATGAGCTCAGCAGCTGCCTCATCATCCGGGAGATGCAGGTCGTCGAAGTAGAGCGAGGTGTCGTAACAAGGCGCGCTGAAGGGAAGGGTGGGGTTCGCGCCGGCGATCTCAGCTGCAAGGGCATAGACAGGGCGGCCGGCCAACTTCCCGGCGAGGTCCCACAGAGCGTAATCGAAGGCACGCCAGCGGTGTCCAACACCACGTGCCGGATCGAAGAGAACGTCGAGGCGCATCCCGAGGAGCGCTTCCGCCTCACCAGGCGTGGCACGGCACCACCCGAACCCCACCACTCCCTCCCGCGTCACAAGCTGCAGGAGCGGCACGCTGATGTGCCTCCCATGCGGCCCGAGCCGGGCATTGCACCCTGCCGGGCGCGGCCGCACTCCTTCCAGGAGCCCCCAGGCGACGCCAACGATTTGTGCTTGCTCCATGCCTGCACCTCACCTGTTCACTTGAACCTCAACCGTTCACGGCCGCGGTGATTTGCCCCTGACTGGTCATGCATCGCATTATCGCAGAACGCGACAAGCCACCTCTCAATCATTGCCACCCATCCCATTCCGACCACGATGCTTCGGCGGGCTTCTTCGTCCCTCGGGCGCCACCACCCGATGCCATATAACATTATGAAAAGTAGAGCATCAGGACTAGCCGGCGGGAGCTCTACGCATCAAATGTCGCAAGCAGCCGGTGTTCCTCACGATGGCCCCGCGCTACATGCCATACGAGTAGGCCTTCACAAGCTGTCGGAGTTCCATACACCACCACTCCTTTGATGTTCGGCAGCATAGCACCCGGCCACTGTCCCTGTCGGTGCCTGTGAAACAACGAAAACTGTAGGCAGTTGATCACGAGGCAAAAGAGTCAAAGGTAGGAATTGTGCACGTTACCAAGAATCAACGAGGGCAACGTGACGTGCCCCGATTCTGAGTACCGCTCAAGCGGTGAGAATCGCGTTGGTTGTTGATGACCAGATCTCGGGGGGCAGGTCTGGCTGGATTCGCATCTGACGTTCATGCGCCACGCGAAACGCGTGCGGCGTCTGGTACCCAAGACTGCTGTGTGGCCGCTCCTGATTATAGTGTCGCCGCCACGCCCCGATCACAATCTTGGCCTCGGCCAGGTTCCGGAACGACTCCAGATTCAAACACTCGTCGCGTAATCGCCCATTGAAGCTCTCGCCGTACGCATGTTGCGGGAGACTGCCTGGTGCGATAAACGCCGTCTGCACCTGTTGCGCTCGAAGCCACTGCTGTACGGCCTGCGCCACGAACTCCGGTCCATTATCACTGCGGAGGTATCCCGGTGCTCCCCGGTGGGCAATGATGCGTTGCAGCACCTGCAGAACCTCCCCCGCTCGGATGCGTGTCGCGACCTCGATCGCTAAACTCTCGCGCGTAAACTCATCCGTCACCGTCAAGATTTTTAGCCGCTGCCCGTTGGTGCAGCGATCGTGAACAAAATCGTAGGTCCACACCTGCTTGGGCCGCGTCGCGACAATCGGACAGCGGACCGTTCTATCAGTCCGTCTTTTGCGTGGGCGGCGGCACGGCACACCCAGGCGCTCTTGGCGCCAGAGCCGATGCACCCGCTTCACGTTGATGCCGGGCAGCTCGCGACTGATGAGCACGTGCGCGCGGCGATTGTCATAGCGCGGGTGCTTGCGGGCAATTGACTGCAGGCGGGCAGCCAACTGCTGATTCTGCAGGCGCCGCATCGGTCGTGGCCGGTAGTGGAGGCTGGAGCGGTTGATGTGGCAGAGCGCGCACCTGCGACGGAGCGACAGGCCGCGGGCCTGCAGCTGCTGGACCGTCTCGCGTCGTTGCTGCGCGCTCGTTATTTTTTTGCCAGCACCTCTTCGCCCTGAGATACGGTATTTGCTGTCAAGGCACCATTACGCCTCATCCCAAGCGAGCGACGGGGGTTTCTGATAGGAAACAGCAAAATCTTGCCGCTTCGTCACAACAGCAAATGCGAGGTGCAACAGCTTTCGAGCTGCCGCGCACCGTGCCACCTTTGGTGGCTTGCCCGCATCCCGGAGCCGGGTGTAAAAGCTTTTGATCATCGGGTTGTACCGCGCGGCACTGAGCGTCGCCATGTACAGCGCCGTCCGTAAGCGTTCATTGCCGCCATGGCCAATCCGTGGCCGACCCCGAATGCTTGTACCTGATTGACGTTCAAGGGGCGTTAATCCGGCATAGTGCGCCGCCGCTTCCGGCGTGGTACAGGTGGTGAAATTGACGGTACTCACGAGCAACCAAGCGGCCGTGACGAGTCCCATGCCAGGAACACTCTGCACATGGGCCGCTGAGTGTGCCCACGCTCCATCTGCCACGACCTGGGCAATCGCGGCTTCCAAACTGCGGATGTGCTGATCCAAGGTCGTGATGACCTGCAGCATGTGCTGGTGCACCTCGACGACCTGGACCGGCCATTGTTCTAAGGCATGCAGTTGGTTGCGCGCTTGCTGCCGCATCTCGAGGCGGCCGTCGCGTGCCACCAGCCGTTGCCGCACCTCATGATAGACCATGGGCGGCGGTGTCCATGGGTCAGGTCGCCGCTCGGCGGCGAAGCGGGCGAGCAACTGGGCGTCACGTGCGTCGGTCGTGTTCCGGCGTGGCGAGGACTTGGCGTAGTGGTGTGCTTGTGCAGGGTTGACGATCGCTACGGCATAGCCGGCAGCATGTACGGAGGTGGCGAGCGCGACCCAGGAGCTGCCGGTCGCTTCAAGCACAAGCAGCGTCTGCGCTGGCCGGACCCCGGCCGTTTCCAACTGCTGCTGGAAGGCGGCGAAGCCAGCCGTCGTTTGGGGGAAGGTCTGCGCGCTAGTCAGCTGGCCATCAGCCCGCAGCCAACTGGCATCGAACGAGGCAGCGGCACTATCGACACCAACACACAGCCGATAGTGGGACGCAGCACGGGGCTCGGCCATGACACCTCCGGCAACACAACGATTGACAGTGGCTCCACTGGCTGTGGCGGTCCTCCCTCGTGATACGTGGTCAGGGCCACACGATACGGTCCGGCCTAGCCGCGGCCAAGAGTGGTGGGGATCCATCTCTGGGACGAAGTCAGCGCTTCAAGGGCACCCACGATCTCACCACCACCCAGGTGTCATCGAACTTTCGTATTATACGAGGGCACCCACGTCGACCTCAAGATCGCGCTCAGCGAGAATGCGCTTGAGCCGCACATTTTCGTGCTCCAGCTCGCGCAGCCGCTTGATGACAGCCACATCAACACCACCATATTTCTTCCGCCACGTGTAAAAAGTGTTCTCAGCAATGCCGTGCGCCCGGCAGACGCTGCCAATGGTCTGGTCGCCGATCTCCGCCTCGCGCAGGATCTGGACGATCTGCTCCTCGGTAAACGTGCTCGTCTTCATCGGAATCATCCTCTCGTTGAGGCGATTCTA
>JADDQE010000159.1 GCA_016781525.1 bacterium | reverse complement strand
TCACTATAGCAGAACACCACGAGGATGTAAAGCAAAGGTAGAGAATTCTCACCACACTAGCGATCGGGCTCCGGCCAGAGCTTCCGCCGAGCGGGGCCATGCGCTGCTTGGCGTGCAGCTCGTTAAGCGACTTGATGAGCCGAGACGCCGAGCTGTCGAAGGCAGCGGTCAAGCTCTGCCAACTCAAAAGGTTTTGGTAGCACGACGGTCGGCGCAACATCAAGCGTAGTGCCGATATGGCGCTGTTTCTCGTGCGAGCGCCACGCTGCGCTCATCAAAACCACGGGCAGCCGACGTCCGGATGGGTCGTTACGCAGTTGCCGCAGGACCTCAAAGCCATCGGTCTCCGGCATCATCACGTCAAGAATCAAGGCCGCTGGCTGAAAATCCTTAACGCATTTCATCGCTACTCGCCCGTCGCTACAGACGGTTACATCATAGCCCTCATCTTGCAGGACGTGCGACAACATGTCGGCGAGCTCGCGCTGGTCGTCAACGATCAAAATACGTGTGCGCTCTGATCCTGATTTGTGGACAGGCATAGTCATATATCTCCAATAGACTGCTGATGGTCCGCCCAATGCGTGACGATCGGCGAGCCATGGTATGGATATTGTTCGTCGTACGTCAGATGACGTACTGATTGTGGGCAAAATTGGATATCCAGGCTAGCAAGTGGTTGTACCCGTGGGAAGCGGGGACAACCACCGCCGTCGTGTTAACTACTGGCCTGCGTGCCGCTCGCGTTGCTCAAGTGAAGCTTCGCCCGGCTCTGGCGCGCGCAATTCATCTTTCGAAATCTCGGGATCTTTATCATACACTGAGCTTAGCAGAATGTCGAGTACGCCTGCGCGCTCCGCCTGCTCAATCGCGTGATGGGTGATCAGCTCGCCAACATTAAGGATAACATTGTCCTGCGGATCAAGGATCACGCGACCGACCGGCCGCCCAAGGGCCGCTTTGATCTGAGCCTCGCGGGCCTCCTGCTCCGTGCGCTCCTGTAAGTTGTTCACCTTCTCCTTCAGTCGCTCCCACAGGCTTCCGGCTCCAGCCTTCGCCTGCTGCGTCCCTGTACGTAGCCGATCGCCTGCGGCCAGGGTCGACGATGTGAGGCGACCACCGGCTTGTGCTCGTGCTGCTTCCGTCGGCGATAAGCCGACAGCGTCCAGCAGCTCTGTTTCCTTGTGGTACGTGCGTGCCCGATTGACGACCTGCTCGGTCACGATTTGGCTCGGGGCTGCTATGATCAGCCCCTCATCAGTTCGGACCGCGTGCTGCACCCGGCGGCCAATGGCAGCATCCATCGCGCTACCGGCGACGAGATTGCTTGCACGACTGCTGATACCAGCGCTGAGGGTCCCGCCCGTCGCGCGATAGAGCTGATCGAGGACACCCTGACGCTCGGCTTCCTCTACTGCAAGCGGCGTCACCGACTGGCCTTCGCTTACAAGTAGCGTGCCATCAGGTGCCTCGACGTCGCGCTCGACCACCCTGCCGATAACATATGCTCTTTGCTGGTCCGGATCTACAACAGTGTTGGTGAGTGAGCTGGTGGCACCTTGGGTCGTCTCCTGCAGGCGCTCCCCAGCCGTTTGAACTGCGCCGCGCAGCCCGCCAACCTGCTCTTCCATCAGGTTGGCTGTTTCCGGCGGCACAAATGCCACGTCCTCGCCAATCTTCAACGCGTGTGGTGCTGGTACGAATGAGCGACCGGTGTACGCATCCGCGAAGAGCCCACCCGATACCTCATACCCTTGCACCGAACCGGTGTGTTCATCGAAGTAGAGATCGGCCATGGTCCCAAGATCGCGCCCGTCGGTCGTCATGATCTTCGTGCCTTTCAGCACGTTATTGCGTTCCAGCACTTGATTGATCGCCGGCACTTGGGCTGCATTCATCACCGCCTTTTTGTCCGGCACAATCACGGCGTCTTGTCCGAGCGACTGCACGCGCTCGAGGGGCAGTACGCGTGCGCTGCTAAACCAGCCGCCTTCGTCTACCAAGAACCCTAGCAGCTGGTTGCTCTCTTGATCAAAAAGTAGGTCTTGGATCCGCTCGAATTCCTCGCCTGTGTCAAACGCAATGACCGGCTTGCCGATCAAATCGCTCCCTTTGCGCATGTAGCTGCCTCCTTACCGCCCAAAATATGCGATGAGATCAATAACGCCGAAATATTCGAGCAGTGCGAATGCGATAAGCGCTAAGACAAGCAGCGTGACAATGACCATGCCCGAGTTAGAGCTTTGACCTTCAAGGCGTGGCATACTCCGTTCCCCTTAAAGTGGTGGCTGGAAATAACGCTGAACCATTGGCAAGTTGCGTGCCAATGGCAACACTTGACAGCGCTTTTAGGCCGCTCCAATCTTCAGCTTTGCCCGTCTGCTGATCATGAGTATGGATGCCGGTAGTATAGATGTGTCGCGCCGGTCTTCGTTTCTTAGCGCGTGCTGCTGCAGCGCCTGCTTTTGCTCACGCTCGCTCAAGCTTGTCGGCGTAGTCCGCGCCGCGCTAAGGGTTCCCTACTCATCGCCAGCGGCAGCCTCGAGCAGCTGCTCAGCGCGCGTCTCGTCTGCTTCGACGGGAGCCGCCGCCAGCCCAAATCGTGCTGCAACGTCCGGCGCATACCGCTGCAGGTCGCGCCGAATACGTTGCAACGCGAGATCCTTGGATTTTGCTTCAAGCATTACGTCGAAGTCGAGATCGTAGGTCATGCGCATAAATGTGACGAACTCGAATGGGTTCAAATAATCGGCGTGACCCGTCCAGATCGGCGGCTGTAGCACTGTTTCGTTCTTGCCGGTCTTACGATTCTTGCGCTTGATCTCGCGCATTTCCGTGCGAGGCGACGAAAAGTGGATTTTTGGCCGGACGCCTGCAGGCCAAGAACGCTCGAACCGCTCTACGGTCGCACGCAGCTCGGAGCCTTCCGGGTTATTGCACCAGAAGTGCTGGTAGTCAAAAACCAGCGGTACGCCCGTCGCGGCATGGATCGAAAGTACATCTGTCGCACTGTAGCGAATGTCGTCGTTCTCGAGGACGAGCCGGCGGCGAACTGGCTCCGGCAGCCGGGCGTAGGTTTCGACCCAGCGGTCGCATCCGGCTGCACGGTCGCCATAGGTCCCACCAACGTGGATCACCAGCACGGCCTCGGGTCCAAGCTCCATAGCGTCGAGCATCTCGGCCTGTGCTACGAGATCCTGGATACTTTTGTCGACCAAGGTGCGGTCCGGGCTATTGAGGACGACAAATTGCGAAGGATGGAACGACAAGCGTAAGCCTTGGGCCTGCGCAATCTGTCCAAGCTCACGTAGCTCGGCGCTACACTCTTTGATTTGTCCATGAAATTGGGGCATGTCGGGATGAGTCACGTATGGCGCGATGTCGGACGACATCCGATACATGGTGATCGCGTGTTTGCGCAGATATGCAAAGATTTCACGGAGGTATCCAAGCGAGACGCGCAGATGTGGCTGGTTCTGCCACCGTCGCGTATCGTTACTTTTAATGTCGGGCTCGCCAAGCACTTTGACGGCAAAGCCAAAGCGTAGGGGACGTGTTGTCGGTGTTCCATTAGTCATTGATGTTGTTCCGCTGCCTTTCACTCACCACCGGCGGGACGAGAAGCTCCGTCCCAAAGCCAAGCTCTTGCACGAGCTCGTTCCAGGCATCGTAGCTGAGCGACCCACCGCTGGCCTGGTCATGACCGTTGCCGTACCACTCGCCCGGATTTCGTGGTGCGTGCTCCCGTAAGAAATTGAGGACGTTGATATCGCGCCCGGCTCGAACGCTGAAATTAACACGGTTGGGTAAGTAGCCAGTGTTAACGCCGAAGACGATAAAGGGAGGTAGGCGGCGCCTGCGGGCGCTGCCGTGCCAAACGCTCACGAAGACTCGTTGACCGGCCGTTCTCGCCCTTGGAGGTTACCTCCGTGACGACGGTGCAGCCTAGCCTTTGAGGTGTGCGCGTGAGAATTGCGCCCGCTGCCAGCCCATCCACGTCGCTGTGACATGCTACGGCGACGGGAGCGCCTTGGTTGAGCCCGCCAACAAAGTCGCAAAAGCTAGCTTGAAGATTTCGAACAAAGCGTGTCGGCACACGATCTCCCATCGCGGGGCTGCCTCGGTCTAGCAGTCGCTGTGCCGCGAAAAAAGCCGTGCGGGATCGTTCCCGCACGTCGAGCTCGTTTTACTGGAGAGCTTACACCAAGCGCTTGTATGCTAACATCTGTGCGCCAAGTCCCAGGCTGGCGAGCAAATAAAAGGCTATCAAGCCTGCGACAGGAGCGTAGAGGCCGAGACCAAAGACGAGCAGCAACTGGGCAGCCACCCCCCATACGGCGCTCATGGTCGTCGGGGTGCCCACCAGCTGTTGCCCCAGTGCCTGCCCGACGGCCGCGAGCCCCTGCACGTAGGCGAGATGAACCGCCATGATTAACACCGGAACCAGAAGCAGCCCAGCCACTGTCGCCGCGAGTAGGGCCAGAATCGGTAGCGCCAGCAACACAAGCAAGCTCGTGACCAAAATCCCTAGCCCAAGTGCGGTCAACGGCTCAGCAGGCAGCAGACGACTTGTCTGCAGGGTGCGCTGCGGCCAAATCAGCACAACAAGCCCGGTGAGCACAAGGGTAACGAGTGCGCCTAGGAGCAGCGTCAGGCCACGTACGACCGAGGGCGCTAAGCTTACCGGGCCCTGCTCGAGACTCGCTGCGGCAGCAGCCAACGGACCAGTGTTGGCAAGAACGTCGCCCACGACTTGAGCCTCATCCCCCTGCAGTGTCCCGGCACCGGCCAGCAGATCACCGCCAATAGTGGCAGGCGGAGCTAAACTAATGCTGCCACCCAGGCTTGCGACATTTCCACTAACTGGCGCGTCGACCGAGATATCACCGGCGAGTGATACGGCATCACCGTCCAGCGCTGTTGTGACACGCACTGGTCCCAAGATGGTAGCGATGGTCGATCCGCTGCGGCTGCCGACCGCCGCGTTGATCCCGTCATTTATCGTCGTCACGGCTCCCGTGCTAAGCAGGAGTAACCCGGCAACGAGTGTCGCGCCAAGCGCCTTACCCGCCGTTGAGTTTTGTGCGATGAGCTCAAGGAGCAGGGCTACTGCGATTGCGCTTGCAACCATGACTACTAAAGGCGCCAATGCTGCGGCCGTAGCCGTCAGAATTGCCTGCGCGACGAGTCCAAGCGTTGTACCTGCCCAGAAGCCTTGTGTGCTGAATCCAGCAATTACTGCTACAACACCGACGGCTACCACCCCCCAGCCCATCAGCCTCCGACGCCGAATAGCCTGAGCAGCAATTTGCATAGGAGCTTGCGGCGGTAGGCGCTGCATCAGCTTCGCTGTGAAATCCGGTGGTGGTAACGCGAGCTCACGCGTTGTTTGCACCAACGCACGGCTGAACAGGTCGTCTTGGTCGTCGCGGCAGGCTGCACATCCCGCAAGATGCGCGCGGTATGCCTGCTGCTGCTCGAGTGTCGGGTCTTGTTCGTCGATTAAGTATGGGCGCGCTGTTCGGCAATCCACGGCACGGCTCCTTCTGCTTCGAGCAAATCCTCAAGTTGACGGCGTGCACGGAACAAACGGGTCTTCACCGTCGCCTCCGATAGCCCAGTGATCTTCTCGATCTCTTCGTAGGAAAGATCGTGGTAGTACCGCAGCACCGTGACTAATCGGTAGGTGTCAGGTAAATGCCCGATCGCACGCGCGACCGCCATCCGTTGCTCGCGCTCAATTACGCTGCGCTCCGGCCCGGGTGCATCGCTCGGTAGGGAAAAAGCCACCTCGTCGAGATCGACAGCTGCGGTGCGCCGGCGGCGTAGCACGTCAATGCAATAGTTGGAGGCAATGGAGAGCAGCCAGGTCGAAAACTTGCGCTGGCGATCATAGGTCGCAAGCTTCGTGTACGCACGCAGAAAAATTTCCTGCGCCGCGTCCTCGGCCTCGGGTGCGCTCCGCAGCATCCGATATGCCAGATTGTAAACAGCGGCTTTATATGTATCGACGAGGCGGGAAAACGCTTCGTGATCACCCCGCACTGCTGCTTCGATCCAGCGCAGCTCGTCTGCCTGCGGCTCCATCGATGCTCCTTTGGGAAAGAGTACGAGGTTTGCGGGAAAAGGTTTCAGCCGATTGTACCACGGGCGCTCTACCTGCTTCGCGGGCAGCTGCGAGCGACAGAGCAGGCTGGAAGAGCGCAATCCCGTCGTTGCGCATGGGTGGTTGGGCTGTTATTGTCAGGGCTAATGCAAAGTCATCGACAGAACAAGTAGCGGTCGAAGGTGGCG
>JADDQE010000064.1 GCA_016781525.1 bacterium | reverse complement strand
AGGATGGGCTAGCAACAGGGGTTTTCATACGAAGAGTAGCGCATAGACCGGCGCTGCCGTGAACTCCATGCAGTTATTGTGACAAGAACCACGTATGCCTTACTCGTTCAGGGGACGGATGTATTCTGGGGCAACCCAATATTCCTCACTATCTGCACTGTCGATCAGCCGAATCTTGACCTGCCGCGGGCTCGTCTTAATCACGCGTGCACGAAGCAATTGCCCATTGTGTAGCCACATGACGACTTGGCCTGTCGACCAGCTTTGTTGATTCGTATTCATGCGATCTCCCGTTTTCCGATCAGTCGACTCAACTCGACGGTACCTAAAGATAGGTGCAACACCTTTAGCTTATGGGAAGTGAGGAGGAGGACGAGCGTGTCTCTCGTCTAGAACAGATGAAAGTCCTTACGATGGCCACCGCAAAATCCGGTGATACGAACAACAGTACCGCGCATGCTTCGGCAATTGTTCCAGGCGTACAGTGCCACATAAGCCTGCTCCAAGTGACGGGAGTTGCGATGGTGCGCACCGGAACTGGGTGAATCATGCGTATGTGGACAGACCACTACGTTCTTTTGCCGGTTGATCCACTGCAACAGTGCCGAAATTTTCGCCTTCACTGCCGCAGTCGCTACGGGTAGCGGACAGCGCCTAGTGATTGTTACCGCGCCCATGTGCTCCGATAACGCGTAGCCAATTCTTTAGCTTCCACAGCTTCCACTTCGCGTAGGGGGTGTAGCTGGGCGGGAGCATATAGAAGAGCACGTCACCCACCCGTCGCACGTGGGATTGTCGCACTGACGAGGGCACGCTGAGACGAGGACTATCGCTGTTATCGAGCACTTCGAAAGCGGCATGTACCTCCCTCGCGGTATAGGCTTGAAAAGGCGCACGTTCGGGCACACGCGAATGACCCATGAGCGGTAACATGGGATTCGTGTTCAACTCCCACACCTGAAGGGTGCCGTTCAGTACTCCATAATCAAAGCGGCCATACTCGATGCGGGCGCGGCGCGCGATCTCCCTAAGCGCCGCGGCGTGCGGGTTGCCTTGCACATACTCCCACTCTTCCCGCAGCTGCGCTTTAGGAATCTGTGTGACGACCTCATTTTTCGCCATCCACTGTTGGCTAAAAAACAGGTGGTCGGGGATAATGCGCTCGCCGATGATAAAAGCTGCGTACTTCCGGAAGGTCCCACTCGTATCGGCGGTATTACAAAATTCGATGATAACTTTGTTGTTACGAGTGCAACCGCGCCGCCCAAGGTTGCTGATCGCCGCGTCTAACTCCGCTTTGGTGTGGAGCAAAGGAGTTAAGCTGCCAGCATGGTCGTTTTCACCACGAATGAACACGGGAAAATGCTCCGGCTCACGATGCTCTGTAAGGCGATAAATGTTGAAGCGGTTGCTTCCCTCCTCATACAACATCCGCAACAACTCATAGCGTCGCATGGCTTGAGTCGGGTGATTCAGCAGCCGAATGTGGTCGCCCGCAGCCGACAAGGTGTTCCACACCTGCGCAGCCACCTCTGTCATAGCTGGGCTAAGCCGCTCTATGTCGGAAAAGATGTAGGTTCCGGCCGGAAAGTGCCGCATTCCCGTGAGCTGTTCATAAAACACCAACTTAACTCGTGATGCTAGGTGTCGACCATATGTTTCAAGAAAACCCGTTATTGTGTACAAGTGTGGACCGGTCACAACATAAAAAATCATGAGGCGCTCCCACGAATAGTGCCTGGTCGATAAACGACACGAGTGTTAGGAACGTTCTGCTAGCGACGTCGGCGTTCTCTGACTCTCCGCTGGTATCGACGACGATGAGCGAGCGAAACGACATTTCGTGATGCCGAACACTGCCTGGGACTGACGAGCTGTGAGTGACAACGGTAGGAGCTGTTGACCGCCTACGCGTCGCCTCGATGCTCGCACTGCAGATAGCCCTAGCGAGTGGGGTCAAGCTGCTGACGGCACCACGCGAACAGCGGATCGCCGAGGCAAAGCGGCTTGTGTCGGTGGGGGCTGCTGTGCTGTTCGAGGCGCGGTACGGACCCGCGCCTCCAAACACCGATTCTGCCCGTCCACCCGACCTTTAGGCCACCCTATCGTCAGGCCATTCAACCATCCTTCGCCAATCAGCACCTGTTTCATGCATGGCACGCGCCCAAATCCCTACAGGACAGCTGCGAACTCCTGCGCTCGGTTAGGGCTTACAAGCCCTCCGTTAACCTCCCGGTGCTCCTCATTGATTGCTAACAACTGTTGGAGCCGCTTGATCGCCCGGTGCTGCAGTAGCTTAATCGCTCCGTCGGTTCGATTGAGGGCTTCGGCTACTTCGGCGGTTGAGAGGCCCCCAAAAAAACGTAGCGTAATGACCTGCAATTGATCACCCGTGAGTTGCGTGAGGGCGTGCCGAAGCGCTTCACGATCGCAAATCGTACGTGCGAGGTCGCTGCTTTTCCCGTCGATGAGCTGTATGTCCGGCGTCAGGGATAGGTGCAGTCGGTGTTTCCGGCGCCGAATATACGAGACGACGACATGGTAGGCGATGGTGTACATCCACCCGATAAAGGCTCGTTCCCCTTGATACTCCATGGTGGGAAGCGCCTTCCATATGTTGATAAACACCTCTTGGGCAGAGTCCTCGGCCGCCTGCCGATCACCTAATCGGACATAACAGTACTGCCGAATACGAGGCGCGTACACCGCATGCAAGTCATCGATTGCTTGCGGATGTCCTTCACGTGCTCGGGCGATCGTTGCTGGCAAATCCAGACACATTGACATAGGCCTACTTGTTTCCCCATACCGATCAGCGCCACAGCTCCAAGAAGGTGCGTACTGCTGCTCGCACGACACGGCCTACCCCGAGCGAAGGTGCATAGTGCGGCGAAAGTCCGGAGCGAACGCGCCAGTCACGACCTTCCATCGATACCATCGTTTCCTCGTTTCTGTGCCATCCCCAATCGAGTGTCGAACGCTTTCCCATGCCCTAGACCGAGTCCGGTTATCGGGAATCAGCCCTGCGTTCCCTTGTGGCCTAGGAGTAGCCTACCACTGTGCAGCACCTATGCCGGTAAAATTCGGTAAAAAATCAGTAAGAAATAGTAAGAGGGAAGCCTATTGGCCGGCGGATGGCCGTGGACTTGCTACATGCTTGGTACGCGATAACGTCATCAATGGTCTGTGCGACCTGTTGGACCACGTCGCTGGAACCAAGACGGCACGCTCGGATAGAAAGGGTATGGGATGCAGCGCGTCCTCAAAGGGGTGCTCGCTGGCGCCACGGCCTGGTCGGCCATGGATGGCGTTCTCCGCTTCCTCTACAACCACGAACATTCAGATACACGGCGACAGGAGGACCAAGCCCGGGATGGGGTTCCTGCCTTGGAGGTCATGGCCGAGCGTATCGCGCAGATCGCCGGCGTCACACTTTCGGCGGCGGAGCGGCAGCGCGGGGGAACCTCCCTGCAATGGGCCGTCGGGGTCGGAGCAGGGCTGCTGTATGCGGCGCTCCGCGACCAGCTTCCGAGCTCAGGTATTCGCCGGGGCATTGTCTATGGGGCGGCCTTCTCATTGCTCGTGGACGAAGGCATTGTGCCCCTCCTCAAATGTGCGCCTGGTCCCTCCGCTTTCCCGTGGCAGACGCATGCACGTGGTTTCGTGGCGCACCTCGTCTACGGGGCTGTCGCCGAGATCACCATGGGCTGGCTGGACCGGATAGAGGAAGCCGTTGAAGCTCCATGATCTTCCCGCAGCCGACTCCATGCCTACACTCCCACAGCTCCTGCCGCAGCGTTTGGCGTTCGCCATTCACCACCTGGCATTACATCCAGTCGCTGTGTCGAGCGTGCAGAATACCAGCGCCGGTGTGCCCGGGGTTTTGTAGTCTTGGATTACAACCTACACCTGCGCTTGATACCGCGTTGCAAGCCGCCCGCATGAGCGTTGCTCCGCATAATGAGATGGAGAAAGCGAGACACCGTACATGGATGCATCAAGACGCTCGGTGGCGCTCCTGGCCTTGGGGAGTGCGGTTCCATCATATCGTGTCGAACAGGCGCATTTGGCAGGCTGGATGGCGGAGTCGCTCCAGGCCGATCGGAAGCTCTCCCGGTGGTTGCGGTCCCTGTATGCGTATTCCGGTATCGACACGCGGTATTCCTGTCTGCCGGATGCGGCCTACTCGCCGGCACTGTCGCGCTTCGCTCCACATCGTGCGCTCGTGGAAGCGCCGACAACCGCAGAGCGTATGGCGATCTACAAACGCGAGGCGGTCCAGGTTGGTACAGCCGCAGCTTGGGAAACGCTCCAGGACTACGCGCGTACCGCCAAGCGTGACGCCGTGGTAGCTGACGCCGTGACTCACTTAATTGTTGTAAGTTGCACCGGGTTTTTCGCACCGGGGCTTGACCAAGCCATTGCGCGTGAACTCGGCCTACGCGCAACAGTCGAGCGTACGACGGTCGGCTTCATGGGCTGTGCCGCCGCGTTTAACGCCCTGCGCCTCGCCACACAGATCGTCCAGGGCGACGCGGCGGCATTAGTGCTGATCGTGTGTGTCGAACTCTGTTCCCTCCATATCCAACCCGGAACTGACCGGGTCAACCTCGTGGTTGCCTCTCTCTTTGCGGATGGTGCCGCTGCCTGTCTCGTCGGGTCACCTACGCCTGATGACGGGGAACACTTCGTGATCGGCCGCTTCCATACGAGTCTGCAGCCGGATAGCCAGTCCGACATGGTTTGGGACATTGGCGATCACGGCTTTACGATGCACCTGTCACCCCGTATCCCCGCCCGACTGGGTGAAGCCGCTCCGCGCGCCCTCGATGCGCTCTCGGGGAACAAGCACCATCTCGATTTCTGGGCGATCCATCCGGGTGGCCGGGCGATTGTCGATGAATTAGCCACGATCTTTGCGCTGACACCCGCGCAGACAGTGGCCACGCGTCATGTGTTACGGAACTACGGCAACATGTCGTCACCAACCATTTTGTTCGTGCTCCAGGACATGCTCGCGCAGTTGCGCCAACAGCAGGAAGCTGCGGTGCAGGACGGAGTCGCGATGGCGTTTGGCCCGGGGTTGGTGATCGAGATGGCGCAGCTGCGGTACGTGCCGGTGGCAACCGAGCAATCGCCGCTTCCGTTCAGCGGGAAGAAAGGAGCAGTCGTTGAGCAGGTGGCTTGATCTACGGGTACGGTCGGAGGCGCTAGAGCTGATGGACGATCGGTCGATTGCTGGTCCCGAACTGCTGGACGCACTCCGCCAGCTACGCTGGATCAATTGGTTGCTGGGTGCGGCCTGGCCGACCTTAGAGGGCGTTGCCGCACTGTGGCGGCGAGCCGGACGGCCCCGTCGTGTGACGCTGCTCGATGTTGGAGCAGGCTCAGGCGATGTTAACCAGCTGCTGCTGCGCTGGGCTGCCTGGTGGGGCATCGATTTGCGCATCACGCTGATCGATGTGCATCCGGATACCTGTGCGACGGCGGCAGCGCAGTTTCAGCACGAGCCGCGTGTCCACGTCGTCTGCGCCGATCTCTTCAACCTTCCGTTTAACCACGTTGACATGATTACCGCCTCCCTCGTGCTGCATCACATACCGACGGCGCAACTTCCGCTGGTCGTGAGCACGCTGCTGGAGGTAGCGCGTATCGGTGTCGTCATCAATGATCTGCATCGCCATGTCGTGGCCTGGGCGGCTATTTGGACGGCAACGCGCCTGTTCTCGCGCAACCGGATGCTCCGGCATGACGCGCCCCTGTCGGTGCGACGTGGCTTTCGGCGGGCCGACTTCGCGCACCTGCAGAGCGTCCCCCACGTGACCATGCTGCAGTGCCGCTGGCGACCACTGTTCCGCTATCTCGTTGTCGCAGCCAACGTTCCAGCGCGTTGAGGGCATGTCGGAGGAGAGCCCGATGCGGGATGTCGTGATTGTGGGCGCGGGCCTGGCTGGAAGTAGTCTTGCCATGGTGTTAAGTAACCTCGGCTGGGATGTCCTGCTGGTCGAGCGGCGCCACCTGCCGCAACACAAGGTGTGCGGTGAGTTCCTGTC
>JADDQE010000202.1 GCA_016781525.1 bacterium | reverse complement strand
AGCTATGAGCTCCAGAGCATAGCGGCGCAGAACCGCTACTTATTCACCAAGCTCAGCAGCGCGTTCACCTTGGCGACCAGGTCGAGAATATCGAAGGGCTTGGCTAAGAAGTCGTTTGCGCCGCAGTTTACTGCCCGCTCACGGTCTGCACGCTCGGCGTGGACTGTCAACATCATCACCGGGATATCGCGTTGAGCCTTGATGCGGCGGCAAACCTCCCATCCATCCATCACAGGCATGCTGCCGTCAAGCACAATCAGATCGGGCTGGTGCAGGAGCGCACGTTGGAGAGCCTCGAGTCCATTCTCGGCGAGCACGATCTCATGACCCGCGTCCTCAAGGACCTGATGAACCATCATCCGAATAGCGGCGTTATCCTCGGCGATCAAAATGCGCATAGGTGCTCCACATTGCATCTCGTCCGGCCCCAGTCGGGCACAGATCACCAACATCAGGCTGCATTGTAACGTCTATTGCGCGTATCGGGACGGTACGTTAAGGGCTCGCTGGGGGGTTCCATACGGTGGCTGGCGAAGCGGACCCCTGCGCCGGCCGGGCTGCTGGGTCAAAGAGGGTGACCGCCGCCCCATCGACCAATACACCCAGACGACGACTGTCCGAGGCCTGGCCCTCTAATGCTTGGGGATCGAAGGTTGTCGTGCTAATCGCCACCTCGTAGTGATCCGCTGGAGGAACAGCCAGTTCATAGACCCGCCAGGTCGGCGTGACCTCGACATCGTGACACCTCTCGCCGACACAGATTTGAGCTCTCACCGAATGAGTATCAGGGCGCGGCGCCGCAAGCGTCAGCCGGATCGTCGCACCGGCCTCACTACCTGCCAGCCGTAGAGCTGCCTGCCCCTTGGTCCAACGTGCAGTCCGACCAAGCTGCTGCTCAGCGGCGTACATTCCATCGACAAAGCCAAAATCAAGGCCATCGCCGACGTCGACCGCCGCTGATGGCGGCGTATCGAGATGCAGCCAAGCCCACTCCAACATCTCCAGCTCGCTCGTGTAGTAGCCCTTGAATGCACGCCGTGCCTCATCGAGGCGACCTAGCCGCCGCAGCGCATCGCCCTGACTTACGTTGACAGGAACGCTTGACCGGGAGATCAGAAATGCGCTGTCGAAGGCGGAGAGTGCCTGCTCGACGGCGCCGTCACGCAGCTGAACATTGCCGATCGCAAGCCAGACGTCCACTGACCTTGGGTCAGCCTGGTGGGCTCGCCAATACAGCCTCAAGGCCTCCTCGGCATCGCCCCTACCCGCAGCCCACTCTGCACGTTGCACCAGCCAGCCACGCCCCAGATTTGTGCGGGCCCAGGCAGCCGGGTATCGGAGGACTAGCGGCGTCCACAGGAGCGCCACCACAAGGAGGCTCGTCAGGAGCAGCCACCGAGGACGCAGGCAAGGCCAGCCTGCGCCGTAATGAAGCGCGACAAGCAACGCCGCGGCGTAGGGCAGCAGCACCGGAAAAATAAAATGACGGTAGCGGCCCTCACCATGGGTCAAAAGCACCACCGCGATGACGCATAGCAGCCATCCACCCAACAGCACCTTGCGCCGATCGAGAGGCGCCAGTGCTAATCCAGAGAGGCCAAGGATTGCGACCGATGTGTAGAGCGCGTCGTCGAGAAGGAGCGCCATGGCAAACATCCCGAAGGGAACATCCTGGTAATAATTCGTCAACAGAAACCGATCTTCGATCGGCTTGACCACCCACAGGGCGTTGAAGTTCGGCCACAGCTTCCGTAGCAGGATTGCAGGGTCCTCCCGCAGCCGTGCCAAGCCTTTCTGTGTCGCGTAGTCGGCACGCTCGGCTGGGTTGGCAATGGCCGCGAGGGTCCCATGGATCGTATCCTCATCTTCACGTGGCTCGTTGTACCACCACAGGTTGTAGGACAAACCCGTCTCGACCGGAATCACTGCTCCGTACGCATGGTAGTTTCGCAGCGTCCAGGGCGCGATCGTTCCTGCCGTGGTCAGCACAAATAGCAGGGCGGCGAGCAGGCCCTGTCTTGGAGGCAGCCACCAGTGCCTTGAGCCTGCTTCTCGACGCTGAAACATCACCCAGAGCGCCACCGCCGGTAGAGCCATCAACGGCAATGAGCGGGTTAGGATTGCCAGTCCGAGTAGTACGCCGCTCAATGCCAGCCAGAGGCGCTGCCGAGAATGCTGCCGCGCAGAGCGCAGCAACGCCAGCAGCGAGCCGATGAACAACGCCGTGAAGAGCGTCTCAGCCATCCAAAGACTGGCAAAGGTTGCCAGCGTTAGGAGCACAGCCGCACAACCGGCCGTGAGTAGTCCTACCCACTCAGCGCGTGCGGCGTCAACTGCTTGCTCACGGCTGCTCTCGCCCACCTCCCGCCCGAGGAGGAAGTATAGATAGACCGTGAAGCTGCTCAAGACAATATTCGGCAGGGCGACGTAGCGGAGCCCCTCGCCGCCGAGCCACAGCGACGCCGCCAGCCAGATTGGATAGAGCGGCGCTCGAAGCCAGTGGTACGTGTCGTAGAAGCGCCAGCCGTGCCCGGCTAACAGATCACGGGCGACCGCAAGATATTCCACCTCGTCGTTGGCCGCCTGATGCACGGGAGTCCGCCACCAGAGCCATACTCGCAGAGCGAAGCCCACGATCAGAATAAAGCATAGAAGCGCGCCGCGCAGGCGAGCGGTTGGCCACCAGAACCGTTGTTTCATGGAGCAGCTGATTGTTCGTTGGTCGCGATCCAGTCGATCTCAATACCCAAGCTACGGTTATCGCCGCTCGAGCGATCAAAATCGCGCGGCCGAAATGTCGAAGCCTCGAGGCGTATGGTCAACGGCTCGGCAGCTAGCTTTAGCTGCTCCGGTAGAGCAACTCTAAAGGTCTGCCACTCGGCGCCGACATGCAGTGTACCGATTGGCAGACCATTCGCAAGCACACGTACCACGGCGGGCGCTGCCTCGGGCGGGCGCGGGCTCCGCGCACGAACACTTAACACCGCACCAGGCGTCAGCTTGTGTACCTCGGCAGTTCCGCGCGTCCAGCGTGTGCCATTCGCCGCGGGATAGAAGCCGGTGATCATGCCCAAATCCAGGCCATCACCGATATCGACGCGACCTTCCGCAGCACGGCGAAACAGGTGCAGCGACCAGCGCTGAAGATCTTCCAGCGAGTGTGTCTCAAAACGCAGCTCCTCACGTGCTTCGTCCAACTGTCCCCCCTGCCGTAAGCTATTGCCCAGCAGAAGATGTGCGTATGGGTGAGCGGGCAATATTTCGATCGCAGCTCGCCACCACTCGTCGGCTTGTCCTTCATTTGCGTGCCGGCCAAGCTCTACACGTGCCAGGGCTGAGCGTGGATCTAGTTGCAGAGCTGTCTCTGCAGCCCTACGGGCAGACTTCGTCGTCGCGGGATCGGAGACAGATGCACGATGCGCCGCTGCTAGGTGGAGGTGTTTACGGGCCAGGATCAACGCTTCGGCCGGGTAGGCCCGATGTAGGAGCATCACGAGCAGTGCGCCGCCGATCGACAGTGTCGCTCCTAGGAGGCGCGGCCAGCGCCTAGGGAAAGTCTGTGTCTTTCGGCGAAGCAGTCGGGTGAGACCAACCAGCGTCCAGCCGGCGTACGGCAGGAGCGCGGGATAGAGCGGCAGGCGGTAGCGCAGCTCGACGTGGAAGAGCAGACCAGTCAGGAACACATACAGTACCCACGGGACCAGGAGCAGCTTCGCCCAGTCATGGGGCCCGAGCCAAAGCCCGGCTAAACCGCCAACCAGTACCAGCAGCCATATTCCATCGCCTAGCAGCAGCCGCATCCAAACCTCAAGCGGCGAAACCCAGATCGCGCGGCGCGCTCGTAGGTCGTCGAAGTACTCGAGCGCCATGAATTTTTTCGTTTCAGCCCAAGCTTTAGCTGCGAAGCGGCTGGGGTCAGCCGTGATAGCCGCTAGGCCCTCACGCATTGACAGCTTCTGGCGCAGGCCTCGGTCGTCGCCTAGTGCATACAGCTGTCGCTTGACCGCTTCGCGGCCGGCGGGGTCGTTGTCGAGCCAAAGGTTTTCAGCGCCGGTCGTATCAATCACAATTGGCGTTGCATACAAGACGTAGTTGCGAGTGGTCCAAGGCAGAACAACAAGCAACGCGCCAAGAACAAAGCACAAAGAACGACGAGCTGAGGATTTTGAGACCCTTATGGGCAGCTTGTCCCGCAGCTGCTTATGCTGTACCAGCAGCCACAGCGCCCCTAACGGCACGAGGGGCAGCGCAACCGAGCGGATGAGCGAAAGAGCGCCGACAGCAAGACCAGCCAGCGCGGCCCACACCCATGCGCGTCCGGCAGCCGTCGCTGGGGCAGAGGCACTCCGTAGCAGCAGCGAGAACACCAGGGTTAATCCCGCGACAAAAAGGGTCTCGGTCAGCAGCTCAGCGGCGTTGGCCGCGAAGGTAAAGCAGAGCGCGGCGATACCAGCTGTCACCAGTGCGGCGCGGGCGTGTTCGCGGCCGAGGAGGTCACGCGCCCAAAACCACACCAGCGGAATGGTCGCGGTGCTGATAAAGGCTTGCACCAACCGCACACGCTGCACCTGCGAGTCGAAGAGCTGAAAAATGACCGCGAGAAAAACCGTGTAAAGCGGAGGCCGCATCAAGGGGAGCTCGTGATAGCCCTTGCCCTGCAACCAGGTTAGGGCCTGCTCAAAGTACTCGCGTTCGTCGCCGCCCAGGGGATATTGCTCGTGCCAATGCCAGACCAACAGGCGGAGCGCAAGGCCGAATACTACAAGTACGCCCAAGCTGATCACTGGGGCCCATGGCCGGGCATCGGCCTGTGGTGAGACGGAATGAGTAGCTAGCGAGTTCCTCACTAAACGTCCCTTAATCCGCAGGAATAAGCTCGGCCCAATCCACCTGGACACCAAGCAATCGCAATTTTTCCCGAGCCAGCTGCCGTGCCTGAAGCTCTTCCGGCCCAGGCACGAAGGTCGTCGAGCGCAGCAGCACAGTCACATCTTCACCCGCCGGCGTCGGCGGCAGGTCAACCTCCAGCTCTGTCCAGCCGGGTGCCAAGTCGAAGCTTTTGAAGGAGCCACCCGCTATCCCAACGCTCAGCTGGGCTAGTGGCTGAGCAGGGGGACGCGCGCCGTTGAGCCGGAGCCGAAGCTTTTGTGGCTGGCCCGTTCCAGCATCGGGGAAGCGTAGTCGGGCCAGGGGCCCCGTCCAGCGAAACCCAGAGCCGAATTTATCGGCCTCGTCGGTCCACTCACGCTGAAAGAAGCCGTCGATGTAGCCCCAGTCAAGACCGTTGCCAAGGTCAATCCGTGTCGTCGAGGGCGGGTCCAGGTGTTCCCAGGCCCACAAGGTCGGATTGTTCGGCTCCAGTCTTGTAGACACGAAGGCACCACGAGCACGCTCGATATCGCCTATTCGACGATAAATGTCGCCTTCGAGCAGATAGCGCTGCGGGATTGGCTCCATACTCTGGAGTAGCTCCAAGGCAGCTTCGGAGTTGCCACGCAGAGCCGACATGCGCGACTGTAAGAGCGCGAGGCAGGTGCGCGGTTTGCGACGATCTTCGGCGTCATGCAGTGCCTGCGCCTCCGCCAGATCACCCTGCTCAATCAGCTGCTCGATCTGGTCGCATCGTTCGGCGTCCACAAGACCCTGCAGTCCGATCAAGGTTTCAAGCCAGACGGCACGGCGTTGATTCGGCTGTCCCTGCTTTGGCAGATAGGCGTACGCCGGCAAGAGTGTTACCAACAGCACGCCTGCCGTTGCCCAGCCGAAGAGCCGCCGAGTGGTATTTGGCCATGGCAGGCGAAGCTGTCCGAGAGCACAGCCCGCGTAGATGAACAAGAACGGGAGCAGTGGCAGCCGAAAGCGATTGATCGCGAAAAACAACGGCCCGGTCACAAGATTATAGAGCAGCCAGGCAAGCACCAGGCCTTTACCAATGCGGCCCTGCTTCCGCCAAAGACCAACAAGCGCGAGTGGGGCCGCGACAACATACAAGGTATCGTCGGCGAGAAGACCAAATATATGGAGCGCTGGCACGTGTCCCAGGGAGTAGCCATCCGCGAGTCGCTCATCACCGCTGTAGCTGACCCACAGCATATCCAGCAGCTCGCGCCCGGCCTTGCGTAGAAAGCCAGCAGGATTTTCGCTAATCCAAGCCGCCGCGGAGCGATAGGCCTCCGTCTGCCGCTCCGCGTGGTCAGGAATGGCGATAAGCTGCTTGAAGATCATTTTCTCACAGCGGGTCGCCGTCGGTCCGCACTCAGAGGTCTCGGGATGCCCCTCGAGATAGGCCGACTGCGCGCCAAGCATCGCGTTGTAGCCACTCGTCGTGTCGATCAAGATAAGACTGCTGGCTCCAAAAAACCGCGTGTTATACACGCTCCACGGCAGAATAACGCTCGATGTGACGACCGTGAGCAAGGCTGTCGCGCCAATTGCCGAGCCCAGCTGTCGGAGCGAGGACAAGCTAGTCGTCGACTCGCTACCCGCCGTTTGAGATCGTAACCGCTGCCAAAAGACCCAAAGCGCAAACAGCGGGAGCGCGCCTGCAAGCATCGCCCGTGTGAGCGAGCCAAACCCGAGGAGGGCGCCACCCAAAATCAGCCAGAGCCAACGCTTGCGTTGGGCCCACAGCGTCAGTGCAAGCAGTGCCGCGAGCAGCAACGTGATAAAGAGCGTCTCCGACAGCAGCAAGAACGCAAAGGTGGCGAGACTGTAGCAGAGTGCCATGGCCCAGCCGGCGATCAGCACCACGCGGCGTGTGTGTGCGGGAGGAGCGAGCGCGCCGGCAAGCCGCATAACGAGCCAGACCGAAATTGTGCTTAATAGGGCCTGGGATAACCGGATCGGCCACAGTGTTTCGGCGCCCGTAAACCAAAGGTGGGCGGCGAGGAAGAGCAGGTACAGCGGCGGCCGGGTCCAGATCCAGTTTTGAAAGAAGCTAAAGCCCCGACCCTGTGCAAGCCATGTCGCAGCCGCCAGGTACTCAGCCTCATCACTGACAAAGCCGCGGTGTGGGAGCACCCACCACGCCCCCACCCGCAGCGAAAAGGCAACCAGAAGGATCAGACCGACGTGATAGGCCAACGGCCATCGTCGCTCCAAGGCAGGGTGAAATGCGACCGTGTTCATCGCGGGTCGACCCCTGGCTGGACCTCGACCTCAGCGAGCAGCAGCGCGTCGTCGAACACTGGCTGAGAGGTGCCAGTAACTGGCAGTCGCTGCCCATCCTCGGGACGGTACACGCCCAGCAGCAAGCGGTAACGGCCCGGCGGCAGATCGGGCGGCAGCTGCAAGGTCCGCTCGTCGTGCAGCTGCGCGCCGGGATCGGTCCACTGGCCCGTCGGCAGGCCGCCTTCAAGTGGCCGCCCGTCAAGTTGCGCAAGTGGGCTCGGCGAGCCAATCGGCGTAAGGTGCACAAAGACCTGATAGTCGGTACCGGCAAGCGACCGCAGGGGCTCCCAGAAGAGCGTGAGCGGCAGCGTACCACCGGGCCGAATGCCGGTCGCAAACGGTGTAATGGTATAGCCGCGCAGCCGCAGAGCGTCACCAAAGACCGCGGTCTGAGCGGTCGCCGGTTGCGGCGCAGCCCCGTTCACCGATGGCATGTTGTTGCAGCCTAGCCACACGCCGACATAGCGCGAAAAAGCAGGATTATTGCACTGGAGCCGGCCGTTGAGATCGCCATATTGAAAGGCGAGCCCGACCAGACCAACCTCGTCACCCGGCTTTGGCTTATCGACCACCGTCGCGTGAGCAGGCGCGATTAACAGCCAGGCCCGCGGATAGCGCTGAAGATCAGACCGTATCTGCGCGTCAAATGCTCGCAGCTCACGCTCGCTATCATTATCCGAGCGCCCGAGCCAGCCATAGCGTAGCGGGGTGGGCAAGGGCTGCTGCGAAACGCGCGGCGCGTAGTACTCGTAGAGTGGCATGATCGCGTCAGGATGCACGATCACCAGGTCGTCAGGATGGACACGCCCAGCTAGCTCACGGATAGCGCCACGGAAGTCCTCTTTCACCGTCGCACCGCTGAAGAGCCCTTTGCCCGGCAGGTACAACGCCCAATTCGAGATCACGAGCGCCGCGAGGAAGGAGCCACCAGCTGCGAGCCAAGCGCTAAGCGCTAAGGGCCGTGAAAGGCCGAGCCACTCTGACGTGTTGGTCGCTGGTCGCTGGCCACCAGGCGCTGCCGCTGATTGCCCTGCAAGCTCGATCCACTCAGGCAAAGCCCACGCCGTGATGAGCAGCCAGAACGGAAACACGATCGTGAAGTAGCGCGCCTCGTACAGCGGCTGGAGCAGGAGCAGCACCGCGAACACAAGCGCCGGAAATGCAGCCAGCACCAGAACGAGCAGCGGACCCGGCTTGTGCCGCCCGCCTACCACGTCCATCAGCAGCCGCAGCCCGCCTACCAAGGTCAGAAACACCCATGGTAATAGCCAAAGCTTCCGCACCGCGCCCGGCCACTGTCCCACCGCGAACTGACCAAAGGTTAGCCAGCCCGCCGTCAACGGGCCGACGCTCGCGAACTGGCCCCCGGCGCGCTGGTATCGTAGCGCAAAGGTGAGGCCGATGATCAAGGCACCACCCAGCCCAACCGCGCCTGCCAGAACTAGGCGACGACGAGGATGGCCGCTCATGAGGCCCCACACAATCGCGCAGCCGAGCAGATTGAAGATGAGCAGCCGATGCGTGAACGGCGCGACCGCCGCGATCGTCCCGAAGAGCAGCCAGCGACCGCGGGTTCCGCCATGGAGCGCGCGCATGAGTGTCAAAGCGATCAGGATGGCGACCAGCAGGGTCAGGCTGTATGCTTTCGCATCCTGGGCTTGCCATAGCGCGAACGGCGAGACCAGGAGCAGCAGCGCAGCGCTTAAACCGAGTACCCAGCCGCGGACGGCAAGTCCAAGCGCAAACAGAGCGGGAACAGCGCACGCACCCGCCAGCGCAGAGGGAAGCCGCAGCGCCCACTCGCTGTCACCCAGCAGCCGCGTCGCAAGCTTGACGACGAGGTGATAGAGCGGATACGCCTGGGTTGGCCGAAACAGATCGGACAGCAGGGCGCTAAGGTGGCTACGAGTAACGGTCTTCCATGTCTCGCCTTCGTCGAGCCAGAGCGGCTGAGCATCGAGGCGGTACAAGCGCAGCAGGAGCGCCAGCGCAAAGAGCGCGCCGGCCAACGACCAGGACCACAGAACGGAGCGCAAACTCCCTGACAATAATGAGCGGTCGATACGCAACTGCTGGCTCGCGGTTCTTAGATCCCCGTTCTTGTGCTCTACGCTCATAGGAGAACGATCTTGTCGCGTCCTTCGCGCACGTCACGAGTAGCATTGCGCGTATCTACAACTACCCGCGCCATCTGCACGATACGCTCATAGTCAAAAGCCCTGTGGTTCGTAATAATGGTCACACAATCAGCCACGTCAAGCAGCTCGTCGGTCAGCGGCGTAGTTTGAAATGCGTGACCGTGGTGGTCGTAAAAGACCTCCACGTGCGGATCGACCGTGACCACATTCGCACCTTCTGCCGCGAGCAGCTGCATGATTTTGAAGATTGGCGACTCGCGGTAATCGTCGATGTCGGGCTTGTAGGCGACGCCAAGCAGCACCACCGTGGCGCCGTTAAGGCTCTTCCGGAGCTTGTTAAGCCCACGTACGACGAGCTGCACAACATGGTAGGGCATGGCATTGTTGACGTGGCCCGCAAGCTCGATGAAGCGCGTGTGGAAATCGTACTCACGCGCCTTCCAGCTGAGATAAAATGGGTCCAGGGGTATACAGTGACCGCCGAGGCCCGGTCCGGGCGTGTGCTTCATGAACGCGAACGGCTTGGTTGCGGCAGCGTCCAGCACCTCCCAGATGTTGAGATCCATCCGATCGCACAGCAGCGCCAGCTCGTTCACCAGCGCAATGTTGACGTTACGGAAAATATTCTCGACGAGCTTGGTCATCTCCGCGGTGCGTGCCGATGATACTTCGACGATCTGTTGAACGATCCCACCATAGAACCGCTTGGCGAGCTGGGTACACGCAAACGTCACGCCGCCGACTACCTTGGGCGTGTTCTCAACCGTCCAGCCTTTGCTGTTGGTCTGCCCAGGGTCGATCCGCTCCGGCGAGAATGCCAAAAAGAAGTCCTGGCCAACGGCAAGGCCCTGTGCAACAAACTTTGGCAGCAGCACTTCGTCCGTGGTGCCGGGCCACGTTGTGCTTTCCAGCACAACCAGCTGGCCCGGGCGCAGGGTCTTGGCAATACTGATGCCAGATTGCTCGATGTAGCAAATATCGGGCTGTCCGTGCTCGTCGAGCGGTGTCGGAACGCAGATCACGATAACGTCGCACATGCCGAGCAGCTCGAAGTCGGAGGTCGCGGACATCTGGCCGGATTCAACCAAAGCGGCGAGCTTAGCTGTTGGCACGTCTACCGTATAGCTTTCCCCGCGGCTGATGCGCGCGACACGCTCGTTGATGACGTCGAATCCGAGTACCCGAAAGCCGACCGAGGCCGCCCGTACCGCCAGGGGCACGCCAACATAGCCGAGACCAACCACCCCAACCAGCGCGGTTCGGTCGTCGATCCGGGCCTGTAGGCCCGCCACGACCTCCCCGTTTTCAATTGCAGCAACTGTATCCACACCGATATCTGTTTTTTGCTCTGGGTAGCTCATTTTTATCTCAACTTTGACGTGTCGCGAAATGCTCTCGCGCCGTTTCATAGACCTGCTCAAAACGCGCCGCAATGTGGCGCCAACGTAGCTCACGCTCGACACGTTGCCGCGCGGCGAGGCCGAGCCGTGCGGCGCTCGAAGGATCGTCCAGCAGCGCAGTTAAAGCCTCGGCCAGCGCCCCGGCGTCTCCTTCAGGCACCAACAGGCCATGCTCACCACTGGTAATCACCTGCGGAATGCCCGCGACGTTGCTCGCCACAACCGGCCGTCCGGCGCTCATGGATTCGAGAATGATGTTGGGCAGCCCATCGACATTGCCGCCATGGTCGTGAATCGCTGGCACAACCACGATATCACCCGCGTTCCAATAGCGATTGATGTTGTCGCGGTCGACGGGCCCGGGAAAGAGCACGCTATCGGCGATGCCAAGCTGCTTTGCCTGTTGCTCAAGCGCATCCCGGAGGTCGCCATAGCCGCCAAGAACCAGCAGTACCCGAGGATGACGCTGCAACACCATTGGCAACGCGTCCAATAGCACCGTCAGCCCCTTTTTGTAAACCATCCGGCTGACCCACATCAACACCGGACGCTCCGGCGCAATGCCCAACTGCTCGCGTACAGCGGCGCCAGCCTCGGAATCGGGTCTAAAGACCTCCGGATCGATGCCGTAGGGAATTACTTGCATTCGCTCCGGCGGTCCACCTAGGCGTGCCAACCGTGCCGCTAGGTCGCCTGAGCAAGCCGTAATTCCGTCCGCCCTCTGTGCCGCCAATGCCGCTGTCCATGCCGTTGGTGGCGTCCGCTCCGCAAGGAACACATCCGAGCCATGTAGTGATATCACGAGCGGTAGCTTGCAGTGTTGCGCGACCAGTGCTGAGACCGCTCCATTCGGCAGCACCCAGTGGCCATGCACAAGGTCGTAGCCTTCATGCCTGACCAGGGCAAGCAGTGAGCGATACCCGTGCACCAGGGCGAAGGGTGCCGCCACGAGTGTGCTTACCCGCATCCCCACATCGCCATGGAGCGCGGCTGCATAGCCCCACACCTCAAGCGCTTGTGTGGGCGCATAGCGATAGCAGTGGAGATAGACTCCCCGCTCGAAGGGCTGCCGTCGCAGATCACCGCGATGAGGCATCAACACATGCACCTCATGGCCGCGCGCTGCGACACTCGAGGCAATTTCCTCGATAAATGGCGCAGTCATCTCTCCCGGCCACTTGGGATAGGATGATGTCAGCATTGCGATCTTCATAGACCACTCAGGAGGCTACACAAGTCGAGCAGGAACCGCCTCTGAGCCATACCACTCCGTACACAGGCCAGCCAGCATCTGTTACTTGCTCTCAACCTGAATATCCTCCACGCCCGCGTAATTTTCTGGAAAGCGATACACATACACATCCGCACCCTGAAACTGGTCATGTGCCGTGTACTCTAATACCCACCCCTCGCCGGGATTACCCTGCGCGAGCGGCTTTAATGCCCCTACGCTTTCAGGCAGTGACGTCGTCGAGCCATTTACTAACAAGTAGTCAGCACCATAATACCGTGCGATCCGCATGATCTCCGGAGCACCCGCATTCGGGATCATGACGGCTCCACGGTCGGCATGGAAGTTAAGCTGCCAGGGTACACGCGTCATAACCACGGCATCCGACGGCGTATTTTCCCTCAGCCAACGGTACGCCTCGAGGTCGGCCGCCCAGTCCTTGCCCCAATAGCTGCTGCTCTGCGGGTCTAGGAAACGGTCGATCTGGTACCAATGGGGAGCAACCGTTAGCAGCAACGAGAGCGAGACCAGCAGACCGCCGAGCCCGGCCCACCGGCCTCGGTCGATCGCCGCGATCCGATCAAAGAGCCAACAAGCTCCCCAAGCGCTCAGCAGTGCGAGCCATGGCACGAACGGCACAAAGTAGCGCGGCTCGTCATGCGTATGCCAGTATACGACCAAGAACAGGATATAGGGCACGAGCGCCGCTGCGATCAAGCCGATGAGCGCGCGTGGACGCCGCCGTAGCGTTACAAGCCCGAGCAGCATCAGCCAGGTGCCAAGGACGCCATGTGGGAACTCGTCGCGATTGCCAGTGCTGAGCAGTACGCCCTTGGGAGGCGCAAAGAATTGCCAGGCGTCGCGCGCTTGCTGTGCAACTTTACCCAGCGTCAGATCATAGCCCCAGCGTAAAATCCACGACCGCTCAGGGAGACCCGGCCCGCCCAACTCCGGCGTGTATATCTTGTAGATATCTTCCCATGCTTCGCCGCGTGTGCCTCGGAAATACAAAATCCAGGCGTCATAGGCCTCAGTCGAAAAGAAGGGCCGCCCAAAAACCAGCAGGTTTCGGACGAGATAAGGGGTCACTACCAGAATTGTAAGCGCCGTCCATGTCAACAGTGGGCGCACCCAACGCGCACTCCAGCTGCGAAGACGAGCTATTCGGTCTTCACCTGCCGAACGAGCGTACGTCCACCCAAGCACCCACAGCCCCATCCCAAATACCAGTATGGCACTGCTGGGCTTTTGCAGGATCATCAAGCCGCTGAAGAGACCCGCCCAAGCCCAGCGGTTCGATAAAAAAGGGCGGATACCGGATGATGCTTGTGAAGCCCGTTCTTTGTTCTCTACTCTTTGCTCCACCGCTTGATACACCAGCCAAAACGCGGCCATGCTCCACACAACCAAAGCCAGGTCACTCGTGGCGTAGATTGCGAGGCGAAAAAAGAGCACATTGGTAAGCGTAAGAATGGCGGCGAGTAGCCCAACTCGGCGGTCCCAGAGGCGCGCTCCGATATGGTAGATCAAGAGCGTCAACGTGACCAAGAACAAAAGATTAGGCAGCCGCACCGCAAACGGCGTTGGGCCGAGCAACGCCATTGTAGGCAGCATCAGCAGCGGCTGCAGCAGCGGCCATGTTTCCTGAGGTCGCGTTACACTCCCCCCCGGGATCAGCCGGTAGAACTGGGTCACGTAATCGACGACGTAGCCTCGCCCGCGAAGCAGATTGCGCGCGACGACGGCGTTGTCGGCATAGTCGGCATGGCCGACGAATGGGAGCGTGGACATGAGCCAAGTGAGATAGCCCAACCATACGCCCGCCAGCAGGCCGAGCAACATCGCCGCGAGACGCCGGGTCAGGAGCGCACGCCGTAGCGTCAAGAGCCATTGTGGAAGCAGTGTTACACTGCTTAGCAGCGCCAACAGCACAGTACCCGCCAACGAGAGCCACATCACCACCCGGAAGAAGCGCTCGGCGCCATCCCGCTGGAACGGCTCGATCGTCGGCAGGTCTTGATCGAGCAGCGGTCGCGCCGCAAGATACAGACAGATCAACAATACCGCGGCGACGAGGCCAAAATCTACAGGACGGCTCTCGCTCATCCGCCAGCGAATAGCCGCGAGCTGACGCGCGAGCCAGCCGACATTGACGAGCGCGAACAGCATTGCCAGGGCTACCAGCACCCCAGGCAGCAATGCCGCCAGCCATGGCCGAGCCACAAAGATTGCGCTTGCCCCAAACAGCGCTACGCTCATGCTGGCCAGTCCGACTAGCCATCCCCGTTGTGAACCGCTAGCTGCGACGCCAGTGGTCAGCACTGTGGCCAGCACCAGACCGCCGAGGACCAGCCAATCCGGCTGCACGCCCCGGCCTCTGGTGACTACCTCAATCGCATCCAGCCGAATACCCTTTGGTCGCGCATCGACTTGCACAGCCGTATCGGTAAAGGTCGGCGTCACTTGGAGCGTCGTCGTCAGCGGGCCCGTTGCCTGGAGCGCGGCAGGAATTGATACAGTATAGGCAGCTACGTCCGAGGATGGAGTAACCACTCCTACCGCTTGACCGCCGACCAAAATCTGCACTTCCGGCTGTTTCGGCGCTGCCCGTACAACATCAGATGGCCAGCCTGCCATATGCAGCGTAAGCTGAACGTCTTGCCCATGACCCAGCCCCGGGAGACGAATAGTACCGCGCTCACGACTCCAGCGGCTCCGCCCCTCCGGACTAAGCTGGTCGGCGTACCATTTGCCTCGTTCGATCTGCTCCGCGCGCTGTGCCTCGGAGGACGACAGAAACAGCTGGTCGCCAAGCTCGCCGACATCGATAGTCGTACGTGAAGGCAACTGGTAGGCTAGAGCTCCGAGCAGCAGCGCAAGGAGCGCTGGCAGCAAGAAGCGCACACCGCCGAATGCGTGGCGGCGTGCGCGAGTGCGCTGAATTTGATGTAGCGAGATAGCCCGTTGCACAACGCGCCCATTATACCTTGTCTACCAGGAACTGTGCTGGATCGGCAAAAATAGCCGCCTGACAAGCGTATGATGCGCGCAAACACACATCAACGAGCATCACTTCGGTTCGCGTATGCGAGGCCGCCTGTAGGGTGAGGCAATGACGAGTATAAAGCGAAGCGGGGAACAGCTATGTGGCTGCAGGCAATGTTTTGAAAACGTGAGGCGGGCGACGTGCCCGCGAAGCTCACCGAGTCGCAACTGGCAGGGATGGACACTCGCAGATCGTGGCGCGATCACCGCGACCAAGACGCGGCTGGCATCGTCCGTCCCTGCTAAAAATAGGCGCCGGTCGTCATTTGCTCACGACCGGCGCTGCTCGCGGCAAGATGTATGTCTGCGATACCGACGCGTCTATGATTGGCTCATCCGTTACGGTGAACCTTTAACGGAATTGCACTACCGGTTTGGTTCGACGCACAAGGTGCTGTAGTCTGGCGCCCAATCGCTCGATCAGGGTGGGCGTGAGAATGAATCGATCCGGCTGTGCTGTTCGCAGCGCGTCTAGCTCCTGCTCTTCCTCTGCCCTACGGAGTAGCGTAATGCGGCGCTCTTCCGCTTCGCGGGTGGCGAAATATATGTTCATGGCGGTGCTCCCGGTGTTTTTGCTTCAGTACATATCGTTACTGTAGCCCTCTGCAGTCACGATCGGATGCAGCGAAAGTCACGCCGGTACCGGAACTTTGGTCCACATCTACCATACGCACACGGTTGTATGGTGCCAACAATGTGCGTCAGAGCACACCGCAACGGCGGCCGCTGGGCCGGTTCCAGCGGGCGGCCACCTGTTGAGAACACAAGTTGCTGTCGGGAGAGGTATCGCGCGTCATGCCTTATCGCAGTTGCACCGCGTTGCTACAATGGCAATCCACCAAGCAAGGAGGCAGCGATGCAACAGGAAGCACCCATGTATGACAAAAAGGACCAGTACGAAAAAATTGCCTCGGGATGCTTACCAGGGGAACAAATTATCGCGGTCCTTGATATGAAAGGCGGCGGAACCGGTTTCATTGGTATTACCAATGCGCGGCTAATTGTGTACGATCAGGCATTCATGCGTAAAAACAAGGCTGTCGTGTCCATCCCATACAGCCGCATTACATCAATTGCCGCCGAAGATGAGTCGGGCCTGTTTAGCGGCCGCGGTTTCTTCAGTAGCAGTAAGGTAACGGTAACGTTTAGCGGTGGCAGCTATGATTTCGAGTTTCGTGGCGCCGACAAGGCGCATTTTGCCCACAACGCGATTTTGCAACAGATGCTGAGTGTACGCTAGGATGAGCTCCCGCACGACGGCGGTAACGGCGCAGGATCGACAAAAATAGCCGTGTCGGAGGCGTATGCTGCGGATACCGGAAGGTTTTGCGGGCACAGCTCTTTGGCAGGCACAGCTAACCATCATTTGCCCGAACGGACTATAGCGGAATAGTGCACCGGGGGCCATTCCGCTCTTTTACCCTCATTGGTATCATATCAATCCTATCGTCCGAAGGATCATTCACGATGAGGCCCGCTGCCCGGCCGATCCGCAAATCCGACAAACCTCCCCGTTTCTCTCCTGAATCTCCCCCCTTAAGTACTACTACGACATGCTATCGTATGACCTGCCGCAATCATTGAGCATGAGCGATTGCGATGAGCGGGACACGTGTGGGCCCCTATATTGGAGGCATACGTGGCGGAAAGGATAATGTAGGCGATGTGGGAACGCGACCGATTCATGTCCCCAGACGGCGGAAACGGGGGCCGCTACCTTGCCGGACTATCGACACTATCGTTGCGGAGCTTCACCTCGACGGATGACGTGGTCCAAGCTATTCTGGAACTGATCGTCGATTACCTGGGCTTGCGTACAAGCTTCATCACCCGGATAAACCAAGAGCAAAACCAGAATACGGTTACAGCCGCATATAATCGCGCAGGCGGCAGTGATGTTCCTAGCCCCATCGATCTGACCCTCCACCAAACCTTTTGAAGTGTGATTTGTGGCTCGGTCGAGCCTAGACCCCTGATCCTATCGAATACCGCCACGGACCCACGCGTGGCCGACCATCCAGCACTCGCGGCGAACCCCAATGTCGCCTGCTTCCTTGGTGTCCCGATCCTGCGTAGTGACGGACATGTATTTGGAACATTGTGCGCCGTCGATCCTGAGCCCCATGAGCTTTCCGAGCCGCAAGCTGAGCTGTTGGTCGTGCTGGCACGCATCATTGCAACGCAGATTGAGCGCGATGCAGAAGCGGCGGCCCGACAACATGTCGAGGCCCAGCTGCGCGAGGCTGCGCTTTTTGACGCGCTCACGCAGTTACCGAACCGCACACTCTTGATGGATCGGATCCAGCATGTTCTGGATCGTGCACAGCGCTACCCAACGTACTATCCTGTGCTTTTCCTGGACCTTGATCGTTTCAAGGCGATCAATGACAGTCTGGGCCATGCCGTCGGTGACAAGCTGCTCATGGAGACAGCCCGCCGGCTACGCACATGTGTCCGGTCGATGGACATGGTCGCCCGTTTAGCCGGTGACGAGTTCGTCATTTTTGCAACCGATCTCCGCGATGCACCGGATGCATTACAGCTCGCACAAAGAATCCAAGCGGCAATGGCGGAGCCGCTTGAGCTTGCCGGACACGGAGTTGTGACCACCGTCAGCATCGGTATTGTGTGGGGTAGTCCAAGTTATACCCAAGCAGCCGACCTACTGCGCGATGCCGATATTGCAATGTACCGGGCTAAGACCGGCGGCAAGGCACGAACGGAGTTGTTTGATCAGGCGATGTATAGCCAGGCCCAGGCCCGCCTATGGCTCGAGGCTAAGCTGCGGCGGGCAATCAACGAGAACGAGCTACGGCTGCACTACCAGCCAATCTTTGATACGGTCACGGGTGCCCTAACCCGCATGGAAGCGTTGGTCCGCTGGGAGCATCCCAAGCGCGGGCTAATCTCGCCGGCAGAATTTATTCCGATCGCGGAGGAGACCGGACTCATTGTGCCGCTTGGCGCCTGGGTACTACACGCGGCGTGTGCGCAAAATCGTGCGTGGCAGTTAGCTGGACTGCGGATCGTGCCGGTCGCCGTCAATATTTCTGCTCAACAGTTTAACTATGGCGATCTTTATGCGACTGTTGTCGGGAGCTTGCAAGCAGTGGGTCTCAGCCCAGATTACCTCGAGCTAGAGGTTACCGAAAGTGCTCTCATGGATCGGGGAGCTACCACGGGTACCACGCTAGACCAGCTCGCACAGCTCGGAGTGCGCCTGTCCTTGGATGACTTCGGCACTGGCTACTCCTCGCTGGCCTATCTTAAGCGTCTGCCGCTGACAAGCATCAAAATCGACCGTTCCTTTATTCAGGAGATTAACGACGATACCGCGGCTGCAGCGATCGCAACCGCAATTATCTCCCTGGCCCACCAGCTGCGGATGACGACGATCGCCGAAGGCGTCGAGACGGTGGAACAGCGGGCTGTACTACACCGGCATGGCTGCGACGAGATTCAGGGATATCTGCTCAGCCGACCCCTACCACCTGAGAATGTGCACCGGTTTATGGAGCCGTCATAGGTCACGGGTCCGAGCAGCAGGGAGTGTCCACCTGAAGGCTGGCCTGTGCGGGCAGTCGCTCCATGACTGCCTGATCAAGCCATGAAAGAACGCGGCCCAACCAGCGTACAGTGCAAGGCAGATTCAAAGAGCGGCGCCGACTGATGTCAGCGCCGCACTGTTGACTAGGCCACGTTCGGCAGAGCGGGCTAGTCCATGCCAAGATAGGCCTTTTGCACCATCTCGTTTTGACTCAAGCTCTTTGCCGAGTCGGAAAGCAAAATCTGTCCCGTTTGAAGCACATAGCCGCGATGTGCCACGCCAAGTGCCATCAGCGCGTTTTGCTCCACCAACAGAATTGTCGTGCCCTGCTTGTTGATATCCTGCACAATCCTGAAGATTTGATCGACCAGGATCGGCGCCAAACCCATGCTCGGCTCGTCGAGCAGCAGAATACGGGGCCGCGACATGAGCGCACGGCCAATTGCCAACATCTGCTGCTCACCACCCGAGAGCGTCCCGCCCTTCTGGCTGACTCGTTCTCTGAGCCGAGGAAAGAGATCTAGCACCCGCTCGAGATCAGCCCGATATTGGGGATCCCGGCGGGAGTGAATGTACGCGCCCATCTCCAGGTTTTCAAGCACCGTAAGCCGCGGGAAGATGCGGCGGCCTTCCGGCGACTGGGAGATGCCGAGCTTGACAATTTCGTGCGAGGGCAAGGTATCAATGCGCTTCTCGTTGAGCAGTACCTGGCCTTGACGTGGGCTGAGCAGCCCAGAGATCGTGCGCAAGGTCGTCGATTTACCGGCGCCGTTCGAGCCAATCAGGGTAACAATCTCGCCCTCGTTAACGGCGAGCGAGATTCCCTTAAGCGCATGTATATTCCCGTAGAAGGTATGAACGTTCTGCAACTCAAGCAGTGCCATACTGAATTCCTCTCGATTCCTGCTTGCCTTGAAGAGCCTTTACGAAGCTCACGAGCGAGCAGCAACGGCGTCCGGCCCCCGATAAGCTAGCGCTGATCACACCCCCGGCGGGGTAGCCGGTCCTTGCTCGACTCCCTCCGGTGGATGCGGGACGTTGTCCGGCGCATGGTCGAGACTCGCCGCCGCACCCTGGCCAAGATATGCTTCGATCACGCGCGGGTTATGCCGTATCTCCGCCGGCGTGCCCTCGGCGATCTTTCGACCATAGTCGAGCACCGCAATATGCTCCGAGATTTCCATGACCAGTCCCATGTCATGCTCGATTAAGATCACGGTAATCCCTAGGTCATCGCGCAGGCGACGGATCAGATCGGTAGCGTCTTCGGTCTCTTGCGGATTCATGCCCGCAGCCGGCTCATCCAGCAAAATGAGCTTGGGATCGGACGCAAGCGCGCGTCCAATCTCCAGCCTGCGCTGCTCACCATATGCCAGGCTACGTGCCAGGTCGTCGGCCCTGCGCCGCAGGCCCACGAAATCAAGCAGCTGGCGCGCGCGATCGACGGCTTTGCGCTCTTCTTGCTTGAACGAAACACTGCGCAGCACAATTTGCCAAACATTTGAATGCAGCCGCGTATGCATCCCGACCAGCACGTTTTCCAGCACGGTCATATTCCCGAACAGCCGAATATTCTGAAAGGTCCGGGTAATGCCACGGGCGGCAATTTGGTCCGGCCGCAGGCCGACCAACGACTGGCCGTCGAGCGTAATCGTGCCACCATCGGGCTTGTAGATGCCAGTGACAATGTTGAAGAAGGTCGTCTTACCAGCGCCATTCGGGCCGATCACGCTGACGATGCTGCGCTCGTTAACGCTTAGGGACACCTCGTTGACGGCCACGAGCCCACCGAACAGTTTTTTGACATCGCGGGCTTCAAATAATGCCACGGTGTAATCCTTACTTAAGGAACAACCAGCCACTGCACGGAGCGGCACATCCCTCAAGGGGGTTATTGTGCCGTCAGGACTTCAGGCCGACATCCGGATGCACCAGGTTCTGGTCATCTTGCACTAAGCCCTCATCCGAGCCTTGCTCCTCGTCGTCGTGAAGCTCGGCTCGGCGTCGGCGTTCAGGCAGCAGCCCCTCCGGTCTGAAGATTGTCATGAAAATCAGCACGAGGCCAAAAAACAACCGTTGGTACTGAACCGGATCGAAGCCTTCCGGAATAGGCAGTCCTGCCCGCCGCCAGATTACCAGCTGATTGGCAAAGTCCGGCAGAATTCTAAGATTAAGCAATGTAATCAAGGCTGCACCAAGCACGGCACCTGGAATACTGCCCATCCCCCCTAGGATCACCATCGCCAAAATAGAGATCGACTGTACCACGTCAAAGGTTGGCGGGCTGATAAAGCGCAGCTTGGCGGCGTACAACACGCCCATGGCACCGGCAAAGGTTGCTCCTGCAGCGAATGCCAACAGCTTCATCCGCACCAACGGCACGCCCATCGCGATTGCCGCCGTCTCGTCCTCGCGAATAGCTGTCCAAGCGCGTCCAACGCGCGAGTCGTTAAGCCGGCGTGCTACCATGATCGTGATCAACACGATGAGCAGTGCCATCACGTAAAAATACATTCGGTAGGTCGCGCCCGCACTTGTGTTAATGTTGAGGGTATCCAGAACGGGGGCAAAGAAAAGCGGCGGCTGCCCAATATTGGTAATGCCCTGCGCACCACCGGTGATGTTGATTGGCCGGTTCAAATTATTCGCCAGCAGCCGGATAACCTCGCCGAAGCCGAGGGTCACAATCGCCAGGTAGTCGCCTCGTAGCCGCAGCACCGGCAGGCCCAGCAAGACGCCAAAGATAGCAGCGGCGATAACGCCCAGAATCAGAAATACAAAGAACCAGCCACCCGCGAGCGGAAACGATTGGGCCAAGCTGGGAATGATATTGGCTGCCTGAGGTGTGCTAAAGATCGCCCATAAGTACGCCCCAATCGCAAAAAACGCGACATAGCCAAGGTCGAGCAGACCGGCGAAGCCGACCACGACATTGAGGCCGAGCGCGAGCGCCACAAAGATCGCCGCTTGCGTGACAACATCAAGGAAGCCCTGGTTGAGCGTGCCGACATACGGCATTACCACGCCGAGTACCAGCAACCCGAGCGCGACCTTGGCCCACGTTGCTATTGGGAAATAATAGATCACCAGCAGCGACGACAGAAACACCAAATAGGCGATCGTCGAAAACGGATTACTTATCAACCAAAAGCTTGCTAGGAGCACATAAAGGATGACAATGACCATTGCGGCATAACCCTGCCCCACAATACCCGCAATTCTCTGGCGGAGGCTAAGGCGTTCACGAGCCGGCGTTTGTTGGCGTGTGCTCACCGTTACCTCCTAGACCTTCTGGGTTGCTGCCTCGCCCAACAAACCAGATGGACGAAACACCAAGATGCCGATCAAAATCAAAAACGACGCTACGCTGGCATAGTCAGGACCGCTCAAGCGTCCATTGGTGAAAAGCGTGAGATATGTTGAGACAAAAGCTTCCAACAGTCCCAGCACGATACCACCGACCATTGCCCCGGTAATGTTGCCAATGCCGCCTAGGACTGCGGCGGTAAATGCTTTAAGCCCGGCTATAAAGCCGATATATGGATTGACGGTGCTATATTTGATCCCGAAGAGAACGCCTGCTCCACCACCCAGCGCGCCACCAACAAAAAACGTCAGGGCAATAATAAGGTTGACATTGATGCCCATCAGGCTGGCTGTGGGTCGGTCCTGTGCTACGGCACGAATCGCCTTACCGAGTTTTGTGACGTTAATCAGATAATTAAGAGCAACCAACATCAAAAGCGAGGTAATGATAAAGATCAGCGACTGATTATCGATTGAGACCCGCAAGTTCGTACCCGCAGCCGTTGACATCTCGAAGAGCGGAATTCGGCCGCCTAGGTTAAGAGTCGGATAACGCAGATTGAAACGGGCCGGACCTGCAATCAAACGTACCAGATCTTGCAATACCAGCGACACTCCGATTGCCGAGATCAGCGGTACCAAACGGGGTGCGCCGCGTAATGGGCGATACGCAAAGCGCTCGATGCCCACCGCTAGCAGCCCACTAGCCAGCATCGCCACAAATACAGCAATCACCACGAAGATGAGCGGGTGCATCGTCGCCAGCAACCCTTGTGACGCAAGCCAAATCCCGAGCCCTCCACCCACGAATGCGCCAACCATATAGATCTCGCCGTGGGCGAAGTTAATGAACTCTAACACGCCGTACACTAGAGTGTATCCTAGTGCAATCGTCGCATACAAGAAGCCAAGCACGAGACCGTCGATAATCACGAGTGGCAGCACCGACACCACGCCATTCAACAAATTCGCTTGGCCCGCTTGCAAGGCTAGCGCTAGCATCACCACAATCGTGCCAAGCAGCAGTGAGCCACCTATCACGAAAATCAGGATCTGACCAATTGGGGCCAGCACTTGTCGCAGCGTCCCTAACGACGATCGGTCGCTAACCATTGGCTGCGCTTGAGCTTTCACTGCCATACGCCCTCAATCCATTTCGTACAATCGATCAGCGAGAAGGAAACCCATCATAACGTTAACCGATGATAGCACAGGAGGGCGAGCTGGGCTCGTCCCTCCTGTCGATCAGCGTGGAGCAGTTATTCTTCCGGCGGCTGTGCTTCGATCGAACCGACGACCTCGTTCTGGCCCCAGTTGGCCGGATCACCTGACCTGACCTCAAAGACGTAGTACGTCGCCGGCGAGCGATCACCCTCATCATCGAAGGTAACCTGGCCCGTCACACCCTGGTACGTCTCAAGATCTTCCATTGCCGCCTTCACCTGCTCGCGGGTCGGCGTGCCGTTGGCCTCGGTCGCCGCGTTGGCGATCGCCACCAGACAGGCTTTCGTCGAGTCATACCCCTGGAAGGCTGGATATGCGGCGGGCGTGTTGTTCGCGGCCTGGTAGTCTTGCGTGAACTGTGCGGCCTGTTGATACGCACTGGCTGGGCCCGAGACCGTCACGTAGTTCGTGCCGACAACCGCTTCTCCGCCGAGCTGGGCGAGATCGGGAGCGTCGAGACCGTCACCGCCGATGACCTTCGCCTCGATGCCGCGCTCGCGCAGCTGCTGGATGAATGGGCCACCGCGGTCATAGATACCACCGAAGAAAATGACGTCGGGGTTGGCCGCCTGAATTGGGGTCAGCACGGCGTCGAAGACCGCAGTTTCCTGTGTGCCCGCAAAGCCCGAGACATTGATGCCCCGCTCCTGCATCTCATCGCGGAAGACTGTCGCCAAACCTTCGCCATAAGCGGTCTGGTCGTGGAGGACGTACACGTTCTGGGCATTCAGCTCATTCTGCACGAAATCCGCTGCGACCACGCCTTGCACATCGTCGCGACCGACGAGGCGATAGGCAGTATCGTCAAACTCTTCGGTGACGCGCGGGTTCGTGTTGGCCGGCGAGACCATCACGAGATTGGCATCGCGGTAGGTCGGCAGCGCGGCGAGCGCAACGCCCGAGTTGATGTGTCCCACAACGCACACAATGCTCTGGTCGGCCGCAATAGTGTTCGCGTTGGCGGCGCCAACCGACTCAGTCGCCTGGTCGTCAAACTGGGCAATCTCGATATTCTGGAAGCCCATCTCCTCGCCAAGTTGTTCGACAGCCAGCCGTGCACCGTTAAGACCCGTGGTACCGAACTGCGCCTGCGGTCCTGATAGGGGGCCCTGATAGGCAATCCGAACAGTGCCGAGATTAAGCCCACTTACGTTGGGCAAATCCTCCGTCACGGTCGTGGTAGCATCCGCACCCGGAGTAGCCTCTGCAGCAGCCGCTTGTGTGGCCATTGCCGACGGCGAGGCAGCGGTCGAGGGCGAAGCCTCGGTCAAGGGCGAGGCCGTGAGAGACTCTGTAGCCGCAACGGACGGCGAAGGTGACGCCGCAGTAGTATCGGCAGCCCCAGCACCAGTTGACGCTGCCGGTGAGGCGGCGGGCGTGGCTGCACCACAGGCGGCCAGGGTGGCAGCAAGAACAACCACCAACATGATTAGCGAAGCGATACGTTTCATGGATTCTTCAGCTCCTTACCATTATTCGGTCCATCATCCCAAGAAATTGCTGTGGTCAAGCACCACAGGCTGGGTGCGGTTGTGTCCGTTCTGGCCAGCACACCTCCTTATTCAGATGCATCCATAGCAAGGGAAGAATTCCGAAGGATTAATACGCTTCATTGGAACCTAATTACACACTACGCCCCGGTCGTTCTTCGGCCTGTCCAGGCCGGAAGGGAGCTGCGGCGAGCACCCAACGAGTTCGTATACAGTAACGCTGTACAAATCGCGTATTTCCTCCGCAATAATTCGGACAAGCCGCGTTACTTTACGCAGGATATATGGCCAAGAGTGTACAACGGACGTCAAATAATTGTCAAGAAAAGGAAGCTATGGCACACTGCCACAGGGAGGCTTGCTATGCGCTTGACCGGGGGCTCGGACAACCGCCATCCATCGTGGCTCATCGCGGTGGTGGTCTTCGTGGTGCTTGTCGCGATCGTGCAGCTGGTGAGCCGGCAAAGCACCGGTCAGCCGAACGGCTTACAACAGCAGTTTGCGGCCAGCCCACCGGCCGCGAATGCCGGGCGGATCGAGCTACCACCTGTGCCGACGAACTTAGTGGGGCTGGCCCGTACGACCGCCGCGCGGGTGTTGGGCGGCTTATCGAGCGCGCCGCTTAACACCGAGGGCCAGAACGAGCTTCTGCACGTTCAGATCACGGCAATCGATCCCGCTGAGGGCGGGCTTCGCCTCACCGGCAGCGTCACGAACATCAGCACTGGGCCTGTGGATGTTTCGCTCGACAACTTCAAATTCAGGGATGGCAGCGGGACGGTTTACGCGTCTAGCGGGAGTCCTGCAACGACCTTACAGGCGGGCCAGACAGTGCCGCTCGACATTTCGCTTCCGATTCCGGCGACGACGCAATTAACCCTCGACGTCGAGCAGATAGGCCAACAGCCGATCCGCATCATCCTGCTCAACAGTGCGCCCACACCTGCTCCGTAGCCCCTAGAGGCAGCGCTAATAATTATGCTGCCGCGATGCTCGGTTCCGAGCGACCCCGGCCGCTTAACAAATGCAAGGGCCGCTCCACGAACTGTCAATGCAGCGGCTGGCCACAGCATTTGCCGAGAATGTTACCAAGCGCTGACAGCCCGCTGCACCAGGGTGACGGCAAGGTAGAGGGTAAATGCCGCGATGGCAACAATGGGCAGCAACACCGCAATGCCCGTCAGAAGGATCGAGCGCGGCCGAGGTGGTACGGTCCGAAACCCCGGCACGAGCTCATCTCGGAGCGCCAGCCAACCGCCCCACAGCGTTACTCCGGCTACAGCGAGTGCCAGCCCAGCCGCACCAAGCGCCAGCAGCGTTCCAGTGATCAGCATCTAGTAACCTCCTAGCGACCCGTGGATTGAAGGCTCGTGATGCCGGTGGTAGCGCTATGAACCTCTGCGCGTGCTGTGCCATCAAGCGACATCGTCCAAATTTGCGCGCGCTCGCCTAGGCCTGCCTCTGCCATTGGTCCTCGCACGCCACCCGCGGCCGACGTCGTGCGCACATAGATGAGCGTCTCATCCTGGGCAGTTGCGGAACCTATACCCATAGCGGTACTGCCACTCACTAAGGTTTCGACCGATCCCTGTGGCGGGCGGCGACGCACGGTATAGCGCATCACGCTCTCGGATGGGCACTCCACGGTGAGGTACACCAAGCCCTCGTCGGTAAATGCCAGCGGTCGCTGCCAGTAGCCGCGTTGCTCAACCGCGAGGGGTGTACCGTCGACCCGCAGCACAACGAGGTCTGCGCCGTCGTCGGCAGAGCGTAATGCCTCAAGTGCAATCTGGTTGTTGGCCTCGTCGACAATAAAGTTGCCGACGCCTTCGTAAGCCACATCCGTCAAGATGCGCGCGGTCACTTCCCGCTCTTCGCCGTCGACCTCACGCACAAGCACAATCGACTGGCCACGATCATTGCTGGCGCGGTAGACCAGCCGCCCGTCGGCTAACCAATGGGGCTGAGAGCGACTCCACTCATCTGGAGCGGCGGTTGGAACTGCCTCGCCGCCAACCACAGGCGCTGTCCAAACCTGTAGCACCGCTGGCGGGCTGGGCGCAATATTGGCCGTAAACGCGATGGTTTTGCCACTTGTGGCGAAGGACGGCTCCGCGCAGCCGCCGACGTCGGCAAGCTGTTGCGGATCTGAGCCATCGACGCCCATAACCCACAAAGTTGCGCGTGTCTCGTAGGGCAGGGCGAACGGCTCGCTGTCGGCTGGCGCGCGACAGGTGGCTAAGAGTGTACCGTCAGGACTAACCGCGAGACCGGTTTCGAGCTCGGGGGTTTCCAGGACAGGCCGCGCCTGGCCATTCTGCAGTCGGTACACATCACCGTTCTGCAAGAAGAAGATGGGCTCAGCCAACAGCGGCTCGTCGCCAGCCGTCTGTCCCAATGGATCGTCGGATGGCGGGAAGGCGGCGTTGCGCTCCACTTCGACAATCAGCTCGTTGGTCTGCACGCGGATACGGAATGGTCGAGGCTCGCTTAGTCCAATACCCAGCACAGCGCCACGACTCTCCAGGCTTCGAGCGGCGTAAGAGATGCCTTCCAGCGCACCACCTGTTGTAATTTCCGTGGTCTCGGTCAGCGGCGACGAGGCAAACAGATCATCGTGCGCCCAATCGTCCAGTGTAACGGCGATGACCGCGTCGCCCGGTACTGCGCCGGCCCCGTAGTCGGCGTCAAACGGCCAGCCCGCGGCAAGCATACAGGTGGCCTCACCGTGTAGCTGGCCATCGAGGTTCCCAAAAACAAACGTGACCTGATCGAAGTCTTCAGTCTGCGCCGTCTTGACTCGCTCGAGCCGCGCGCTAAACCGTGCGGCGGTTAACGGACCGAAAGCCCGGCGACAGTATGAGACGTCGACCAGCGGCTCCGCGGTAGCAGTTGCCGCTGGTGCCTCCGTCGGCTCCTCCGTAGGCTCTGTTGTCGGGGTTGGAGCGGCGGTAGCGGTCATAGTCGGAGTAAGCGTGCTCGTGGGCGCAGTGGTCGATGTCGGACTTGGAGTCAAGGCCAGCGCCGTCTCGCGATTAATCGGCGCAGCAGGCGGAGGCGCGTCAATCGAGCAGCCGACCAAGAGCAGCAGCGCGAGGAGGTAATGCAAGCGCGAAGCAACAGGCCAGCACTGTTTCATGGGCGCTATGCTCGCTCGCCCTGTTGATTGACCTTGATCCACCCACGACGCATCGCGAAGACGACAGCTTGCGTCCGGTCGTTGACTGCCAGCTTACGCAAGATCGACGAAATATGGTTCTTCACGGTCTGGTTGCTGATGTTAAGCTTAACGGCAATTTCTTTGTTCGTACGCCCGGCGGCTACGAGCTCCAGCACTTCAATCTCGCGAGGCGACAGCGGCGAGTAGATATTGTCGCCATGCTCCTCAGCACTGAGCGACCGGAACTCGGCTAGTACGGATGCCGCCATCTCGGGCATCGAAAGCACGAGATCGTTGATCGGATAATCACCGCGGCGTACGTCTTGGAGCACCTTCAGCAGCTCATCCCAAGGCACGTTATGCGGAATAAACGCGGCCACACCGGCTCGCAATGCCTTGATCATGAGTTTCTCGTCCTGCTCCACGCTTAGCAGCACGACACCGATATTAGGGTGGCTCCGTTTGATCGCCCGTGCGACCTCCAGACCATTCACGCCCGGAAGGTTAATTTCGATCAAAACAATGTCAGGGTCCGTATAATCTACAAGCTGAATGGCCTGCTGACCATTGCCTGCCTCGCCGGTGATGCGAAACTCAGAATGACCCGACAAATGGTAGCGCAGCCCCTGACGAAATAGCGGATGGGCATGCACAAGAACGACGCCTGATTTGCTCACCGCAATCCTACCTTTCTCGGCGCATCCTGCAACAGATTAATACTGAGGCACCCGGAAGCTGCCATACGTGTACTGGGAAAGATCGACAATTTCACGCAATAATGGCCATAAAACAGCGGGTTATCAGCCATACGGATGGAAAGCAGCGACATTATACGTCAACCTCAGACTGTCCCGCAACTATGGCGGTCTCAGGCACTGGCATAGGCGAAACGTTTATCGCAGCCGGCACAACTGAGGCCGCTTCGACGTTATCTATGTACCCACGCTCGCACCCTCGGTATGCTACCATAGCATGAAACTTTCGCGGAGGATGTGTTGTGCTTGCACCGTTGGATGCACTTTCACCGTTGGATGGGCGCTACGCCGCGGACACGGATCCGCTTCGCGGGTACCTGACCGAAGCAGCGCTTTATCGCGCCCGGGTTCAGGTCGAGGTTGAATATCTTATTTTCCTCGCACGCTCACCACGCATACCATTTGTTAAGCCGTTAAACGCGGCGCAGCAGGGAGCATTACGTACGCTCTATCGGCAGTTTGGTTCCGAAGCGGCGGCGGCTGTTGCCGCGTGGGACCGCCGCGTCAATCACGATGTCAAAGCCGTCGAATACTGGCTGCGGGAGCAGCTCACGGCCTTGGGGCTCGAGGAGTGGAACGAGGCGCTCCACTGGGCGCTCACGTCCGAGGACATTAATAATCTGGCGTATGGCCTACTCGTGCGTGGTGCGCGCGACAATGTGTTGATTCCTGCGGTCCGTGACATTTATATCTCGCTACGGGATCTAGCAACGACCTATGCCGAGCTACCCATGCTGGCGCGTACTCACGGGCAGCCCGCCACACCCACCACCTTCGGCAAGGAGATGAATGTTTTTGCACATCGTCTAGGACGGGCGAACGATGTGGTGAATCGGATCGTCCTTACCGGCAAGCTCAACGGGGCCACGGGCACCTTCGCCGCGCACGTCGCGGCCCTGCCCGACGTAGACTGGCTCCGTTTTAGCCAGGCATTTGTTAAGTTTTTGGAGCTTGAGCCGGTTACGCTGACGACACAGATCGAGCCCCACGATACACTTGCCGAGCTTTGCGACGCCATCCGTCGGGTAAATGTGGTTTTGCTGGACCTCGACATGGATTTTTGGCGCTACATTAGTGACGGCTACCTAGGCCAGCACGCAGCCGCTGGCGAGGTTGGCTCGTCCACAATGCCGCACAAGGTAAATCCGATCGACTTCGAGAATAGCGAGGGCAATCTCCACGTCGCGAATGCGCTCCTTGAGCTCCTGGCGCGCAAGCTCCCGATCTCCCGGCTGCAGCGGGATTTGTCGGACAGCACCGTGCTACGTACGCTGGGGACTGCGTTTGGACATAGCTTGGTAGCCTACCAGCGAACGTTACGCGGGCTGGGAAAAGTGGAGCCCAACGTAGAGCGGATGCGGGCGGATCTACAGGCACATCCAGAGGTGCTCGGCGAAGCGATCCAGACCATCTTGAGGCGGGAAGGCTATCCAACGCCCTACGAGCTGTTGAAGCAGCTGACCCGCGGCAAAGCGCCGACCCATGACGACCTGCGGCAGTTTATCGATGCACTCGACGTAGCACCGGCGGTGAAAGCTGAGCTACAGGCGCTAACACCCGAGAGCTACACAGGAATTGCAACACAGCTGGCGCGACTGCAACCTTAGGTTGGTTTTCGGGAGGCCGCGGTACTAGATCTAATCTCATCTACCGTCCTATAGCCAGACGTGGTAGCACTCGCTAAGATATAGACGTCTACTCGGTCTGAGCACGGACAGATCATTGCACTTAGCGCTGGGAGCCCTCTGCACGTGAACTAACCGAGAGCAAAAACTCCAGCGCCGCGACGTTTGTCGCGGCGCTGCTGCTTTGCCGTTCCCACCGATCTCCCCTACGACTAGGCCAGCTGCCCGTAGCCGCTCCGAAAGTATAAGAGTGGCTTGCCCTTGCGACGCGCATCGGTCGCGACAACCTCTCCGATGAAAATAGTATGGTCGCCGCCGGGAACCTGATGATGCACGCGGCACTCGATAACCGCTAGCGCATCCTCAAGCATCGGCGCGCCGACTTGCCCAAAGCGGTAGCGTACCTTTGCGAACCGGCTCTCGTCGCGGCTGGCAAAGAGCCGCGATAGCCACTCTCCATCCTCGGCCAGAATATTGACTGCAAACACGCCCGAGTGCGCAATCGGGTCGTGCGCAGCGGAGTGACGATCGATACAGATCAGCACCAACGGCGGATTGAGCGACAGCGATGAGAAGGAGCTGACAGTAATGCCGTGCAGCGCGCCCTCGCAACAGGTTGTTACAACTGTCACCCCAGATGCAAAATGCCCTAAAACCCGGCGAAACTCGGCCTCGTCGATACTCACGGAGTGTCCCCTCGTTAGACTACCAACCCAATTGTACAAAGGGTCCATACACCCCGCAACTTGATCATCCGTACAGCTTACCACCCCGTACCTGCGACGGTGTGGGTATTAAGCGCAGCGAAGGAGCGTGGTAGGCTATGCTCCTTCGCCGTCCGCCGTAAAGGACCACCTCGATTATGCGGCGTCGTCGAGACGCTGGTTCTCAGAAGCAACAACCTGTGCTGGAACATGGACGAAGAGCAGTGAGGTTTGACGCGTCAGCTCAACCGTTTCGTGTAAATCCACAAGCGGTCGTCCATTATAGAGCAATAGAAATAAGCCATCGGCAAAGGCACGACAAGCGCGCGCAATCGATAGCTGTTCGTCGAGCGGGCCGAAACCAATCTCGGCGCCGTCAGGCAAAAGGAGCGGCAAGGACGTAGCAGCCATGCCACCAGCCCGTGCTTTACGTAGCTCCGCCCGCACTTTTTCGGCAATCAGGTCACGTGCCGAAATCAAGCCACTAGTAAATAAAATATAACATTGGCCATTTGGTAGAACGGCCCGTCCTGGTATTGCTGTGGGTACGCGCAGCGCGATCGTCGCCATTGTTTGTCCTCCAACTTCAACGTACATACTCGGTTCGACTGTACTGTACGGCACCAATGTGACACCTACAGTCACATTGTGACGAGCAACAAAGAGAAATGTGGGCAGTGGTAAAATGCGAGCCATGAACCAGAACTATCAGGCGCGCTCCGAGTGGTGGACCTTTCTGAAAAACTTCGTCCGCTCGCCGCGGTCGGTCGGCTCGATCGCACCATCCTCGCGTTGGCTAGTGCAGGCCATGCTCGACGAAGCAGAGATAGAAGCGGCTCAAACTATTGTCGAGTTCGGGCCTGGCACAGGCGTGTTTACAGACGTAATCATCCAGCGCATGCGTCCCGACGCTCGTCTCATTGTCTTCGAGGTCAATCCACAGTTTATTGCAGGTTTGCGGGCGCGGATTAACGACCCGCGCGTCGACTTACTCGAGGCCTCGGCCGCGGAGGTTGAGCACTACCTGCCACGCCTCGGCGTTGGAGCTCCCGATACGATCGTCTCCGGCCTTCCCTTCACCTCGCTACCACGTCCGGTCACCGAGGCTATTCTGCGAGCCACAGCCACTGTGCTGCGACCTGGAGGTCTATTTGTGACGTACCAGTACACCCCTGTGCTACGGCGCCTGCTGCGGACCGTCTTTGATAGCGTCTCCATCGCCCGACTAGTACTGCGGAACGTGCCGCCAGCGCTGGTCTTCGTGTGCCGTAAACGACCATGAGCGCGATACCACCCGCGGCCACTCCGGCCCGAACCGCTCCACTGCACACTTACCTGTGGCTCCTCGCGGTTATCGCGGGCATGCTTGTGCTGTACGTGGGCCTGACCTGGCTCTGCTGGCTGCCAGCATGGCTGCCAAGGCCACGGGTAAACGTAGGCACCATCACCAACCGTACTTTCACGGGAAGTGTGGTGCTGGCCTCGATTGGCGTCGCGCTCTACACGCTTTACCTACTGGGAGCACTCGTTCTTTGGAAAACGGCGCCCCCACGCACCGAATACTCGAGGCTGATTTGGGCCGGTGCGAGTGCCGCCGGCTTCATACTGTTGTGGTGCTATCCAATTACGTCCACAGATATCTTCGACTATTTTTTCCGCTCCCGCATGGTACTCACGTACGATGTCAATCCCTACCTCGCGCTGCCTAACCAATACAAGAGCGACCCGTTTATTCGTTATATTGGTTGGCCGAATGCGCCATCGGCGTATGGCCCATTGTGGGAGCATCTAAGCGCGGCTCTTGTGTGGCTCGGCAAAGATTCGCTGCTCACTGCAATTTTGCTTTATAAGCTGCTGGCGCTGCTCACCCATCTGCTCAGCGGCCTACTCATCACTCGCCTTACAAACGATCCTCGGCTACAAACGGTTAGCCTGTACCTTTGGCTGCTCAGCCCACTTACCTTATGGGAGCTTGCGGCAATCGGGCATAACGACGGACTGATGGTGCTTACACTGCTGCTCGCGATTGGAGCGGTTCGTCGGCAGCACCACTGGCTTGCCGTCCTCGCGCTGACTGCCGGTGCTCTGATTAAGTTCTTGCCCGCGATTTTTCTGCCGCTCGTCGTGCTTCACTGGATGCGCCGTCAATCCACTTGGAGTCGCCGCATCTTGGTTGCCGCTCTGTCGGTGGCGCTCTTCAGCGTACCCACAGTGGGTTTGTATGCACAGTTTTGGGATCTTCCCGCCAACTTTGATCGTCTAGACATCGCGGATAAGCTCGACGCAGTCTGGGGCGGTCGCACGACAACTTTGCACAATCTCTCCGTACGTGAAGGCTTTCTCAACGCATCGCCACTGGCAGTGCTAAGCTATCTGCTTCAGACTACCACTAGCCTTGCAGCCATTAATAGTGCGCTGCAGTCGCTGGCGTTCCCATCCGCGAACAATTACGACGTACGCTCAGCCGTGAGCATGTTCGGCAACCTGCTGTTGCTCCTCGGGCTGGGCTGGCAGTGCTGGCAGATTTGGTTCCGCAATCGGGCACTGCCGCCTGCATTTCTCGGGCTACTGCTGTGGTACGTACTGGCGAGCAGCCAATGGTTTCAGCCATGGTATATCGTTTGGATTCTTGCAATCTTCGCCATCATCCCCAAGCGTGCTAGCTTCTGGTGGCTGACCGGCTGGGCGATGATGGCGCAATCGAGCTATCTGCTCCAATACGTTATCCTGCCCGTGCTCGAAGTTGGTGGGCAGACGCTTACGGCGCAAGCGCTCTACCTGCTGCTCATCTATACCCTTCCGGTCGTAATCTGGCTCCTTACGAGGTATGGACCGCTGCGCGCGAAGCCCGTTGCACACGAGCCGAGCCAGCCCTCCATTCGCCCGATGCCACAGTAAATTCGTCCCCCCGCGGAAGTTCACGCGATTACCTGGCAAGATCGCCCAGATCGCCACGGACAAACAACATGCTCAGCTGATCGCTGAGCACGAATTTGCAGCGGGTGACAGAGGGGAGTAGCTAGCGCCGTGCCTGCTCGTGCGCCGCTCGCTCTTCGGGATTGATCAGCCGAAAACTCCCGGCCTCGTTGATATAGACAATTTCTTCGTTCTTGACGCTGACAACGAGGTCCGCGGCTTGATCCGCATTCACATTTTGGAGCCGCAGCCGTACCGGAGTGAGGTTCTCGTTTGCGCCAAACAGATATGGTCCGGTAAGCGTCCGGGTCTGGGCGACGTCGCCACCTGGAATCTCGAAGACGACAACGCGCCGATTCAAGTTCATGGCCACGAACTGCGTTGGTACACCCGCAGCCTCGTTATGGCCAACGAACCCTGACAGCTGCATTGTGCGCGGCCGGCCGTAGCGGAAATCGTCGATTTTCGTCTGCGTCCAGGCGATCATGCTGTTGGTCATAAGCAGCAGTGCCACCAGCGAGAGCGCGACTGTCAGAATATACGGAGGCCGTGATGCCGTGCGATACGGCCGTGCGACGGGCATAGGATGCGAAACCTGACGTCGAAGGGAACCGGCGTTGTGAAGATCGCGACTCGTGACGGCCATGACCAATCTCCTTCCTAGCTGACAGATGCGCACAAGCGTTTGTTTGAGTGTCGCCAGTATATTACGAACAGGTGTTCTAGTCAAGTCCTAATACGCACTACGACTCGGCCTAGTTTACAGAAGGACGAGGGGCGAGGGACGAAGGACGAAGGACGAGGGGCGAGGAGCGAGGGGCGAAGGACGAGGGATGAGGGGTGAGGGGCTAGAGGCGAGGCGAGGAAGCGCAGAGAAAGAAGCGCAGAGAACAAAATGCCGCGAGCTGAAAGCCGACGTCGGCCACCGTCTAGCTGACACGTGACGGACTGCTCCCGGCATATCCATTGCTACATGCAAGGCAACGATGAGCAAAGGACATACTGCAGCATGTTTCCGATCGGCGATCAGAATCGACACGGGCATATCATCCCAGTAGTCAACTACGTATTCATTGCCCTGAACGTCGCGGTCTTTCTGTACCAAATCAGGTTGCCCGACGCCTCACTAGCGGCCTCATGCGACGAGGCAGCGCTTGCGTCGGTTCAAGGCTTCGTCTGCTACTACGGCGTTCGGCCCTTTGAAATCATGGCCGGACAAGATGTATTCACGCTGCTAACGTCAATGTTTCTCCACGGCGGGTGGGGACACCTGCTGGGCAACATGGCATTTCTCTGGGTCTTTGGCGACAACGTTGAAGATGCCTTCGGGCATCTGGGATATCTGGTCTTCTACCTGGTAACCGGACTCGCCGCCAGCGCAGCACACATTTTCTTGAATCAAAGCTCCGCCGTCCCCAGCGTGGGCGCCAGCGGCGCGATCTCGGGCATTCTAGGTGCGTATATCGTGTTTTTCGGCAGCAACCCAATTCGCGTCTTGATCGCCTATTTTATTACGACCGTCCCAGCCTGGCTGATGATCGGGCTGTGGGCTGCACAACAATTGATTGCGACCTATGGCACCATCGCACGCACCGAGCAGACTGACGGTGGAGGGGTTGCTTATGCCGCTCATGCTGGCGGCTTCGTGGCCGGGCTAGTCTTAGGAGTGTTGCTCCGCGGCACAATTGGACGACCGGAGCAGCGGCCAACATCCAGACGCGGGACATTTGCGTAGTACAATATAGACATCCCAACGGGACATCCCACAAAAGTGGAGGTACAGCAATGCCATTTATGTTTTTCGATCCAATGTATTTCGTGTTTACATTGCCTGCGATGTTTTTCGCGATGTGGGCGCAATATAAGGTGCGGTCGACCTTTAAGAAGTACGCTCAAGTGCCGAACATGCGTAACCTCAGTGGCACAGATGTGGCACGAATTCTGATGCGCAACGAGGGCCTTGAATATTTGCGCGTGCACCGTGTGCCAGGCGATCTTACCGACTTTTACAACCCCGCCGACAAATCGATCAACTTGTCGGATGGGTCGACCCGCGCGCCATCGGTGGCCGCGATGGCAATTGTGGCGCATGAGCTGGGCCATGCCGCGCAGGACAAACAAGGCTATGTATGGATGCGGGCTCGCTCCAGCATCGTTGGCATTGCCAACATTGGCTCCAATCTTGGAGTGATGCTGTTCTTTGTCGGCATGGTTTTCAACGGTATCGCGCGTGGTGCAGGTAGCTTAGGCTGGAACATTGCGTTCCTCGGCGTCGTGCTTTTCGCCGGCGCGGTTGCATTTACACTCGTCACACTTCCCGTCGAGTTCAACGCTTCGAAGCGGGCGCGGGAGATGCTGATGCGGAACGGTCTGGTATCGAATCAAGATGCCGCGGGAGTTTCCGCGATGCTGAACGCGGCCGCACTTACCTACGTTGCGGCAGCCGCGCAGTCGATCTTGCTGCTGCTGTACTATGTCACCGTCTTGTTCGGTGGGCGCCGCGACTAGTTGAGCAGGGGGTAGTCATGGCAGCGGGATGCGTTGTGCATCCCGCTGCTTGTTTTAACCGGCCAGCTCATAAGATCGGGTACACTAGTGGTTGCATGCTATCTGCTACTGAAGCTGCGAACAGAGCAACAAGGAGCGCACAAGCAATGGATGATGATGTCAAGCGCCGGCTGGTCTACGGGCTACTCAGCGTTGTTCTAGGGGCGATCGCGACTCGCCTGGCAGTCTATCTCACCAACAAACTCCTGGGAGATCCCGACAGCAGCGCCGAGGCAATCGTCTAAAGGCCGAGCACGTCGAAGTGGAGTGGGGTGGCGTCGGCTCACCCCACGGTTCCGGTCTTGGTCCATGAATTGCAACAGCGCGCACTGAGCATATTGCTCCCAACTCACTGATTGCGCTGGGCCAAGCCATGCAAGTACCTTCACTAACATCAGCCGGCCGCGAGCGGCGCTGGTATCCACGACGAGTTGTTCTCGTAACACTGGTCGTCGTGCTGGTAACGTTCGGCTTTTACCTACTGTACCTCTTTTCCAACGTCCTGTTTGTGCTATTTGTTGCGGTGGTGCTTGCCACGGCAATCCGGCCGGCTGTATTGTGGCTCGAGCGTTACCGCGTTCCGCAGTGGCTCGGCACAATTCTGATGTTCTTGGTTATCGGAGGCGTGACAGTCGGGGTGCTCGCAGTGCTCGCGCCATTGCTGCTGAGCCAAATCGTGACACTCGCCGGCGATATTCCTGAGTACTACGCATCATTTCGTGATTGGTTGTCACACACATCAATCCCGCTAATGCGCAGCTTTGCATACCGACTGCCGGCGGAGTTTCCCATGGGTGCCAGCCAGCCAGCAGCGGCTGGCGGTGACGAGACAGTCAATGCAGTTGCCCAGGCCGTTACTTACCTGCGTGCGCTTGGGTGGAGTCTCTTCGGCGGCATTGCAATCGTTCTGATTGCCTTTTTCTGGATCGTCGATCGTGAACAGATCGTGCGCGCCGGGCTGCTGGCCGTACCAATTGACCAGCGGGCCGCCGCGCGCGAAATTTGGGATATTCTTGAAGAGAAGGTTGGCGCCTTTGTACGGGGACAGGCAGTGCTCTGTTTGTCCATTGGGATACTCTCCGCGATTGCCTTCGTGCTGATCGGACTGCCCAACGCGCTCCTGCTAGGAGTGATGGCGGGCATCCTTGAGGCTGTGCCTTACATCGGTCCAATCGCTACCACGTTGTTGGCGGTCTCGCTCACACTCGCCCAGTCCCCGGAAAATATCTGGTGGGTGATCGGTGCGTGTGTTGTGATCCAGCAGGTTGAGAACGCGATTTTGGTGCCGCGGATCATGGACCGCGCGGTCGGTGTCAATGCGGTGGTGACCCTGTTAGCGATCGCTGCTTTTGGCTCGCTCCTCGGGGTTGGCGGAGCGATTATGGCGATCCCGCTCGCGGTGATCATCCAGGTTCTGATTGAGCGGCTGCTGCTGAATGCGCCTCAGGCTGCCACGCTGGAGATCACCGGCCGTGACCACCTGTCACTGCTGCGCTATCAAGCGCAGGATCTCGGCGGTGATCTGCGTGACCGGATCAAGAATCACGACTCGCCCGAGGATCCCCACATTCTCGAGGAAGACTTGGAGGCCGTCGTCGGCGATATTGATCGCCTGCTGCAAGGCATGAGCACGACGAATGGGGAAACCGCGCAGGGAAGACCCGTGTAAAGCTTTGGATTGGAGTGTGAGCAGATCCTATGGTTCAGATCGAGCGCATCAGCTACAAGCGGATTGCCGGCTACACCGCGCTGGTGCTAGCGACGCTCACGCTGCTGTATGTCATCTACCGTCTCGAGGCAGTTGTCCTCTTGTTTGTGCTCTCGGTTGTGGTCGCGGCGGCGCTGCGCAAGCCGATACTAGCGCTACAACAACGCCGTTTCCCGCGCAGCGCTGCGATCTTGTTGTTGTACGTGCTGGTGCTATCGGTGTTGGGAGCATTGATCTATTTCTTGGGCAAGCCCCTTAGCGAGGAGCTAACCCGTGCCGGGCAGCAATTCCCACAATTTTATGACGCCTTGGTCGCCAACTGGCAGGCGAGCGACGTACAGTGGCAACAAGTGGTTGCCGACCTATTGCCGCGCACGCACCAGCTGGTGAGCAGCGTGGGCGAGCGCGGGCCGCAGGTTGCCTACCAGGTGGTTGGCTTCACCTACGGCATCTTTAACACCGTGATCTCGCTGCTCGCGATCCTGACACTGACCTTCTACTGGCTGATCGACGAGGATCGGTTTGTCCGGCTCTGGCTCATGCTCCTGCCCGTTCAGCAGCGGATGGTGGCCCGCAACACCTGGTATGACATCGAAGAGCGCGTTGGCACCTTCGTTCGCTCGGAGTCGTTTCAGTTCGTTGTCACGCTCCTGGTGCTATGGTTCGGACTTAGCGCTCTTGGCATCCCGTACCCAACGGCGTGGGCGGTTTACGGTGCGTTTGCACAGCTCATTCCGTGGATCGGGGTGCCGCTAACGCTCATTCCAGTGCTGCCGATGGTGCTTACTACACCGCTTCCAGTCGTGCTTGGGGCGGCGACGCTGATCATCGTTGCTGGCGTGATTATGGATCGCTTCGTCGAGCCGCGTCTAGGCGTGCAGGGTGTGGTTCATCCGGTGGTTTCGGTGCTCGCGCTCATGATCCTGGGTGAGGCCTCAGGAGTTCTAGGTATGATCGTCGCCCTCCCCCTAGCAGCAACATTACAAAGTATTCTGAGCCAGGTCGTTCAGGTTAACACCGCTCCACGGGCTTCCACCCAATCGGTCTACTCGACGCAAATTCAAGACCTCCGGGCGCGCGTTGCAAAGCTTCAGACGCAGGTTCCCGACGACGACCCCGACCGCAAGTTGGCGCTGGAAGGCATGTTCCGCCGCTTGGATGCGCTGATGGACAAGACCGAGCAAGAAGTACAGGGCCGAGCAAGTGCGCCCGAGCAGCGCAGGATGGCGACGAAGCGCGAGCTAGAAAGCCGTATTCCGGCTGTTTTCGCACGGCATCGCTCGCGTTAAGCAGCAGCAACAAAAACGCGCTGCGATTGCAGCGCGTTGGTGCCGGAGGCGGGACTCGAACCCGCACCCCCTTGCGAGGAGGGGATTTTCGTACCACTATAGCTTTCGCTACCTGCAAGGCAGTTTGTGGTCTGGACGATGCCTTCTCCATGCGTCATAGATGACGTTTAGGAGGGAGCCGTCTCGTCTCTACACTTTGCTAGCTTTTTACCTCGATATGTCGCAGTTAACGCATGACAATTTGGACACAGTATCCGCAGATTTTCGATTCGGTTATCAGTCGGATCTCCATTGATATGGTCTAGCTCAAGCGGTATCGGTTGTCCTTGCCATTCAACATTAAGACAGCCTTCACACTTTGGTTTTTTCAGCGCTTCTGCAAAAAGTCGCTTTTTCAGCTTGTAGCTTTGAAAGCTTGAACCTTGTCTAAGAAGCTCGGATAGAGGCTTCGCTATGGTAACAGCGTTACTATCGCCCTTCCTCCACCCCTGACCAGTAAAGTGTGCCGTATCTAGACCCATTCTCAGAATACGTCGTTTGATAATCGAATAATTTCCTCCCGCTTCAACGAGCCCAAGCCGTCCGAGAACTTGACGAATCGAGGTAGATGTTTGAACTGCGTCGATCAGCTGCTCATCTGTGTAAGTTCGTTTTCGCATACTTCCACAGACCACTTCCAAACAATCGCAGATTTCTAAACCTAGCCTTAGCTCGGCGTTGCCAACAGCATTACCTGTGTAGGTTTCACCGACTTTGACTCCATTCACGCTAGCGTTTCCGTCCAGCGTGCTCAAACACCCTAAGTCCCCCGTGTCTGCCATTTCACCACTCCGGCGTGGCACTAAATATACCATATCTCATTCTCTGCAACAAAATTCCCATCGAGCCGCGCCTCGTCGGGCCTGTTACGAGCTGCTCGCGACTCCGACGCCGTCCTTTGCCGAAGCTCGAAGGCATAGTGCGTACACCTCACGCCGTGTGTACGCTGGTGTGTGACGATCCCGGGAAGAGGTTGCTCGGACCCGACGGCCTCCCTTGATCTCCGGCAAGTGAACTGGTGGAGATCAAGGGAGCTATCATGATAGCCCGCGGCCCAACATATCCGATGCTCGCAGGGCTCCAAAAGTCAAACCATCGAATTACGTGTCTAAGGTGCGCACCATGCCGACCACGAGACGAACACAACGTTCGATCGTAGAGGGATCGGGGCTGCTGTATGGGGATTTTTCGCCGTGGCTTGAGATCGTGATTGCCCGGAAGCGCTGCTGCAGAAGGGTGTTGGCCATCGTGCGCTCTTGGAGGCGACGAGGCTCCGCGTCGATTGTTATGTCGGCGACATCGGTATCCGCCGCTGCCGCGAGCAACATCCGGTCGGACCGGCGTTCCCGCACCAGTCCCTCACGCGTGACAAAGACCGGCTGGCCAGTGCTGACGTTATGGAGATTGATAACACAGGTATCCGACGGGGCGAAGGGGTATTGCGCCAGTAGGGCACGCAGGTTTTCGTAGCCGATTGTGCTGCCACCAAGCGCAACGACCCAAACTTCAACCGATTGCAGCGGCTCCAATTCTTCAGCAACCATCAACAGCGTTGCCAGCTCACCCGCGCCGTAGATCGCCGGCAGTGGTCTACGCTGCCAGCGCCACAGCAGAATCCATGCAGAAAAGGCGGCGGCGATAGCAGCTAAGACAGCGGCCGTCATTTGCAGCCAAGAGGCTGCCACAAACAACAACGCCACCACGCACAGGAGCTCAACCACGAGAAGGACAAGCAGCACCACCAGCGCTTGGCGGCTCAATAGAGGGCGGGGCGGGCCATCTAGTGGAGCGATGATCAGCACACGCCACTGCGTCTTCTTGCCCTTTGCAGCGCGCCCAGCGATAACATTCTGGCTGGTCTTGCCCTTCGCAATGCGCCGCAGCGTGCCGTACTTCACGGGAAGCGCACCTAACTCTCCGAGCAGCAGTAGCAGCGCCAGGACCAGCATCAGGCTCGCCGCCACGCCCCAGACCCAGCGATACACGGATGCGTTTGCAACGACCAGCCCACCGGCCGCAATCGCGCCAAGCGCTGCAGATAGGGCCAGGGGGAGGCGCTCTCCTATGCCAGCTTGAAATGACTGAACGGCGGCCGCATACTCCGCTCGCCGCAGCCGGCCCGCGAGATAGCCCGCAGCTTGTGCCTCGCCCAACCCACCAGCGCGCCGTGACTCGATTTCGTCGCTAAAGTAGCGCAATGTCTCGACGATACGATCGTGTAACGGGCGGCCGCCACTACCCCAGGCACGTGTTGACGAGGTTGTTGAGTTGGAGGGAGGCAGGAACATACAAGACGCTCGCGAGTTAATTCTCGACAAACAAGCCCTCACCCCATGCAAAAGCGCACTTCGCCTACACAGGGATGAGGGCTAATCAGCGGCGGGGATTAGCTACGGCCGTTGCGCATAACGCCATTCGTAATAGTGCCGTCCAACATTGCCCATCTCGACCTTCCAGCCCTCAGGATTGCCCCGAGTGTATGTCAGCACACGCCGCTGGAAGGCTTGTACCAGTACATCACGCTCGACCCCGCCAACCTTAACCTTTGTCCAGAAGGGCTCGCTGATGGGATAGCCCATCGCAAACAGCCAATCGACGAGCGGACCCGTTTGCTTTCCGTCGCCAATCGGCCCGCGCGCGTTGAGGAAGTCCCAGAAGACCTGCGGGATATTGTGCCCGGTCTCAGGCACATGCACCACAAGCTTGGCCGCCGGATGCGCCGCCGTCGTACCCGTGCTCCCATCACGCCGCAGGGTCGCCGTTGCGATCTGCCCGACGCGGTTTTCGACCGCACCGGTATGTTGCGCAAAGCTCGCGTACGTCGGGCCCGCCGCATCGTTGACATCGCCGGCAACGCCAATCACCGCCGGTGCGCGCTCCACGAACTCGACGTCGCCGATCTGTAGCTGACCCTCGATCAACTCCTTGACCAGCAGGCCGTTCGTCACAAACCACTGGTTCGCACGATCGCGACGCCAGTCCGTGATCTCCATGCGTGCTTTGTCGAAATATTGCACTTGGCGCACGCCGCCGTTCGACTGTGTGTATGTTTCGACGCGAGCGACCAGGCCACTCGGGCCCCACATCCAGGAGCGCTCGACCTGCTGCGCGGCCACGACTTGATCGGTACGCGCCCAGACTCTCTGCATCGCCGGGTCCACAAACTCGGCAGACTTACCGTTGACGAAGGCTGGCGCCCCTTTGATACCAGCGAACTCCTCAACCTCCGCGATAGCTGTGAGAGTCGCCACTACCGCAGTCTGGGTTGGTCCAGGGTAACCCGCGATAGCCTCCAACGTAGCCTCCACATCAATGGTCGGCGTGGGAGTACCGGCGCCGACGGTGGGAGTTGGGGTCGCGGTGCCGGTGGTAGCCCCACTGGTCGGCACCGTGCCAGTTGTCGGCACCGTGCCAGTCGTCGGGACGGCGACAGTAGGAGCGGGCGCTGCTGCAACACCGAGCGGCTCGAAAGCCAGATCGTAGGCAATGAACTGGCTGCCGATATCCCCCACATTCTTGAGCTGCGCGAAGTAAAAGCCGTCGACCGGCACTGTGAACTCGATCCGCGGATCCAACGTATTGCCCGAATCATCGTTGAAGTCGAGGATGGACGCACCGTCGCGATCGACCAAGACCATAACGGGATCCGCCCCCGCACGACCACGGCTATCTACGCGCAGCACATGGCGCTGGTTAGCTTTTGCAAAGAAGCGAACCCAGTCTGCGTCACCTGCTGGGCAGAATCTATGGTTGGGCTGAACCTCGCGGATCACGAGGAGACGAGCTTGCTGGGGCACACCATCCGGCTCAAATAGGTCGGTGCAAAGCTCGGCAACCAAGGTGGGCGTGGGACCGTACGACTCACTCTGCAGCTCTACAGTGTACGAGAGTCCTCGATCACCACGACCGGCATCGTCACGGATCTTGATGAAGTACTGGCCGTTGGCAGGCGCACGCCATGACTGGATGCGTGGCTTAATGTCGAACGCATCATTATTGCGGGGAAAATCGTTATTGAACGCCAGCAGATTGCCCGCGCTGTCGTACAAGCTCAGCGACAAGTCGAGTCCGGCACTCATCGTCCCCACATCGATCGTGTAGACCTTGCCACTAATGCCGCCGAAGTACACAAAGTCGTCGTCACCCTGTGGGCATATGACGTGTGTCTGTGGCACATCCGGCCGGATCTCCTTGGCCTGCGACATTGTGTTGTCGGGCTCAAACGTATCGACACAGGCCGGTCCAGCTGTTGCAGTCGGCCCAGCTGTACCTGTCGGCGTTGCGGTCACTGTGGCCGTCGCCGTAGGTGCGGTAACAGTGGTGCGAAGAATCGCGGTCGCTGTATTGGTCGGAGCCGATTGTGGCCGCGCGATTACTTGCCGCACATCGACCGCGCCGGGATCTGCATTAGGGGGAATAGTTACGAGGACGCTAATTGTTACCTGGCTTCCGGGGGCGATCTGGAAGGGGCCGGCGGAGCTAAAGCTGGCCGTTGCCCCGGGGAGCGCGCCTGGAAAGCTCGGATTCAATTCGACGGTAAAGTTATCGGTAACGGCGCCGGCATTCCGCAATTGAAGCGAGTACACAATCGTTGCGCCCCGGGGGGTCTGCTGCTCGGCGAGAGCCGGCGTGAGCAGGGGTGTCGCAGCTTGTTGAAGCGGACGGGCATTAACAGCCGTGCCTCGGCTAGGGAGCAGCGAAAGCCCGAGCACCACAACGACAAAAATGGCCGAAATGACAACGCGGTGCGAAAGACAGGCGAGGCGCATACGGGCCGTCTCCTCTTCAACGATGACTAGGACTTGGTGAAGGCTGTTATAGCGGCCCGCGAAGGCCTGTAACGTAAGCCATCATAACGTAGAAGTCGAGGAAACGCAATGGATTGAGATACTACGGCAGCGCCAAGCCCACCCGCTGAAGCAGACTACGGCCTAAGGGAGTGCAGCGCGCGGGGCGCGGTTGACTTGGTACCAGTTGCAGATGCTCGTCAGGGGACAGCGTTCGCAGCGCGGCGTGCCCCAAACGCATATTTGCTGTCCATGTCGTAGCGTGGTGATGTGGAAGTTGTAGAGCACCTGAGCGTCCGCGGGGAAAAGCGCTACCAGGAGCGGATGAGCGGCAGTCGCATCGACCTTCGGTCCGATCAGTCCGACCCGCTGCGAGACTCGGTGCACATGCGTGTCGACGGGCAGCACCGGCCGGGCGAAGCAAAACAGCAGTACGAGCGAGGCGGTTTTTGGTCCAACTCCTGGCAAGGCGGTCAGCCAAGTCATGGCCTGATTGAGCGGCATCTCACGGAGGAAATCTAGATTAGCAGCGCCCCGCTCCGCAATAATCCGGCGGAGAACCTCTTTGACCCGGGGCGCTTTCTGTTCGGCGAAGTTAGCCGGCGCGATAGCTTGAGCCAGCTCGTCGACTGGCGCATCTTGCACACCTTCCCAGCTGCCGAAGCGCTCCATCATGCGCTCGTACGCCAAGTCCTCGTTCCGGCCGGTTGTTCGGTGCGACAGAATCGTCGAGATAAGCTCATGCATCGGCTCGCGGCGGGGGATATTGGGCTGGTGACCGTAATGCTCCAGCAGCCGCTGATACATCTCCCAGGCTTTGACTTTGAGCCCGTCGTCTGCGACGCGTTGCACCTGCTCCATTGGTCCCTCGGGTAACACAAGAACCTTGTCACTCGGCAATCGTCTTGCTGATTGTTGGATCGGCACCCGCCGCATTGTCCTCATACCGTGCGAGACCAAAGAGCAGCGATGATAAGCGGTTGAGGTAGGTGATCATGGTCTGGTTCGCGCCCTCGCCGCTATGGAAAAGATGTGTGACCGTTCGCTCGGCGCGCCGTACCACGGCCCGGGCGACGTCGAGTGCGGCTCCGGGAACACTATCACCCGTGGCAACAAACTCCTTGGGGATGGTCACGCGGCCATCAAAGCTCGCAATGATCGCCTCGAGCTGGTTCACTGCATCATGGGCGAGGCGCTGCTGCCCTGCCATCCGACCCTCAACCGTTGCAATATCGGCCATGAGCAGGTAGAGGTCCTTCTGAACATGCAGCAAGGCCGACTTGGTATCGGCCTGCAGCGCCAAAGCTCGACTGAGCCCGATCGATGAAGTCGCTTCGTCGATGTCGCCCAGCGCATGGATCCGCAAGCTTTCCTTTGCCAGTCGCTGCCCGCCCAGCAGGTCAGTAAAACCATCGTCGCCGCGTCGTGTGAAGAACATATCAAGCTCCTGGCCGCCCTCGCCAACTCTGTTGCGTCACCTGCCCGTCAGCGTCAAGCACGCGCCATTACTTAATTTTAGATTGATCGATCTGGAGGTTGTTGCTGATGGCGACGACTTGCTTGCTCACCTGCTGAATCTGGTCGTCGATGCGCTTAAGGACGTCCGGCAGCGTCTCGCTCCGCAACAGACCACTCTTGACCGTATGAATCTCCTCAACCTGTTGCTTCATTGTGTTCAAGGTATCTTGGATGGTCTTGAAGTTATCGGTCAGCTCCCTGCTTAAGGCATGGTACTGCCCTTCGAGCCGAGCTATTCGCTCCTCGATCGTCTGCGGTTCCGTCTGCATATGCTCTGCTCCTATCCGCTAATCGCGCATCAACACCAGATTCCTGGACTTGTAGCGGCCAAGGCCGGCGGGAAACACGAACCAAGCCGGCGCAATGATACCCACCGTAAAGCCCAGCAGTCCAGCCGATAACGCTGACGAAAACTCTCGCAAGAGCTGTACCGGGACATAGACGATAAAGCCCGATGGCAGAAGCGTAAAGCACACGACCTTTACGGCTTCGATGACGATAACGGTCGGGTCGCCCGAGAAACCGCATCACGTCGAGCCCAATGGCCGGCTCGTCTACAAACACGATTCATGGGCGATGGAGCAGCGATGCGGCAATCTCGCAGCGCGTCCGACAGCTGTACCGAGGGAGAGTATCCGAGCGGAGGAGGCCAGGCAGGTCGCTGGTTGGGATGCGGAATGTAAAGGTCTTACTGAGTGCAGTTAAAGCAGCTTAATCTTCCTCGCTCACGCCATCGCCCTCGGTGTACAACGCAGGCGCTGCGAGCACCATTCCCGTGAGACTCAGCAGGTGACGTGGCGAGGAAATCAATAAAAAGCGGCTGCCCACAACGGCCGCCGTAGCCGTCCTTAGCGAACCAGGATCAGCCGCGGCGGCTCAGGGCCGTTGCCCTCAACCTTGTCGAAATAGTCCATGTAGGCGAGCAGCTGGCGCAGCCCCAGCCCCATCATCTCTCCTGGCAGCTGTGTTAGCTTGGCGCGGGCCTTGGCCCAGTTCAGATGCAGCCCCTTAGGATTTCCCTTCTGCCAGTGAACCAGGGCTGCCGCTGTCTGAATGATACCCTTATAAAAAAGCTTGGTCTGGTCGTCCTCGGCGGCCAGCCAGGCTTCTTCCCAGGCCTCATGCGCGTGCCAGAACCGGCCGTCATTGAAGAGCGCAATGCCCTCAAGGTATTGGGGTGGGTAGGTCATCGTCGGCTACTCGCTTTTGACGCCAGCAGCGGCAGCTGCGCTCCTTGGCATCTAATACTGCCGCACCGAAGGATCGACCTCTCGTGACCATTGGTCGATACCACCCGTCATATTGGTGACATTGGTATGGCCGCGTTGGACGAGCGCCATCGCCACCTGCGCGCTTCGAGCACCATGGTGGCAAAAGATCACAAGGTCGCCCTCCTTTGGAAGGGAATCGATCCAGGCCATAGCTTGGCTAAGCGGATACTCTTGTGCGCCCTCAAGCCCGGCAGTCATGACCTCTTGGGGCTCGCGCACATCGATAAGTGTCAGCGGCTCGCCCGCTTCGAGACGCTGCTTGATCTCGCGGGGTGTCGCCTCCTTGAAGGGCATACGTTGGCTCATGCGTGACTCCTCATTGGCCGCGTTGCGTAATGCCATGATAGCATAGACAGGCTCGCGCGCAAAAAATAGGCGCCGATCGAGCCATCTCGCAAAATTCAGCTGCAAGCTCATCACGAGAGGGGCCGGCTTGGGTTTGGCGACCTTAGGCTCTCGCGCACAGGGCGACCGGACTGTTGTAAAATGACGCGATTGTACCTGACTGGAGTTGCTCCAGGCCGTGGCGCTCTACCGCCTGAGTAGCCTCGTTGGCCGCCGCTAAGATCGGCAGTAGCTCCGACTTGAAAGTGAAGCCTGCATGCGTCGTCGCTCGGTTGGTTTGCTCGCGCGCTGTCTGATCGGCGCATTATTCCTGACGGGTTGCATCCGCACGCACGTACCTGCCCGCCCGCTGCTCGTCACACCTGACGGCAATGCCGCTGAAACAGCCGTTGCCGTTCAAGCCGATGGCACAAAGCATTATGTTTGGACAGAATGCACCACGGCAGATGGTAGCTGCCAGTTGGTGTACTACCGCACCAAGATTGGCGCCCCGAATGCTCACTACGTCTTCACCCCTGAGGCTGGTACGACGACCAAATACCCGGATGTTGCGGTCACTATGTCTGGGCATGCTTTCGTCGTCCGCAGCGTCTGCAAGGGGATGGTCTGCACCGATTACTATTCGATAATTCCAGCAACTTTTGACGGGGCAGCAGCAATTGCCTCATATCCATTAGCGGAACCTGGCGCTAGCAGTGCAGGCGCGCCGCGGCTCGAAGCCCGTGGCAATGTTGTGTACGCGACCTATCAGACCGCGGGTGATACGCATGCCCGCCTGCGCTACCGGCAGCTCAGTGGCGGCTCAAGCAGTGGCTTTGTCGACGTGCGCGCTGATGTCCGGCCAAGCAACGTCAGTATAGATATCGACTATAACGGAAAGCTGCACGCGGTTTGGCTAGCCGAGGTTGCAGGCTCACATGAGGTTGCCTACGGAACAAACGTCGGCACCACTGGAGATTTTGCTCCCAGCGTCTCACATGAGGCTGGCAGCGACTACCACTTCAAACATCCGGATATTGCGCTCGATTCGGCCAACAGACCCTACATTGTATACGCGTTTGACGACGCCACCACCGATACAATCAAGCTTCGATGCGAGGCTCCCGTAAGCAGCTGCTTTGGTGGAATCGCGACGAGAGTTATTCCGCTTGATCCTGGCCAGGGACCGTGGCGGCTGCGTGGCAATCCGCAGCTCACGATCAGGGCTGCCATACCGAACGTCGTCTTCTCGGCCAAAAACGGTGCGACCGGCAATCACGAAATCTGGCATTACAGCACACCGGTGTCGGAGACCGATCAAGCGCTAGAGCGCGTGACGATCAACGATGTCGAGGATGATGCGCCAATCATTGCGGAGGAGAACAGCAATTTTGGCGAGATCGTCGTCGCCGGCTGGAACACCTATTACACAATCGCAAATCCAATACCTGGTGGCTCCTCCATTGAGTGCTCCGAGGGTATCTATATGTTCTATTTCAATAAGTTGACGCTACGACGAATTGATGGCGGCAACGGAGGCTGCTTTCCTCAGAGCCCAGATCTGGCGGCAAATGAGCAATGGGTAGCCGGCGTGTGGCTGGATACCACCGACGAGGGACCAGCACCGCGGCTCGTTCCTTGGACAACGTTCAATGCCTACGTCAGCTACCTTCCCCTGGTTTCTAAGTAAGTGGACAGGACAAATTGGACGTGAGTCGAACAGGAAGTGGGCAATGCCCACTTCCTGTTATCTCAGCCCCCACAGTACAACCTGGCGATATCTCGCGCTCTTCCGCTTTCACGTGTTGGCATACCACGTTTGACCCACGTGCCGGCGGGTCTTGACGCCGCCTCGCCTAGGCTCCCAATGCCAGCTCGATCCGCGCTGGATGGAACCTAGACGCGTGGTCGACGACTAGCCAGCCAAGCTGATCAAGACGATCGGCCCACTTCTTGTCGAGAATGTTACCGCGCTTATCGAACACGTTATGTGCCTGCGGAATTGCCACAAACAGCGGCGCCGGCGTACCTCGTAACGACGTGACGGAATGAAGCATTGCGTTGATTGCGTTAACGGCCGCGATATCGCCGCCAGCAGTCGCAGCCAGGCCCACGACCCGGTTCTGGAGGTAGGGCGGCTCGCTATCCGACAGAAATTGGAAGAAATCAATCGCGTTCTTGGTGACGCCTGCAAGTGTGCCCTGATACGCCGCCGTACTCCAAATCATCGCGTCAGCCCGCCGCACTCGCGAGATGAACTCGCCAACGATCGGCTCGTATTCGTCAAGCGCTTTACCCGGCTCATATATCGGCAGCCTAAACTCGTTAACTGTCAACAGGTCGGTGGTGGCACCCGCTCGTCCCGCGGCATTGAGCGCGCGCTCAAGCGCCCAGGCGCTCGTCGAGCTCGCGCGCAGCGTCCCACCGATCCCAACTACATGCAACCGCTCGCTTCCCAATGCCATGGTCCTATCCTTCGCGCGAGATCTACTTTTTCTATACCTTTACAAGCATTGTGCCACGAATTCTGGCGCGAATCCTGATGCAACGGGAAGTCAAGCGTGATCCATCGGCCATCGGATAGAAAGTCGGCACGCTTTTTTGGTGCATAACAAAGCGGCTACCCCTAGGGGTAGCCGCTTTGCAGTTTATCTAGACAATCGTTACCGACCGCAGCCGCAGCCACCGCCAGCCGCCGGTGCGTAGTCGTCGTACGCCTCTTCTTCGCGCGGCCGGAAGGACGAGCCACAACCGCAGCCCGAGGCTGCGTTCGGATTATCGATCTTGAACCCACCGCCCATCAGCGAGTCCTGATAGTCGATGTTCGCACCCTGAACGTAACGCAGGCTCATCGGGTCGACACGCACTTTGAGGCCGTTGACCTCGAACTCGCTGTCGCCCTCGTTGGTCTCGTCGTCGAAGGTCATTCCATATTGCAAGCCTGAGCAGCCGCCACCCGCGACAAAGACGCGTAGGGCCTGGTTTTCCATCTGCTTTTCCTGCATCAGGCCAAGCAGCTTCGCACTAGCAGCAGGCGTCAGATTGATCAACGTTTCGGTGTTGACCGTTGGGGTCGTCGCCATAAAAGGTACCTCCTCCTTCAACAGGAGTATCAGCAATCATTTGTCCTGCGTATATGATACCCCCTTACATAGACATCTGCAAGAGCTACGCCACTGGCCTCACCACAGTCTCACGCGCCATTGTACCAGAGCGGACATGATATTTACTTCCCCTACAGCGTCGCCAGCGAGGTCCGCAGCGTGTCCAATTGGACCACCCTCACGATTGCATCGGCGTACAGCGGCTCAGGACTGTTGCCCTATAACGACCGTGCGACGCGAAGCGTAGACTACAGGCCAGTTCACTCCATGCAAACGTTGCTCATTGCCGGAGGCCGTCCTCGTGTTAGCTCGCATCAAACCAAAGGCCTGGCTTGTGCTGCTCGCTGTAGCAGTCGTGGTATCGATCGTCCCGCTCAGCTCACTTGCACAACCAAATCAAGCGCGTGTCCTGGTTGCCTTACGCAACGTCAAGGCTCCATATCCCCAACTCATCCGGACTGCGGCAGCCTCCTTTTACCGCATCCGCATCACCATTATCAATCAATGCGGCCGCGACTACCTTGGCAAGCTCGATGAGGCACTTCGTCCGGTCGATTATGTTACCTCAAAGGCCGGCGTAGCGAACAAATCCTGGCACAAGGCCGGACGGGCTATCGATGTGAAGCAAACCTATCCAGGCGTGGTCATTGTTAAAGATTTGAAGCAAAAGGGGCTCCAACGGGTGCTGCTGCGCTGCGCCAAGCAGGATGCTTCGCAAGGGCAGTGGTACGGACCCAAGCGAATACAGCAGCGCGGCAAGCAAGGATACTACCTTGATGTGACGGCACTGTTTCTCAATGAGGGCTGGAACCGTATTCCCCCGCAGGGGAAGGTCAGCGAATGGTGGCACTACGAATACCGTCATGGCGCCCGCAACTGGCCGGAGGCGATGCGTCAGCTCTACTCGGTGCGTGTGCTTCGACGGCTTTATCCCGGCAGCTTCTAACGGACAATCTCAATACCTACGCTTGGAGTGCGACGTCTACTTGGACGTCGCACTCTGCGTCTTTCAGACGCTTCCCATTTTCGCGATGTTCACGGCCGCTCCGGCAGCCGCACTCGCTTTCGGGCAGTCGGGCGGTTGACAACCTGGCGCAACGTGCTACAAACTAAACTCACGAGTTTAGTCTGCGAACGAGGAAGTACAAATAACCAATGAACCGGGTGAGCCTACGCGAGCGCCAGCGTCAAGTGCGCGAGGACACGATCCTCGATATAGCCCACGAGCTGATGGTCACGCAGGGCTATGCCAACATGAGCATGGATGATCTCGCGGGGAAGGTCGGGATCTCGAAGGCGACACTGTACCAGCATTTCCCATCGAAGGAGGAGGTGGCGATCAATGTCATCGGACGAGGCATGCGCCGTGGGAGGAATGAAGATGTAACGAGTGCGTTTGCGGCTAGCACTAAATCCAGCGGCTGGCCCCCGCCTGTGCTCCGAACGCGGTCAGTAGTGGTCGCCGAGAAACATTTGTCGCTCGAGGTGGTCGGCTGCTTGTGCCACCTCGCGCAGCATCAGCAGTACCTCTTCGGGCTGGGCCGTGTGCAAGAGCTGGGATGCGATCACCGCGACCATCGTCCCCAGCAGTGCGACACGGCAGTAGATGTAATTACCGTTGCTGCGTAGCAGGCCCCATGGGTCGACGCTACGCCGTGCCTCGCCGACGGTCGAGACAAACGCAATGATCTGGCGACCTTCTTCGTCTGGTCGGACCGATGCACTGACTTCCTGCCGACGGCCCATCGGCAGCGGAACCGTTAGACGGTAAATACCATGCTCGAAAGCCAGCGGGGTACCAAGAAACGCTGCGAGCTCACGCATTAAACGATCGAGGGGGAGCTGGGACATATTATAGGCTTCAGGTTTCAGGCGGTAGCTATCCGGATACATTGATACAGCTACACAGCGTGTCTTATCAATCAGTTACAGGTGGGATTAACCGGCGGTGCGCAAGCAACGAGGAGAAAACAGGCTTCAGGTGGCCAGTTCCCACGCCTGAAGCCTGCTTCGTGAAGCCGCACTATAAGCCGGCCGCCCTGCGGAGCGCCTCGACCTTATCGGTGTGCTCCCAGGGAGCGTCGATATCGTCGCGACCGAAGTGCCCATACGCTGCAGTTCTGCGGTAGATTGGGCGGCGCAGATCGAGGTCGCGAATGATCGCGCCCGGCCGCAGATCGAAGTTCTCGTCGATCGCGCGGTGGATCACCTCGTCGGCGACCTTCGACGTGCCAAAGGTCTCGAAGCTAATCGACAGCGGCTTGGCCACGCCAATTGCGTACGAGAGCTGGATCTCGAAGCGATCCGCCAGCCCGGCTGCTACGACGTTTTTAGCCACGTAGCGTGCCGCGTACGCCGCCGATCGGTCGACCTTCGTCGGGTCCTTACCGGAGAACGCACCACCGCCGTGGCGGGCAATCCCACCATACGTATCCACGATGATCTTTCGTCCAGTCAGCCCAGCGTCACCCATCGGCCCGCCGACGACAAAACGACCCGTCGGGTTCACAAAATACTTGGTCTTGTCGTCCAACAGCTCGGCGGGGATGACGGCCTTGATCACCTGCTCGATGATTTGCTCGCGAATCTGCTCCTGCTTGATGCCGGGATCGTGCTGAGTTGAGACCAGCACGGTATCGACCCGCCGCGGCACACCATGCGCGTACTCCACGGTTACCTGCGACTTGCCGTCGGGACGTAGCCATGGGAGCTGGCCTGACTTGCGGGCCTCGCTCAGTCGACGCGTCAAACGATGCGCGAGCGCGATCGTGAGTGGCATATACTCGGGCGACTCGTTGCAGGCAAAGCCAAACATCATGCCCTGATCGCCAGCGCCAACCGCCTCGACCTCGGCTTCGCTCATCTCGCCCTTCTTGGCCTCGAGCGCCTGGTCGACGCCAAGCGCGATATCGGCTGACTGACCGTGCAGCGCGACCATCACGCCGCAGGTGTGGGCGTCGAAGCCATAGTCGCTGTGGGTGTAGCCAATGTCGGTGACGACCTGCCGCACCACGTTCTGAACCTCGACATAGCCCTCGGTTGTAACCTCGCCAAGCACCACCACAAGCCCCGTCGTCGTCGCGGTCTCGCAGGCAACGCGCGAGCGCGGATCCTGCTCCAACAGGGAGTCCAGAATTGCGTCCGAAATCTGGTCGCAGATTTTGTCGGGATGGCCCTCTGTCACCGACTCGGAAGTCAGAAAGAGCTGGGGCGCATCCGTAAATGTTGTTCCCATAATATCTCCAAGGTTTCAGGTAGCAGGCTTCAGGTTCCGAGGGATACGCAGGCGCAAGCCCCTGTTGCCTGAAACCTGTTACCGGTAGCCTTATCTAGGTTCCTTCTTCCCACGAGTTCAGGTAGCGCTCCTGCTCGCTCGTCAGCGTATCGATCCGGATGCCCATACCTGCAAGCTTGAGCGCCGCGATCTCGCGGTCAACTTCCTCCGGCAGCGCGTAGACCTTGGCCTCGAGCTTACCCTTGTTGCGCAGCAGAAACTCCGACGCGAGTGCCTGGTTGGCAAAGCTCATGTCCATTACCGCGGAGGGGTGACCCTCAGCCGAGGCAAGGTTAATCAGTCGGCCTTCGCCGAGCAAGTTGATGCGACGTCCATCGGACATGACATACTGATCAATAAAGGCGCGCGGCTGTCGCTTCTCAACCGCCATCTTCTCGAGGTCAGGAATATTGATCTCGACGTTGAAGTGGCCGGAGTTACATACAATGGCGCCATCCTTCATCGCGGCGAAATCCTCGCCGTCCAGGACGTGGATATCGCCGGTCGCGGTGATAAAGATATCGCCAGTGCCAGCCGCCTCGATCATTGGCATCACGCGGAAGCCATCCATCGCAGCTTCCAGCGCCTTCACGGGATCGATTTCGGTCACGATGACGTCGGCGCCGAGGCCCTTGGCCCGCATCGCGATGCCCTTCGAGCACCAGCCGTAGCCGCCGACCACCACGGTCTTACCCGCGATCAACACATTGGTGGCGCGGATAACACCGTCGAGCGTGCTCTGGCCCGTGCCGTAGCGGTTGTCAAAGAGGTGCTTGGTCAGCGAGTCGTTGACCGCGACGACAGGGAAGCTCAGCACGCCATCCTTTGCCATGGCCTTGAGCCGGATCACGCCGGTTGTGGTCTCCTCGGTCGAACCGATGAGATTCGTCAGCAGGTCACGACGCTCCTTGAGCATACCCGTGACCAGGTCCGCGCCGTCATCCATGGTGATCTGCGGGTTGTGATCAAGCGCGGCCTTGAGGTGCTGATAGTAGGTCTCGTTATCCTCGCCCTTGATCGCATAGACCGGAATCTCATCGATCGAGACGAGCGCCGCGGCCACGTCGTCCTGCGTCGAAAGCGGGTTCGAAGCGACAAGGACCATATCGGCGCCACCCGCCGCGAGCGTCCGGGCCAGGTTCGCCGTCTCGGCTGTCACGTGCAGACACGCCGACAGCTTGATGCCTTCGAGCGGGCGCTCCTTTTCGAAGCGCTCACGAATGAGCTTCAACACGGGCATCTCCAGCGCCGCCCATTCGATCCGTTGCCGTCCAACCTCGGCCAAGCCCAGGTCTTTTACGTCGTAATTATTCGCCATGTCCGCTTAGATCTCCTTAGTTACTGCGAGGCACCCCGCGCAGGTATCGCTATGTATTAGACACTTACCTGTGCCGCATCGAGCAGCGAGTCGACCTCGTCCGAGGCCCCAAAGTTTTCACGGTAGCGCTCAACGAACTCGTGAATCGTGTACGAGTGCTGCTGCGTGCCGGCCTGCTCCAAGGCATAAACGGCAGTAAGCGCACCCAGCCGGCCCACGACCGACCATGAAAAGCCGCGGGCCATGCCCTTAACAAAACCGGCCCGAAACGCGTCGCCAGCACCCGTGGGATCGACCACCGCGTGGGCCTTGGCGCTAGGAATCTCGTACTCGGTGTCACCCACCGTGATTAGCGCGCCAGCCTCGCCGCGGGTCATCACCGTGACTGGGACGCGCCGGCGCAGCTGGTCTTCCGTCGTCCCAAGCTTCTCAGCCATCATCCCGAACTCGTAATCATTGCCGGTGAGCACCCGAGCGCCACGGAAGCCAGCCTCAAGCTCAGCCGCTGTCATGCGCGGCGCCTGCATCGACGGGTCATACAGATACGGAACGCCGAGTGCTGTGCACTCCTCGGCGTAGCGCTCCATCGCCTTCGGATCATTCGGCGCGATAATGACCAGATCCGTGGAGGTAGCCCCGGTCGCTTGGATCGACAGCCCGGCCGCGTGCGCCATAGCGCCGACATAGAACGCCGTTATCTGATTGTCCTGCAGGTCGGTATTGATAAAGCACGACGCCGTAAAGTCACCCGGAATCGCCTGGATACCGCTGGTATCAATACCCTGCGAGTCGAGCCAGGAGCGATACTCGCCAAAGTCCTCGCCCACCGTGCCGACGATTTCGGGACGCTCGCCGAGAAGAGCCAAGTTATACGCAATGTTGGGCGCCGTACCACCACGCTGCCGCTTGAGCGAGTCGACCAAGAACGACACGCTCAGCACGTGCATCTTGTCGGGCAGAATATGGTCTTTGAACTGCCCCGGGAACACCATGATGTAGTCGTAGGCAATTGAGCCAGTGACAATGATCCGCACTGCTTGTTCCTTTGTAGGTTTCAGGTATCAGACTTCAGGTATAGAACCGGCCTAAGCACGTTGCTTAGGCGCTGAAGCCTGTCGCCTGTAACCTGTAGACTAACTGCTAATCCACTCCGTACGATTGTCGAACCAACGATGAAAGCTCGGCTGTGAGCGCTAGGGCCCGCTCTGCCTCACTCGGCTCCAAAAACGCCAAGGTATCTTCAGGCATGATCAGTGAGGCCGCTAGCACGCGTTGTGCCGAGACGCCCTCAGCCTCCAGTGCTTGCAGCCAGCGCTCGAACCGTGCCGCGAGACGTCCGGCAGAGGTTAGCCGCAATCCTTCTGCCGTGATCGGCACAACGCCCCAACCGATAGCGGTCTTCTCCATCAGCCGACGATCGATCCAAGCCGCCGCCGCAGGAGCCTGTTCGGGAGCTGGCAGCGGCAGCGCCAGCAGATCAACGCGCATCGTCGGGGGCAATGCAAGCGCGGTCACCAAATCCGACAACCAAAGCGCACGAGTGCCGCTCGTGCCTAAGGTTTGGTCAGCCGCATCGATCAGCTCCGTGGCTGCCGCCGGCCGGAACGCGGAGGTTAATACGCTGAGATACGGCTCGTAGACCCAGACAACTGCGGGACGGCCGGTGCGCTCCAAGGTTTTCTGCAGCCATAAACGGCGCAAGAAGAGATGCTTGGAGAGACCATCCAGCAGCTCTCCACTGCTGATAATTGGCTCAGCCTGCTCGTCAACCAACGTCATTGCCAAGCTAACCGGGCCGATAACCAGGCCAAGGACCGCCTGAGCACGACGAACTGGTGACTGCTCTGCCGGCAGTAGACGGGGCAATCCGCTCAGGTCAATCGACTGCCCAGGCATGGTGCCGCGAAGGTAGCCAGCATAGACGGAATCAAGCCTCTGCATTGCAGCGGTGCGGTCGAGTACCGTCTCTCCCGCCTGTGTCTCGATCGTGGCAAAGCCCTCGACGCCTAGAAGCGCGAGCGCGTCGCTTTCGCCAGCAATCAGCGGCAAAGCGGGCAGTGAAGGGGTATAGCGCAACACGCTATCCCAAGCGGCGGAGGCATCGTTGTGGGGCAGTGGGCCGAGGCTTGTGGGTTGGCAGTTTGGGCGAAAAGGGAGCGGCATCACAACCAATCGCACTACGCTTCCGCCGGTTCGGCATGAGGAGCGTCGGTCATCACCGGCGAATCTTGCGCCGGCGTCTGCCTCAGCCGCGCCAGCTGCTCGCCAAATGGCGGACGAATCACTCCGTATTCGGTGATGATCGCCGTGACGAGCTCGTGCGGGGTAACATCAAAAGCGGGATGCGCCGCCTGCACTCCATCCGGGGCAAGCTGCTGGCCTGCGAGCTGGGTAACTTCATCCGCGGACCGGTGCTCGATCGGGATGTGGTCGCCTGTCGCCAAGCTGAGATCAATTGTGGACGTCGGAGCCGCGACATAAAAGGGAATACCATGCGCGTTGGCGAGAACAGCAAGGCTGTAGGTACCAATCTTGTTCGCCACATCGCCGTTCGCTACGATGCGGTCAGCGCCTACGATCACACAGTCAACGTCGCCACGGCGCATAAAGTACCCGGCCATGCTGTCCGTGATCAGCGTCTGGGGAATCCCTGCATCCTTGAGCTCCCAGGCTGTAAGGCGGGCGCCCTGCAGGAACGGTCGCGTCTCATCGACCAACACATGTAGGCGCTTGCCAGAGCTATGCGCAGTCTTGATCGGTGCGAGTGCAGTGCCGTAGCCCGCCGTCGCGAGACCGCCCGCGTTGCAGTGCGTCAAAATGCGCGATCCCTCAGCTAGGAGGGCGGCGCCATGGTCGCCGATAGCATGACACATCGCCTCATCTTCACCGCGAATTCGGTGAGCCTCCGTGAGGAGCCGCTCAGGTAGCGTCTCGACCGCCGCGTCGGCCAGGGCAAGGTCAAACATCCGAGTGGTGGCCCAGCGTAGGTTAACGGCCGTTGGGCGAGTCGTGTCCAGCACTGCTTTCGCTTGACTCAGGGCATCGAGCAGCCCGGCGCGATCCTCCGCCTCTGAGTTTTGAGCGGCGAGCGCCATGCCATACGCGGCAGTTACACCAATCGCGGGCGCGCCGCGAACCACCATTGTGCGGATCGCATCGGCGACATCGGCGACCGTGCAACAGCGCACCGTCTCCTCAATATGGGGCAATTTTCGCTGGTCGACCAGGCAGAGTGTACCCGCCTCCCACCACACCGTCTGCATGCCGTTTCCCACTAAAAAAGGCCACTCACTACGAGAGGCCATACCGTCACTCCCTCTCATCTTTCAGCGCTGCCAAAGCGCGCCGCAGGATTTGGCACCTTCCTAACATCAGGCTCCAGGAACACTCGCAAGCTAATGACGCAATCGTTCAAGCTTGCGCGTCCCACACCTAAAGGTAGGGGTTGCCGGGCTTCATCGGGCCAGTCCCTCCGCCCATCGCGATGAGTCGCGTATCAAGTTGTCGGTTGGCGATTATAACATACGCCTCCAAGGGCCGCAAACGCATTAGCTTCACGAAAACGCTACGGCCAGCCCCACTCCCCATCTCAAAATAGAA